>CAYXDG010000008.1:0-62707 GCA_964463655.1 uncultured Dactylococcopsis sp.
GGCAAACGAAATAAGAAGGTTTATACCTTTTTGTTCCGTTATGCTACTCACTCTGCAAACATTACATTCGATCGCTCATTTGCTTTCTCCATATAGCAGTTCTATATTGGGTGATCCTCATTTCAATACCATAACTTTCTAGAATCAAGATAGGATCAGGGAAGAAAAACAGGAAACAGTCACGGATCACTAAATATGACGATCGCGCAACTTTGGGGGGCTTTCCTCATCTTCGTTTTCTGCCCAATTTTAGGGGCATTACCCCTGATCCGATGGTTAACCCTGCGTTTGACGGGTCAGGACTTAAAACGCCTAGGAACGGGCAATATCTCGGTTTCAGCAGCATTTTATCATGGGGGAAAAGTAGCGGGGATTCCTGCAGTCATTTCGGAAGCTGGAAAAGGCATTATTGCAGTCTTGTTGGCGCGATCGTTTTTTCCTGAAGACCCGACTTGGGAAATTGTCGCCCTGATTGCGCTTGTGATGGGACGCTATTGGGGAGGTAAGGGCGCAGGGACAACCAATGTGATGTGGGGAATTTTAGTTCATGACCCGATTTCGGCGGGATTGATATTACTGATTAGTGGGATTAGTTTTACCATTTTGCGGAATCGCGTAGCAGGACGCAATGGGGCTTTGATTTTAATGACCCTGATAATCAGCTTACGCCATATCAATGATCCTTCTAGGATAATGGCAATTATTGCCCTGTCGCTGCTATTGTTTGCCATATACTATAAAATTCCAGATGACCTTGATTTACCCACTCAGCAAGGGAAGAACAGTTCTATGTTTCAATTCTTTCGCGGCGATCGTATAATCCTCTCCTTGGATCAAGAACTACCCGCCAAAAAAATTGGGCAAAAAGCAGCCACCCTTTCCCAACTAAAACGTTGGGGATATCCTGTCCCCTCGGGTTGGGTACTTCCCGCAGGAGATGACCCCCAGCCTTTGCTAGAATACGTTTCTCCCAGCAAAGAAAATCCTTTAATCGTTCGTTCTTCGGCAGTGGGAGAAGATAGCGAAGAAACCTCAGCAGCAGGACAATATCAAAGTATTTCCCATATTACCAATCAAGAAGCTCTTAAAGATGGCATCATCCAATGTCAGGCTTCTTATCATAACCCCACTGCTGCTCAATATCGTCGCCAACAAAAGCAAGGAGAGAAAGAAATGGCTGTCTTAATACAGCAACAAATTCAAGGGGTTTTTTCAGGAGTAGCATTTAGTCGTGATCCAATCAATCAGATGGAAGATGCCGTTTTAATTGAAGCGTTGCCGGGGGGAGCAGCGCAAGTGGTCTCTGGACAAAGCACACCGCAACAATATCGTGTCATTCAACAGTCTCCTCCGAAAGTAGAAGGGAAAGGGGATATTCCAGAGTCTCTTTTACAAGAAGTTGCCAGTTTAGCTAGAGAATTAGAAGATCGGTTTCGAGGATTTCCTCAAGATATTGAATGGACTTATGATGGAGAACAACTCTGGATTCTACAAAGTCGCCCCATTACAACGCTTCAACCAATCTGGACCAGGAAAATTGCAGCAGAAGTCATTCCGGGGTTAATTCGTCCTCTCACTTGGTCGATTAATCGTCCTTTGACTTGCGGGGTGTGGGGAAAACTGTTTACAGTGGTGTTGGGCGATCGCGCCAAAGGCTTAAACTTCCAAGAAACTGCAACTCTTCACTACAGTCGCGCTTATTTTAACGCCACCCTACTGGGAAAAATCTTCCTTCGCATGGGTCTCCCCCCAGAAAGTTTAGAATTCCTCACCAGAGGGGCAAAATTTAGCCGTCCTTCCCTGCTTTCGACTCTTCGCAATGTACCAGGATTACTGCGTCTAGCGCTGCGAGAATGGCGTTTAGAAAAAGATTTCGCCGTTGACCAAGAATCTTTATTCAACCCGACTCTCCAAGACTTACAAAATCAATCTGCCGATAGGTTATCCCCCCAAGAATTACTCACCCGCATGGACATGATTCTTAGCAGTCTCCAGAGTGCTACTTACTACAATATTCTTGCTCCTCTCAGTTTTTCCCTGCGTCAAACGCTCTTCAAAGTCGATGAAACAGCCCTAGATTTTAACGCTTTGCCAGAGGTGGTTTCCAGTAAAGCATTAGAGAAAATTGCTCAAGATGCTCGTAATTTGCTACCGATGAATAAAATTGAACCCATGACCGCTCCTTCTCTGTTTGCCATGTTGGCGGAATTACCTGATGGTGAAAGCATTTTAGAACAGTTTCATGAGTGGTTAAACCGTTACGGGTATTTAAGCGAAACTGCCACAGATATTGCGGTTCCCCGTTGGCTAGATAATCCTCGTCCCGCTCGTGCTTCCTTTACTCAGTTTTTCTTTGGTGAATCAACCCAAACGAGCCAGAAAGAGGAAATTTTAGATAAGCAGAGTGGAAAAGAAAAGAATGTCCAACAACGGCTGAATTTGAAAGGGAAAGTGGCAGAGATTTATAACCGCTTGTTAGCTCATCTGCGCTGGAGTGTTCTGGCGTTAGAAAAGGTATGGCTAGAAACAGGGTTGTTAACCGAAGAAGGAGATATCTTTTTTCTAGAATTATCCGAAATTCGGCATCTGGTCAAAAATGACGACCCAAAACTACGCTCAGAAATTCCAGAGAGGATTCAGTTGCGTCATGCTACATTTACAGAAGATGAGAAACTAGAAGCTGTTCCCTACGTGGTTTATGGACATCCTCCCGAACGCGATCGCGTTCTCGCTATGCCAAAAGTCACCTCTCAACAGCAATGGCAAGGAATTGCAGCCAGTTCAGGACAGGCGATCGGGCAGATCAAAGTTATTCGTGACCTCTCGCAAACCGTTACTGTTGACAAAAACACGATTCTAGTTGTTCCCTATACAGATGCAGGTTGGGGAGTCTTTCTCGCCCGTGCGGGGGGGTTAATTTCAGAAGTCGGGGGAAGACTCTCTCATGGCGCAATTATTGCCCGAGAATACGGCGTTCCCGCAGTGATGGATATTCCCAACGCCATGCAGATTTTCCAAGATGGTCAAAGGGTCAAAATTGACGGACAAACAGGGATTGTGGAACTTTTGCGGTGACCCTCTTGAGCAGTTAAAACAATAGCTTTGCTGCTCCCTGTATGCGTTCTAAAGGGGGAATCGATCGCGGAAGATTCGGAAGACGGACTAAGGTTTGGTTGGGAAAAACACTCGCATCAATGGCTTTTTCCGCTTCATAACGATTGTGAATCAGATACCGTTGAGAGACTCCTTGTTCAGCCAGAGCTTGAATCATTCTTTCGGTTTCCGCCACGATCGCACTCTGATTTTGCAAGACTCCAATAAACTCAGTATAGTCAGCATCTTGTAATTTTTTATGGGTATTAACTACTCGTTTTCGCAGTTGGCGTAATCTCGTCATTAATTCTATATGACCCGCAACCGCTTGGTATTTCATCCACAGTCTAAAAATCCAACTTAACCAGTCGGTTAACGCTGTTGGCATTTCTAAAAAGCGTAACAGATGACCGGTTGGTGCAGTATCCACAATCATTAAATCTTGTTCCCCTGCTTCGAGTAAGTCCACAACAGTCAATAACGCTAACATTTCATCAACTCCTGGTAATCCTTGCGATACCATTTGTCGCCATGCTGCCGGTCCATAAGCCAGTTGTAACCCTTCCGTGTCGCCACTCCCCCCACTCATCATCTCTGCCAACTCCCACAGGTATCCTTCCCGAAACTCATCGAGGAGGACATCGGAATCAATTTCTTGAGCGCTAAGATTATCTGTAATCGCGATCGGGTCATGGCTAAGAGGAGTATCTAAGGCATCGGCTAGAGAATGAGCAGGATCGATCGACATTAAACGAATCTTTTTGTCTGGGTGACGCTGCGCCATTCCCCAACCAATTCCCCCAACTGTGGTGGTTTTTCCCACACCTCCTTTTCCTCCGACTAAAATTAATTGACGACCTTCTTCAATCCAGTCGGGAAGACCAGGGAGAATTGGATCAGGAAAGGAAATCCCTTCAGGTGCTGTGATTTGTTTGATGTCGCCAATGGGTTCAATTTTTTTAAATAACTCATCTAATGCTGTCATTCCGACGGGATCGCTGTTTTGGTCTGGGACAAGGTATAAAGGAAGCGGTTGGGTGCTGTTGCGGAATTTTTCGAGAAGCTGCTGTTGTTCGTAAAAGCAATCAAGGGGGTTGGGAGAGTGATCTTCACCTGTTAGAATTCGATTGACAAAAACCCCGCCACAAGGAATGTTAAGCTCTCCCAGAGAAGCAATCAAGTCTTGGGTTTCTAACCAACTCATCGGCTGCGCGATCGCACCAACAATGATATTTGTTCTGCTATCATCTTGGAGCAGCGATCGACCCCTAGCCAAATCTTGCTGCATCGTTTCTAAAAACTCATCAATCTCATCAGGAGTATATTGACGGGATAAACTCTTCACCATCACCCGATGCTTCTCTTGAAACCCTTCTAACCCTCCCAAAAAGTTATCTAAAAAATCCATCATTTCAAATAAGTGGAGACTGTGACCACTGGGGGCCATATCTACCACAATGCGATCGACCTCATCTTCATTAAACAGCCGTTGAATTTCTAAAACCCCCATCAGTTCATCTAAACCAGGCCATCCCAAGTCCCAGGCAGGGGTTAAGTCTTCCCCATCCACAAAACTTCCTCGTTCCACTAGGATTTCTAAAGTTTTCCCGTAGCGTTCTTTAAACTCTCCTAACAGCATACTTGCATCTAAAGCGCGAACTTGCAAATTTGGCAAATCAGACAAGGGCTGGGCTGTTGCTGCTACTGAAAAATTTAGCACATCGCCAATAGAATGAGCAGGATCGGTGGATAAGAGTAAAATCCTTTCACTGGGGAACGATCGCGCCCAATTTCGCGCAAAACTGCAAGCAACTGTGGTTTTTCCGACTCCGCCTTTTCCTGAAAAGAGAACAAGTTGTAAGTTGTTATAAGATTGCATCATTGGGATTTGGTTGAGACTAAGCAGCGATCGCAATTGTAACCTGATTTTGCCTTAGTCATTAAGAAAAACCTAATCCTAAGCATGATCACTAAAGACCAACGACGAAGGACAAAGGACTCGCCAAAATGTAAAGGAATATTACAAAAATACCATTATTCTGTCTTAACAGCTTGACGGTCTCGAAAAAACTCGCTAAAGTGACTACTAATACCCGGGTAAAACAACATTAAAGGATATGTCAGATAAGCAAAAAGTTACGCTTTATGTTCCATCGGATGTTCATCGAAACCTGAAAATCAAAGCGGCAGTTAGCGGTGAATCGATGTCAAGTTTAGTTGAACAAGCGGTCGTCTTCTATCTCAATCATTCCGAAGTGGTTGAAGAAGCAGAGCAACTCGAACACGGTCAAACCTACCGTCTGTATGAATGTCCTCAATGCGAGAGTGCACTCATCATGAGAGATGGGGAACTGACCTCCTTACAAGCTCAACCATCCCTAAAAACCGAAGAGTTGGCAACTGAGCAAGTCAATCAGCAAGTCCAAACTGCTGACCCAGATCAATCGCAGGATCAAGAGCAATTAGTCCCCTGCTAAGTAAACCCTAACTAAAGATGGCGATCTGCTCATCCATGATAGGACTGTATTTAAGGATAAGGTGAAAAGCAATGCGCGAAGAGCTCAGTGTGTTAATCAAAGCTCAATATCCTCTTATCTATCTCGTAACTCCAGAGGAAGAACGGGCTGAGCAAGCAATTTCAGAAATTGTCGAACAGGCCAGCGCCCGCTCTGTCTATGTGTGGACAGTGACTCACGGGATTATGGATTATGGGAAGCCACAGCAAACTCCTCAGCGAAATACAGTTTCTCCAGAAGCAGCGATCGAGTGGGTGGTGCGACAAAAAGAAGCAGGGATTTATATTTTTAAGGACTTGCATCCGTTTATTGATTCTCCAGCAACAACTCGTTGGCTAAGGGACGCGATCGCGAGTTTTAAGGGAACTGACAAAATCATCGTTGTCATGTCACCCGTTCAACAAGTCCCGATCGAGCTAGAGAAAGAAGTAGTCGTGTTAGATTACCCTTTACCCGACTTAGGCGAGTTGGATCAGGTGCTGAGCAAACAGCTAGAAAAAACCAAACAACGTCGCCTTGATAGCACTGTTCGCGAAAAGCTCTTAAGAGCGACCCTCGGTTTAACCCGTGACGAAGCAGAAAAAGTCTTCCGCAAAGTGTCTGTCACGTCCCAACGCTTCACAGAAGCAGAAGTGGATGTGGTTCTCTCAGAGAAGAAACAACTCATTCGTCGGAATGGGATTCTAGAGTTCCTAGAAGAAGACGAAACCATAGATAATATCGGTGGTTTAGAGGAACTGAAACGCTGGTTGAAGTTACGCTCAGAAGCCTTTACGAAAAAGGCAAGAGATTACGGACTTCCTCAACCAAAAGGAATGTTAATTCTAGGAGTGCCGGGCTGTGGGAAATCTTTAACCGCGAAGACAACCTCCCGTTTGTGGGGACTGCCTCTGTTACGGTTAGATATGGGACGCATTTATGATGGTTCAACTGTTGGGCGCTCAGAAGCCAACCTCCGCAATGCCTTAAAAACTGCAGAATCCATTTCACCAGCCATTTTATTTATCGATGAACTGGATAAAGCCTTCTCAGGAAGTGCGGGTTCATCAGATTCAGATGGAGGAACATCCAGTCGGATTTTTGGGTCTTTCCTCACTTGGATGCAGGAAAAAGATTCTCCCGTGTTTGTCATGGCGACTGCAAACCGTGTGGAGCGTTTACCAGGAGAGTTCTTACGGAAAGGACGGTTTGATGAGATATTCTTCGTTGATTTACCCAATACCCAAGAACGAGGAGATATTTTCCGTATCCATCTACAAAAGCGACGTTCCGATATTTCTCGCTTCGATTTGGAACAATTAGCTAAATTATCAGAAGGTTTTTCTGGGGCAGAAATTGAGCAAGCATTAATCGCTGCAATGTATGATGCTTTTGCTCAAGACCGTGAGTTCACGCAGCTTGACATTATCGCTGCGCTGAAGTCAACCATGCCACTGTCCCGCACGATGACAGAACAGGTCAATGCACTACGAGAATGGGCGCACCAACGCGCACGACCTGCGTCATCCTCCGTCGCTGAATACCAGCGACTGGAGTTCTAACAGGCTTTCTCTCCTGCTCTCAACAGGAGGAAAGGCTAGCACCTTTGCTAGCAGTTCAATTCAACGATCGCGTCCAATCTTAACATAGGGCGATCGCACTTGTCAAAACCAGTTAATGTTCAACTCTACCCATTAGGAGGATATCAATCATGTCTCACTTTAGCACTCTCCGCACCAAAATCAGCGACGCAGAAGTTCTCAAAGCGTCTTTAAGCGACCTTGGTCTTAATGTTAAAGCCAACGCTGATGTTCGTGGCTATAATGGTCAACGTCTTCGTGCTGACATCGTTGCCCAACTCGAAGGGGAATACGATTTAGGCTGGTCTGAAAATAGCGACGGCACTTTCGATCTCATCGCTGACCTTTGGGGTGTTGCTAAAAAGCATAATCAAACTGAGTTAATCAACTCTATTAATCAAAAATATGCGGTTAATAAAACCCTCGCAGAAGCGAAGCAACGTGGTCTCGAAAACGCTAACGTCAAGTTAGTCGTTCAGTAGATTGATTCTAGGATAGGCGTTTGCTAAGAACGTCCTTACTGAATGTTCCTAAGCTGCAACGGGTTAACCAAAATGGTTAACCCTTTTTTCGTGATGAAGCAAATTTGGTTAATTGGAGGAACAAGTGACAGCGCTCTCATAGCCGCCAAACTAGCGGATTGTGGACAGGCTTGTCTTGTGACCGTAACAACAAGCAACGCGATCGCGCTCTACCCAGAATCAGAGTTAATCACTGTGCGGGTGGGAACGCTTTCTCTCTTGGCAATGGTGGAATTAGTTGAAAGGTATGGGATAGAAAAGATTATTGATGCGTCTCATCCGTTTGCGGTGGCAGTCTCTCAAAATGCGATCGCGCTGTCAAAGCAGTTAAATCTTCCCTATTTACGCTACGAACGTCCCTCTTTCACTCCAAAAGCTGATTCTCAAATAGTAATCCTCGATCACTTTGAAACCCTTATTAACAGCAATTATTTACAGCAACAGCGAGTTTTACTAACTGTTGGCTATAAAGCACTTCCTTGGTTTCGATCGAGCCATGAAAACGCCGTTTTATTTGCCCGAATCTTACCTGCAATATCTTCTTTAGAAAACGCTTTAGCTGCAGGATTTTCTCAGAAGCAACTGATTGCATTACGTCCCCCCGTGAATTATAAACTAGAAAAGGCATTATGTGAACAGTGGGAGATTTCCTTAATCGTCACGAAAGCATCAGGAAAAGCAGGAGGGGAAGAAATTAAACAAGCAGTTGCGAAAGCGCTTGGTATTCGTTTAATTATCATCGATCGGCCGCAGCTTAATTATCCTCATCAAACCAATTGTATAGAGGATTGTTTGCAGTGGTTACAGATTGAATGAGAAGACTCACTCAAAAATAGGATGTCTTCAGAAGATTGATCCACCCCGCTTCGCCCTCTGTTGGGGACTGTCGCGCTCTCGCTTTAAAGAATTGGGGATCATACTATTCTGAGAATTGTGCTAAGATACATTACGGAAATTAATAAACTTAATAATCAAAATAAATAATGCAAGCAACTCACAAGCAATGGTCTTCTCAGGAAGAGAAAATTGCACAAGAAGCGTTCAATAAGGCTTATGAAAGGGAGATCACCGCTTTGATGCAAGAGGTGGAGCGACGAGCCAAGCGAGCAGAAGCACCAGAAGACTTATGGCATTTACATGATCTTTTGAGTGCGAAACGCCACGAAATTGATGGTAAATATCATTATGACATTTCAACCCTTCTTTTTATTCTTGCTGAGTTAGTGCAGGGAGGATGGTTAAACTTACAGGAGTTACAGGGGTTAGAAAAGGATAAGATTTCTAAAATTAAAGCTCTAACTCTTATGTAAAGAGCGATTATTCTCATAGCGAAAGTTTTGGGATTCCAATTCGGGGTTGCTCGGACCATTGGCGCGATCGCATTTAGCATGATCATTGGTTTAGGGATGCAATTTTATGGAACATTGGTTGGATAGTCCTTCTTTAATTCGTGATTCCATTTCACAAAGCTAACAGAATCCAAATTCGATCTCGAAAATCACTGGTTTCAGCAACTCCTACCCAAAGCCTTGTCGGCGCTTGGCTTGCGACCAAAGTAAAACTTCTCCACCTTCACTACCAGCAACCAGATAATGACCTTGAGAATGCCAACTCAGAGCAGAAAGCCCCTCCAATGTTGGGTCAAATGATTGTAGCAATTTTTGACCGCGATGCCAAAAGTGAAGCCAGCCATCTTTCCCCACTGAGGCGAGTCTCAGGCTTTGAGGATGAAACGCCATCGCAGCCACTTGTTCTTGATGACTAACTGCTTCACTACTCCAGCCAATCTCTTTATTTTGACTGCGTTCCCAAACTACAATATCATTACCGCTACTTGCCGCTAACAACGGCGCACCAGCACGATTGGGAAGAGCAGACCAAGCCAGTTGACGGACTTTGCCCGTAAAACCCTGCATCAGCCAAGGATTGGGATTTCCCCATTCCGTAACCAACAGGGTGCGATCGAGGTTTCCACAAGCCAAGTAGCGACTGTCTGGAGACCATTTCACTGCAATACTCGCAGAAGGAACTTCAATCAATTCGGGGTCATCATCCCAGTCTTGAGTATTCCATACTTGTGTCGCCTGATATCCTCCCACCGCCAGCCATAACCCGTCACTGCGCCAGTCTAAATCTAGCACCGATGAGGTTTCAAAATTGAGAGTGGTAACAATTTCTTGAGTCATTGCATCCCAAACTTGGATATACTTTCCCAAGCTGAATGCAAGGTGATGATTGACTGGATTCCATGCTAAATGATCAATCCACGTCGAAGGATAATCCAGAGTCGCCACGACTTGAGGAGACTCAGAAGACATCTCCCAGATTTTCACCTGTCCTAATTGTCCAGCACTGGCTAAAAATTGACCATCAGAAGAGAAAGCAAGACAATCAACGGCATAATCATTCGCTGCTTGTAAGAAAACAGGGACAAAGGAATCTAAACTGAAAAGGGCAATTTCTCCAGCAGCAGAACTCACCGCAAACAATTCTCCTGTTGGCGACCCCGCGATCGCGCTGATATAATCCGATAAATGGCTTTCTCCTCTGGGTTCAAATGCGATACGAGTTCTCATTTTGTAATTAAACAGTTTCGGAATCCAGCTTTAAGTTCAGCTTCATCTAAATTACGTCCGATGAACACCAGTTCACTTTTACGGGTTTCGTTGGGAAGCCAAGGGCGATCGACTTTTCCATCAAACAACATATGCACCCCTTGAAACACAATACGATTGTCTTCTCCTTGAATATTTAATATACCCTTCATCCGAAAAATATCGGGTCCTCGGTTGCGGAGGAGTTCACCCACCCACTGGTCTAGTTGATCGCCATCAAGCATTCCGCTCTCATCAATCACTACTGATTTGACGGTTTCATCATGTTCGTGCGCGTCTTCTCCTAAGAAATTGGGATCGACTTCTAAAGCGCGATCGAGGTCAAAAGCTCGCACCCCTAAGATACGATCCATTTCGACTTCTGCATCCTGCGTGCGATAAATTTTTGCCATTGCATTCATCCCTCGAATGCGCCCTTCTAAATCTTCCAATTCAGTTGGGCTGACTAAATCGGTTTTATTGAGTAAAATCACATCCGCAAAGGCAATTTGTTCTTGGACTTCTTCCGCATCCCAATGCTGATGGATATGTTTAGCATCAACCAGTGTAATCACCGCATCGAGGTTAGTTTGTGCGCGGACATCCTCATCCATAAAAAAAGTTTGAATCACTGGCGCTGGATCAGCAATTCCTGTGGTTTCAATAACCAGATGATCAAATTTATCCCGCCGTTTCATCAAATTACCAATCATCCGAATCAGATCACCGCGCACGGTACAGCAAATACAGCCATTATTCATCTCAAAGATTTCTTCATCGGTATTGACCACCAACTGGTTATCAATTCCCACCTCTCCAAATTCATTAATCACCACCGCAACTTTTTTGCCATGTTCATAGGTGAGGATGCGATTGAGTAGAGTTGTTTTACCAGCGCCGAGATAACCCGTTAGAACGGTAACAGGAACAGAATTTTGAGTCGTAACCATTAGTTTATTTTTTTTATCACTATGGTAATCATTATCATTGTAGCTAGCTACTGCTGTAAAGAGATTTAACAAAAAATTAAAAATCTTTTGGAGAACTCGATCGCGCCCCGACATCATTCTTATTGTGGTGAATTTTACCCACAAATCCAGTTAACCAACGTCCGAACAGGGAAACCCGTTGCACCTGGATTATTGACCCCACTTTCTTTATCTGCCCAAGCAGGGCCGGCGATGTCGATATGCGCCCAAGAAGTCTCATTAATAAACTGCTTCAGAAACAGCGCTGCACTGATCGCTCCCCCTTGACGGGGCCCTACATTTTTCATATCTGCAATGTCTGACTTCATGCTTTCAAAATACTTTTCTTCTAGGGGCATTTGCCAGATTTTTTCGCCGCCTAACTCAGCAGCATTTTTCAACTGATCAGCGAGGAGATCATCCGTACTCCATAATCCCCCGATATCATCGCCCAAAGCAATGACACAAGCACCTGTGAGCGTGGCTAAATCAACGATCGCGTCAACTTTTAATTTTTCTGCAAACACAAGGGCATCAGCAAGGGTTAACCGTCCTTCTGCATCCGTATTATTCACCTCGATCGTTTTGCCGTTAGAAGCGGTCAGAATGTCTCCTGGGTGCATCGCATGACCGCTAATCATGTTTTCGGTGGCCGCGCTGATAAAATGGACTTCCACATCAGGTTTGAGTTGCGCGATCGCTTTGGCTGCCCCAAAGGTAGCCCCAGCACCGCCCATGTCCATTTTCATGGTTTCAATACCACTCCCTGAAGGTTTCAGGTTTAACCCCCCAGAATCAAAGGTAATGCCTTTGCCAACAATCGCAACTTTGCGACGGGGGGTTCCCTCTGGTTTATAGGTTAAATGGATAAATTTAGGGGGAATATCCGACGCTTGAGCGACTCCTAAATAAGCTCCCATTCCCAACTTTTCACAGTCTTCTTTTTCCAAGATTTCTACCTCTAAACCATGTTCAGCAGCGATCGCCTCTGCTAAATTCGCAAGTGTAACCGAGGTCACGGAGTTTGCAGGAGCAGCCACTAGCTGCTTGGCTAAAATGACACCATCACAAATAATTTCGGCTTTAGTGATGGCTGCTTCTTGGTTGCCCAATTCTAGCAACTCCACAGTTTCTAATTTTAAGGGCTGTTCTTCGGGTTCAGATTTAAAACGGCGATCTTCGTACAGAGCAAGGGTGATCCCTTCTGTTATTGCTTGTGCGGTGAGTGCGGGGTGATTGTCGAACAGAGGAAGACTAATGGCGAGGTTTTGGCTGCGTTGAGATTTGGCTAACCGCGCGATCGCGCTGGCTGCTAGGCGCACACTATCCAGTTTAAATTCTTCAGACTCTCCCAACCCCACTAACATAATCTTACGAATGGGGGCATTTCCTCCGACGCGAGTGACCACATTGCTTCCAGCTTTTCCCTCAAACTCAGTTTCTGTAATTAACTCTTTAATCGTTCCTGCGAGTTTTTCATCCAATTCTGCTAAAGCCCCTGTGACGGTAACTCCACCAACAAATAAGCCAATGGCGAGGGTATCGCCACTCCAAGTTAAAGTTGTTTTCTCCGTTGCTTGTATTTTCATATTTCAGGTTTGATGGCTGCTCAAAATTAAGATTTTCCCCTATTCTAAGCAATACTGATTAATTTCTGTCACTAACTTCTTTTCGGGATCGGTTGCTGCTTGCAACCGCTTTCGGGCTTGTTTTAAGTCAGTTTGATCCGTTTTCTCATAAGCTCTAACAAACGATCGCGTGGCTTGGGCTGTCTCCTCGTACATCTCAACAAATTCCTGTTGATACCCTTGTAATGGTTCATCAGTGATTTCTAAACTTGCCATCTCTTCGGCTGCCAGTTCCATGGTATCTGCAGCCAACAAAGCTGCTTCAGGATCGGTACTTTTTCCCCCATCGGTTAATTCTCTTGCTTGATCCACTGTCCCATTAGCGATTTCAATAATGGCACGACACTGATTGATTTTCGTTTCTGCACAACTACTATTAATTAAACCAATTGTTATCGTTAAAAATAACACTCGAATGAACACTCCAGCCATGATAATCTTTAATTTAGTTATTTGTTCTTCGTTCTTCGTTCTTCGTTCTTCGTTGTTAGTCCTTTCTAATCCCCCAATGACCAATGATCAACTATCAATTATACTAATGAAAGTAGTTTAAACAATTGATCAATCAGTAGAATAACATGAGTTTTGTTTCTTCTCATCGCAAAGCCAAAGCTCTCAAGCCGAACAGCCCACGCCCAGCCAAAGCCCTTTGCAGTGAGTGCGGATTGTGCGACACTTATTATATCCACTATGTTAAAGAAGCCTGCGCTTTTCTCAATCAACAAATTGCTGAACTAGAAACAGAAGCTCATGGGCGCAGTCGAGACTTAGACCGAGAAGACGATCTCTATTTTGGCGTACATCAAACTATGATGACAGCGCGGAAAAAAGAGCCGATTGCAGGCGCACAGTGGACAGGGATCGTTAGCGCGATCGCCTGTGAAATGCTACAACAAGGAAAAGTGGAGGGCGTGGTCTGTGTGCAAAACACTCCAGACGATCGCTTTCAACCAATGCCAATCATAGCAAGAACGCCAGAAGAAGTCCTCGCAGCACGGGTGAATAAACCCACTCTCTCTCCTAACCTTTCCATTCTAGAACAAGTGGAACAATCAGGATTGAAACGTCTCCTCGCGATCGGGGTGGGCTGTCAAATTCAAGCATTGCGAAGCGTTCAAGATAAAATTGGTTTAGAAAAGCTCTACGTTTTAGGAACGCCCTGCGTGGATAATGTCACTCGCGAAGGACTACAAAAGTTCCTTGAAACCACCAGCAAATCCCCCGAAACTGTCGTTCACTACGAATTTATGCAAGACTTTCGGGTTCACTTCAAACACGAAGATGGTAGCATCGAAAAAGTTCCCTTCTTTGGACTGAATACAAAAGAATTAAAAGATGTTTTTGCACCGTCGTGCATGAGTTGCTTTGACTATGTTAACTCTCTGGCTGATCTTGTTGTTGGCTATATGGGCGCTCCTTTTCAGTATCAATGGCTTGTGGTTCGCAATGATATCGGTCAAGAAATGTTAGACCTAGTAGAAGACCAACTGGAAACTCAGCCTGTCATGTCCCAAGGAAACCGCAAAGCAGCAGTCCAACAAAGCATCCCAGCTTATGATCAAGGGGTAACACTTCCCATGTGGGCTGCCAAATTGATGGGAGTGGTGATTGAAAAAATTGGGCCCAAAGGGTTAGAATATGCTCGCTTTTCCATTGACTCCCACTTTACCCGCAATTACCTGTATGTCAAGCGCAATTATCCCGAAAAACTCGACGATCATGTTCCTGAATTTGCCAAACGGATTGTCGAGCAGTACGAACTGCCTGAAAATTGAAAAGATACACTAGAGACAGGCTAACTTATATTAGGAGAATTTATTATGAACGTTTTTGGCATCGGTTTACCAGAAATGGGGTTGATTTTTGTCATCGCCCTCCTTGTCTTCGGACCGAAAAAACTCCCTGAAATTGGCAGTAGTTTGGGGAAAGCCATTCGCAGCTTCCAAGATGCTTCCCGTGAGTTTGAAAATGAATTTAAACGAGAAACGAGCAAAGCACAAAGCCAAGAGTCCGTGAAAATGAACGCTCAACTCGAACCGAGTTCATCAGAAGCGGAAACCGTCTCTGAAGAGAAAACAACCGCAGACAGGAACAATAATCACTCGGAAACCATTCAGAGTTAATGCAGCACAATTGGGTCTCAAAAATGACGGATTTAACCGTTAATTTGTCAAGTTATGATGACGTTGAATCAGCCCTAATAAAGGAGAAAACAATGAGCGAGCAAAATCCTTATGAACAACTCGGCGTAACTGAAGACGCATCTTTTGAAGAAATACAAGAAGCAAAAACCCGCTTAACCAGAGAATATGAAGACAATCAACGGCAAAAAGAAGCCGTAGAAGCAGCTTATGATTCCATCATTATGGATCGGTTGCGCCTGCGCCAAGAAGGGAAAATTAAAGTCCCAGAACGGATTCGTTTTCCAGAACGGGCAAAACCCGCTAAACCCAAACCTCAACCTGTCAATCAAAATACCTCTCCCGCTTGGTTACAACGGTTTCTCGATACTCCTTCTCGCAATGATTTATTGATTGGGGCAGGGATTTATGTCTTGCTAGTGGCGATTACGTTATCCTCCACAGATAGTGCTTCCCTAGTGCTAGCGTTGGGGTTTGCCACCAGCGCTTACCTGTTGAATCGCAAAGAAAACCGCTTAGGTCGCGCTTTGATTATTAGTTTAGTGGGTTTATTGATTGGGATTGGTTTAGGATCGGTTTTAGCCCCGATCGTGGCGACAGGAATGGCCGTGGAACAATTTAGCACCTTAGCGACCCTCTTTATGCTTTGGCTAGCGAGCAGCTTCTTACGCTAACCTTGGGCTGGTCAAATCCTGTTAAAATACTGAGGAGTCGTCAAAGGAAAACAGCCGTATGACAAAAGAGGAATCAATGATTCCCGTGGTAGTGAATGGCGCTGCTGGGAAAATGGGACGGGAAGTGGTGAAAGCCGTTTCTCAAGCGGAAGGAATGATGCTGGTGGGAGCAGTGGATCAAAATCCTGCTTACCTTGGTCAGGATGTGGGAGAAGTGGTCGGTTGCGGTCCCTTGGAAGTTCCCCTTTTAAGTGAATTACAGGGAACACTGGTGATGGCAACCCAGTATCCCACACAAGGGGTGATGGTTGACTTTACTCATCCTGATAGCGTTTATGAAAACACTCGTACTGCGATCGCCTATGGGGTGCGCCCTGTGGTGGGAACAACGGGATTAACAGAAAAACAATTGTCCGATTTAACCGATTTTGCCGAAAAAGCAACCACAGGCGTATTAGTTGTTCCTAATTTTTCCATTGGTATTGTTTTGCTGCAACAAGCAGCGATTCAAGCAGCGAAGTATTTTGATCATGTGGAAATTATTGAACTCCATCATAATCAAAAAGCAGACGCGCCCAGTGGTACAGCGATTAAAACCGCCCAAATGCTAAGTGGACAAGGGAAAACCTATAACCCCCCGCAAGTGGAAGAACAAGAAACGATCGCAGGGGCAAGAGGGGCTTTAGCCAATGATAACATTCATCTCCACAGCATTCGCTTACCTGGTTTGATTGCTCATCAAGAGGTGATTTTTGGGGCGAGTGGACAAACCTACACCCTCCGCCATGATACCAGCGATCGCGCAGCTTATATGCCAGGGGTCATCCTTGCTATCCGCAAAGTAACCGAACTCAAATCTTTAGTTTATGGATTAGAAAATATTTTATAAACAAAGTTCCTGATCAAAGTCACTTATTTTTTTGCAGAAATCCCTTAAATTAAAGCAAAAAGCAATAAATTTCTATCTCGGGCAAGAGGCAATTATGGCTGTATCCCATTCCCAAAAAAAAGTTGAAGCTGATGCTGAAAAAATGATTAATCCCCTCTTTCAAGAGGTTGATCAGGTTTTGCAAATTAATGGTAGGCTGCAACAGTTAGAAGGGACAAAGCAATCAAATTATTACCTACCTCCCTCTAATTTCTCCCAAAATCAATTTTATCGAAATCAGACACAAGGTGAGCCCAAATACTTACCTAAAAAGCATTCCACACCAGTCTCTTCTGTTCATGATCAGGATTTTGAGTTTGCTCCCAAAAAGCGCAGTCAAAGCACCCGTGAGGCTTCAGCATCAAGGGTAACCGAGACAAGTCCGAGTCTTCCTTGGCTGCCTCATCTGGATAAAATTATTTTTTCCTCTTCCTGCTTTTTATTGATCATCACTATTTTGCTGTTATGGGAAAAAGAAAATCAATTACCTTTTGTCAGCTTGGAACAGTTTCATAGTTCCGTTATTTCCCCGAATCGTCAAGTTGCAGTAGAAAATGTAAAAATTGATACGAATCGTCAATTTCTCAGCTACATGGAACGAGCATTATTAGAAATTGAGCGCGATCAAAAACTAGCAGAGAAACTCAAAACTCAGTCTTCATCTGAAGTGATCCAACCTAAAACTGATCAACCTTCCCAAGCGGTTGCGTCTGCTCCCAAACCAGCTTTTCAAGGGAGTGGTGAGTCTGGTCAACCCAAAATCCCTGAGACAGTCTCTATTGCACAACTTCCCGCGCTTCCCCCACCCCCTCCCCAACCAGTCTTTTCACCAGCACCAACGACAGTAGAAACACCTTCTTCAACACCAGAGGAGACTCCCCAAAAAATCTCTCAGGAGTCATCTTCCCCCCAAGAAACAACACCAGAACAAGCAACGCAAAAACCTATTCCTGATTCCTCAAAAGAGACTGTACCAGAACCAACCCCTGATTTATTCCCAGAACCCTCTCCTGAAAAACCTGTTCATACTCTGGTTGGCTTAATCGAGTTGGGAAGTCATTCTGCTGTTTTATTTCAGGTGGGAGAAACTACCAAACGAGTTATGTTGGAAGAAACCATTCCAGGGAGTAACTGGAGATTAATTTCTGTGAATGACCAAGAGGCAATTTTTGAACAGAATCAACAACTCAAAATTATGTCTGTTGGTGAGAAAATATCAGTGCAGTAAGGAGCAATAGTCCGTGAGTTTATTAGATGATTTAACCCGCTTTTTAGAAACTCGTTTAGATGATTTCTTAAAGAATAATCCCCATCTAGAACTACAAGCATTAGAAGAGCAACTACGAGAGCAAGAAAAAGATTCTATTCGGTTTATTTTGAGCTTGCAAAAACAAGAAAAGAAACTAGAAAATGAGATTCTCTCTATTGCTCAAGATATTAAATTATGGCATCAAAGAATTGAAAAAGCAAAAGCTGCCAATCGTCAAGATTTAGTAGAAGCAGCGCAAGAAAAAGAGTCAAGTCTCTTGCGCTTAGGAAATCAACGCTGGGGACAAATGAAAGGGGTTAAAGAACAAATTCAGCAAACTCAAAAATTGGTTGAAGAAATTAGAATCCGTCAAAAAGAAGTAAAAGTAAAAGCTCAAGAATATCGAACAACTCATCAAACAAATTCTAGATTTGCAGATAGTTGGAATCCTGATCAAGTTTATACCTCTAGCTCCGATCGCCCCCTTGACCCGATCGAAGAAAAATTTCGCAATTGGGAAATAGAACAGGAGTTAAAACAAATGAAATCGTAAGAAGACAAATAATCAAATAACTTGCTAAGCTCAACATAAAACTTTAATTCAAGAGTGATCATGTTTCGTCGTCGTTTTCTAATTGCTTGCTTGAGCCTGTGTTTAGTTTTTCTCTGTTTCATTCCCAATGCTGATGCTTTAGGAGGGAAGCAACCGCCATTAAATGAACCAGCACCCCAATTTACCCTTCCCACTAATACAGGAGATGGAGAGATTTCTCTGTCTGACTATCGAGGAAAATGGGTGGTTTTATACTTCTATCCTGAAGATTTTACCTCTGGTTGTACCATAGAAGCAAAACGCTTTCAGCAGGATATGGAGAAATATCAATCCCGCAATACTCAGATTGTTGGGGTGAGCGCCGATGATGTCCAATCCCATGAAGCCTTTTGCGATGCGACTGGGGTCGAGTTTCCTCTCCTAGCAGATACAGATGGATCAGTGAGTAAGGCTTATGGATCATGGTTAGGAATTCGATCGCTGCGCCATACTTATCTCATCGATCCTGATGGCATTTTACGAGAACGCTTGATTGGGGTCAAACCACCGATTCATAGCCGACAGGTGTTAGCCCGTTTAGATGAATTACAAAATTAATGAATAGTAATGAGGGCGATCGCGCGATCGCCCTGATCTTTCTCTCCTTAACAAGTGAAAAATGGCAGCATTTAAAACCACTTATCGCGTTTCCTGGAGTCATGAGGTACAGCATGGTGGGCAATGCCTACCACTCCTTAAAATGATTAATCGTTGGGAATGTCTTTCTTCAATTGTTAATTATTAATGATTAATTCCTATGTTAATTTCCCTCAGAATCGAGAATTTCGCTTTAGTGGATCAGCTAGAACTAGATTTAGGTGCGGGTTTAAATGTTCTCACGGGTGAGACAGGGGCGGGAAAATCGATTATCCTCGACGCGATCGATGTCGCTTTAGGGGGAAAGGTCAATAGCCGTTTTATTCGCACAGGAAGCGAAAAAGCGCTGGTAGAAGCCACATTCTCCCTCACTCCTGCACTCAACAGTTGGTTAGAAGAACAAGACATTGATTTCCTTGATGATGCAACCATTGTTTGTAGTCGGGAAATGGCCCTGAAACGGAGTGGACTTCGATCGCGATCGCGGGTTAATGGCGTTTTAGTCAATCGACAACTGATTAATGAACTGCGTAGCTATTTAGTGGAAATCACTGCTCAAGGGCAAACAGTCGCACTGATGATTCCCGCCCGCCAACGGGAATTGTTAGATACTTACGGCGGACAAGCTCTGAGCGCACAACGGAAAAAGGTCGCTTCTGCTTATGAAACTTATATTCAATCTCAGCAAACCCTCAATAATCGTCGGGAAAGTGAACAAGAACGCTTACAACGGTTAGATTGGATTAATTATCAGCTAAATGAACTCATTGCAGCCCAATTAGATGAAGAAACAGAATTAGAAGACTTAGAACAAGAACGCGATCGCCTCCTCCATGCAGTAGAACTGCAACAACTCAGCTATCAAGTGTATCAGATTTTATATCAGCAAAATGATGAATCTCCCGCAGGAACTGATCTGCTCACAGAAGCAGAAAATATTCTCACGGAAATGGTGCAATATGATTCGCAACTGACTCCGATCTTAGAAATGGTACAAAATGCGATGACCCAGATTGTTGAAGCAGGACAACAAATTTATACCTATGGAGAAAGCCTAGAATCAGACCCCGATCGCCTAACAGAAGTAGAAGATCGCCTTCGCACCCTCAAACAAATTTGTCGCAAATATGGGCCAGACTTAAAAGACGCGATCGCCCATCAAAATTCTCTCCAAGCAGAGTTAAACACCCTTAATGATGCTGATCAATCTTTAGAAGCCCTCGCAGAAGAAACCAACATCGCCTACAATACCCTGATTGCAGCTTGTGAAACCCTCAGCCAACAGCGCCAACAAGCAGCCACCGAACTGGAAAAACAATTAATTGCAGAACTCAAACCCCTAGCAATGGAGAAGGTACAATTTCAATGTCTTCTCACCCCCATTTCTCCCACAGCCCAAGGCGCGGAACAAGTGAATTACTATTTTAGCCCTAACCCAGGAGAAGCCCTAAAACCCCTTTCAGAAACCGCGTCTGGGGGAGAAATGAGTCGCTTTTTACTCGCCTTAAAAGCCTGTTTTTCCCAAACCGAACAAAAGTTACAAACCCTTGTTTTTGACGAAATTGATACAGGGGTTTCGGGACGAGTCGCCAGCGCGATCGGGCAGAAATTACGCCAAATTGCCCAACAACAACAGGTTCTATGTGTGACCCACCAGCCCCTTGTTGCCGCCCTTGCTGACGCTCATTTTCGGGTACAGAAACAATTTTCCTCCTCTCGAACAACTGTCTCTGTGATGCGCTTAGCTGACTCCGATACGCGACGTAACGAACTGGCGCAACTAGCAGGGGGAGAACATGATGAGAACGCGATCGCCTTTGCGGAATCTTTGCTCAAACAAGCCCATTCTCAGAAACTCGAAAACGGTATTAGGTAGGAATTCTGATAAAATCTGAAAAAAATCCTCCAATTTATTAACTTATGTAAATAAACTAAATCCGCTACTACTCAAGCTCAATTTCAATCAGATCATTTCATTCAGTAATCATCATTAAAATAAGCATTTTAGCTTTTTAAGTTCTATGAAGAAAAGGGGCTGATCTTGCCCATTCTTTCGCTACTAAGCTGAGAGTTTCCGAAAAAATTCCCTGATTTCGTAAACTTATATTACTATTTACTCATTTTTATTTGTGTTACAGCTATACTGAATTGTTATCAGAGGAAGGTGGAAAGCCCCCTTTCAAAAAACGAACTTATAATCAAACAATTGGAGATTAAATCAATGCAATTAACACAAAGTCAAAGCCTGTTTCAGAATCAATTTCTTGCAGTTATCAAGAGCTTTTTGATTTGGTGCTTTACGCTCACTGTCTGCTTTTTAGTCGTTGGTTTTCCAGTGGTAGCCGTGATTACAGCAATGACAGCATTATTCGCGATCGCGCTGCAATCTCTTTTACCCGTAAGCGCCGTTTTATTGGTAGCAAGTAGCGTGATTGGAATTAATATTTTAGCAATTTTATTAATTTCTGCAGGCTTAACCCTCAAAGGAATTCATCCCCAACAAGTGACTTGGTTACGCTGGTTACATGGAAAAGGTAGCCTTAAGCAAACTGCTCAATTTGCATCTTGTCCGATTACTTGCAGCTTAGTAAAGACTGAAAACGCCTAAATTACTCAAGTGTCAATCATCTTTTTGTCAGGGATTGCGGAAACTAGCTTGCGTTAAGTATCATTAAGATGTTAGGGTCAATACTTAACCAAACCCAGATTAACCATCATTCTAGTCAGGCTCAAATTATAAAATCATGCTTACGCTCAAAATTGCTGTTTATATCGTTGTCGGATTCTTTGTTAGCCTCTTTATCTTCGGATTTTTATCCAACGACCCTGCTCGTAACCCCAACCGTCAAGACTTAGACAACTAAATTTCCTCAACATATCACATTAATCGGGCGGGGTGACTCGCTCGATTTTTGATTGATTGAAAGTTAAGTTAAAGTAGAAATGAGTATGAAGTAGTTTAGACTAAAATTAACAATTTATTTTCAAATCGTCCCTAGCGATCAACTTCTATTGCAACGCAAGCTGGGGTGTCCCGTCCGAATTAAAGACAACCCGCGCAAGCTCTATGATTAGAATCCACAGCCAAAGCAACCCCATCAACCCAAAAGCCTCTTCGATAAACGGTGAAATGACTCGAACGTTAGAAGATGCACTCGCTCAGTGTCAAGAGCAAGGAATGCGCTTAAGTCGTCAGCGACGTTCTATTTTAGAATTACTGTGGCGTTGTGAAGAACATCTGTCAGCACGGGAAATTTACGATCGCCTAAACCAAGAAGGAAAGGACATTGGACATACATCAGTGTATCAAAACTTAGAAGCACTTTCGAGTCATGGCATTATTGAATGTGTGGAACGGTGTGAAGGAAGATTGTATGGTCATGTTAGCCAGACCCATAGCCACATCAATTGTTTGGATAGCGGTAAGATTGTAGATGTGTATGTGGAATTGCCAGAAGACTTGCTTCAAAAAATCGAAGCCCAAACTGGCATCAAAATCACAGATTATCGGATTAACTTCTATGGTCATGAAAAAGAGGATCATTAGTCATGTAGGAAAACTGATCTCTTAGTTGCCACAAAGAACAAATAACAAACAACCAACAACAAATAACAAAAATATAAGTGAGTGTTTTTTCCACAGAGTTAGATTTAACGACGCTTTTTCCTTTTGAGTTAGATAATTTTCAAGTCCGCGCGATCGCAGCTTTAGACGCGAACAAATCAGTTGTGGTGTCCGTTCCCACAGGATCCGGGAAAACCCTAGTGGGAGAATACGCCATTCACCGCGCCTTAGCCAAAGGAAAACGAGTTTTTTATACCACGCCATTAAAAGCCCTCTCAAATCAGAAACTACGAGACTTTCAACAAACCTTTGGGGAAGAAACAGTAGGCTTGCTGACAGGGGATGTTTCTGTGAATCGGAATGGGGGGGTCGTGGTGATGACCACAGAAATCTTCAGAAATATGCTTTATGGAACATCGATCGGAGAAGTAGGAACATCTCTCGAAGATGTGGAAGCAGTGGTCTTAGATGAATGTCACTACATGAATGATCCCAATCGCGGGACAGTGTGGGAAGAATCAATTATTTATTGTCCCCAGAGTATTCAATTAGTCGCCCTTTCCGCTACGATCGCCAATGCGGGAGAATTAACTAACTGGATTAACCAGATTCATGGCCCCACAGAATTGGTAAAATCCGATTTTCGTCCCGTTCCCTTGCAGTTTCACTTTAGCACTCCGAAAGGGTTATTTCCCTTAATTGACGATCAGGGAAAGAAACTCAATCCTCGCTTAAAACCCAAGAAAAAAGGTAGCAAAAACCGCGTCAGCAAATCCGACTGTCCTGATCTGACAACCGTTGTGGGGCAATTGGCCCAACGAGAAATGCTCCCTGCCATTTATTTTATTTTCAGTCGTCGCGGTTGTGACCAATCAGTGCGAGAACTCGGGCCGATCTCGTTAGTGAGCGCAGAAGAACAAGAGCAAATTCAGCACTATCTGAGA
This sequence comes from uncultured Dactylococcopsis sp., assembly GCA_964463655.1. Lineage (GTDB taxonomy): Bacteria > Cyanobacteriota > Cyanobacteriia > Cyanobacteriales > Rubidibacteraceae > Halothece. The sequence continues at coordinate 23,570 of CAYXDG010000008.1, forward strand.
CAATTTTTACAGAAGCATCCTGAAGGGGCAAGAGGTGGACAACTGGAACCCTTGAAACGAGGAATCGCAGCGCACCATGCAGGGGTCTTGCCTGCTTGGAAAGGGCTGGTAGAAGAGTTATTTACTAGAGGCTTAGTGAAGGTGGTCTTTGCCACAGAAACCCTTGCGGCCGGGGTGAATATGCCAGCGCGAACTACAGTTATTTCTTCCCTATCCAAACGCACCGACCAAGGACACCGTTTGTTAAGAGCTTCTGAGTTTCTACAAATGTCAGGACGAGCCGGCCGTCGAGGAATGGATGAGAAAGGGAATGTGGTTTGTGTGCAAACTCGCTTTGAAGGGGCAAAAGAAGCAGCTTATCTGGCCACTCAAGAGTCTGATCCTCTCATCAGTCAGTTTACCCCAACTTATGGCATGGTGCTGAATTTATTGCAACGACAGACGGTTCAAGAGGCAAAATCTCTGTTAGAGCGCAGTTTTGCCCAATATTTAGCTAATCAGAAGTTAATTCCAGAACAAAAGGCGATCGCGCAGCTAACTCAAGAATTAACCCGCATTGATGTGCAAATTGCTCCCATTCCGAGAGAATATTTTAGTCAGTATGAAAAACTACAGGCCCATCTCAAAGAAGAAAAACGGATTCTCAAATATCTAGACAAACAAGCACAGCGCGATCGCACCCCGACTTTGAATGCTGCTATTTCCGAACTCTCTGCAGGGGATTTAGTCTATCTGAAAGGGAAATATGTAACGGTTTCTTCTCCCCTACCTGCAATTTTAGTCACAGTTGAACCCAGTCCCGGGAATCCTCCTTTTTTAATTTGTTTAGCAGCCGATAATCGTTGGTATGTGGCGATTCAAAGCGATATTTGCGCGATTGGAAATGATGGGTTCCCAGCATCTTCCATTTCCGATCTTAATGTGCCATCAGACTTAGAAATCAAGCCAGGGAAACGACGCAAAGGGGATGAACACACTGCTGAAATCGCTCAACGTCTAGAAGAAATTACGCCCCCAGATACAGACCCCCCAGAAGTCTCCGCGCAAAAAGCAAAGATCAAAGATATTCAACAGCGCATGACCCATCATCCTCTGCAACAATGGGGGCAACCCAAACAACTCTTAAGAATCTATAATCAGCGCCAGCATATCCAAGAAGAGTTACAAAGACATCACACCAACACGCGAGAAAACCAATCGCAACACTGGCGAGAATTTTTAGATATCTGTGAAGTTTTAGAGACGTTTGGTGCATTAGAAAACTATCGACCCACTTCCCTTGGTGAAAGTGCTGCGGCGATTCGTGGTGATAATGAACTTTGGTTAGGATTAGCACTGCGATCGGGCTATTTAGATCAACTGTCTCCTTCCTATCTTGCTGCAGCTTGCTGTGCGTTAATTACAGAAACCCCACGCCCCGATAGTGAAAGTGATTTTACCCCGCCGATGCCAGTGATTAAAGCCCTTAGTGAATTACGGAGTATTCGCAGAGAACTATTCCAAACTCAGCGACGATATCGCGTTGCGATTCCCCTGTGGTTAGAACCTGATTTAATTGGTTTAGTGGAACAATGGGTGGAAGGAATCGAGTGGAATCAATTGTGTGAAGCAACCACTCTCGATGAAGGAGATGTGGTCAGGATTTTACGGCGAACGAGAGATTTCCTCTCACAAGTGCCTCATGTTCCTCATTTAAGTGATTCCCTTCGCAGGAATGCGAGATTAGCGGTTGAACAAATGGAGCGCTTCCCTGTTTTAGAGTTTGAATGATCGACAGCTAGCCCCTAATAATTTTCGATCGCAGATTTTAATCATTCTAGAGCAAATTGCGATCCCCAACGATCTTGAGGAAGAAAAACCCGATCTTTGGGCAGAGGATCAACCGGATCAGACAGATAAAACCCCCCTGTGCTGATTTGTTCTTTTAAGAGTTGGGCGATTTCTCGCGATCGCGCAATACTAGCTAAGGGAGCCGTGCGAACTCTTTCCCCTTCAATTTTAATGCTCCCGCTTTTCAACTGGGCATAATTAACTAAGCCAAAAGTGGGACGCACTCGTCGCGGAATGGAAAAATCCACAATTGGGGCGACAATTTCTGCGTCTTTAACCGCACAATTAGCCACTGCTTGCTCATTTAGCATTGGCAGAGGAATCGCAACCCCCAGCATCAGAGAAGGGCCATAATTTTTAAAGTAACATCCTCTTACCCAACGAGGATTCATGGCTTTTGCGTCTCCAACAAGGGTTAAGGTCGCAGCAGGACCGATCGGGGTTTGATTGGGAAGTCGCCGTTGTTTGGGGAAGTGTTGCGTCCCTTCAGCAGCGATATAGCCGATTCCTCCCCCTAACAAAATTCGCGTTCCAATCCCGATTAAATTTAATTCTGGATCGTTGAATAAGGGCGCGATCGCCCCTGGGGAGGAATAGACTGCGTTTCCTAGATTCGGGTGTAATGGACCGAGATAGGTGTAGAGGACGCGATCGCCCGCATTGACCCCAACAATAAAATTTTGATAGATATTGCGAGGGTTGTAAAGATAAAATTGATTAATCGTCTCGCGAGTCAGAGTTGTCTGGAAGGAAGCGCGAGGATAACAATCACTCACTTGTCCAATGGCTTTGAGTTGAATGGGTTGACCAGCGATTAAGGTTTGGATCACATGACCACCCCCCCATTCTTTGTAAGTCCCTCCTAAACGAGTTTCTAATTCACTGGTTTCTCCAGACTGACTATAATCAGGGGTAGCAGTTGCCCCAAGATAGAGATCGACCGCACCTAATCCTGTGTATGCGGGAACAGTATCGAGCCAACATTGTCTCACATTAATCGGCGGATCAGTGTGTCCAAGATTAATAATTGCCCCTGATGACTCCATCGGTTCAAATGTTCCTGTTGTCACCACATCCACTTCTTTGGTCACCTGAGTAACGCCTTTTTCAGCGACATGAGATTTTAATTCTTCTACCGTCCAGACGACGGCTTTTTTGGCTTTGATTTTCTCGTTGATCTGCGCGATCGTCCGCATAATATTTTGATCGTTATTAAGACCCGAATGTATTAAACTATATCAGATGAGCAGTGATTTGTTATTAGTTATTTGTTCATGGTTCAGAGAATAAAGAACCCACAATAAATTAATGAAAGTCTATCTTATTGGCGCTGGCTTAGGCGATCCTCAATATTTAACTCAGCAAGCAACAGATTTATTAACTCGGGCAGAAGTCTTAATTTATGATGCTTTAGTGAATGAAGCTGTTTTAGAACTTATTCCGAAAAAATGTTTAAAGATTTATGTGGGAAAAAGAGGTGGACAACCCAGCACTTCCCAAAATGAAATTAATCATCTTCTTGTCTATTATTCCCAGAAAAAGCAGACAGTCATTCGTTTGAAAAATGGCGATCCGTTTATCTTTGGTCGTGCGAGAGAAGAAATCGAAGCCCTCAAAAAAGTCGGTTGCGATGTGGAAATTATACCAGGATTATCTTCTGCGATCGCAGCGCCTCTCCTTGCTAAAATCCCCTTAACAGATAAATTTTTGAGTCGCGGTTTTAGCGTGATTACGGCTCATGAACCCGATCAACTAGACTGGAAAGCATTAGCAAAAATGGACACTCTTGTTATTTTAATGGGAGGTCGTCACTTAGCAACTATTGTCCAAAGATTAATCGGAGAAGGAAAAGACGCATCTTGTGCAATCGCGATGATTCGATCGGGAGGAACAAAAGACCAAGAAGTTTGGACAGGAACATTAGAAACCATTGTAGAAATGACGCAAGGGGTTAAACTTTCTCCCACTGTAATCGTCATTGGAGAAGTGGTTAAACTAAGAGATAGTTTCTTATAGTTTTAATTGAGAAACAGCAATATTTCCAGAGAAACAAACATCAACATCACTTCCTTTTTGACGCAAACGTTTTTCATATTTTCCTCGATAATGATAGGATTCTCCATCAAAATCATACTCGACAGGTAAGGGCTGTGTTCCGCCTTCACAAAAAATAATTTCTGGTTCATCAGCATTGGGTTCTAAATGGGGTAAATTAACATTCCAGTAGCAGTTAGGAGGTAAGGGAAGAGACAATAATTTCTCTAAAACTTGAGCAGTCCAACGGGCTGCAATTGTCCAATCAATTTCTAAAGGTTGTTTGCGCCAATGAGAAATTGCAATCCCTTTTTTCCCCAGAAAAACCGCTTCTCGCACCGCAGCAACTGTTCCAGAAATATAAACATCTGCGCCTAAATTTCCCCCAGCATTAATTCCAGAAATAACCCATTCTGTATCAGGATATAATTGTGTTAAGGCGATACGAACACAATCGGCTGGTGTCCCATTAAGACTATACAGTTTTGGGGAATGTTGTTGCAACTTTAAGCCTCGTTTTGTCGTCACTTGATGTCCACAGCCCGATAATTCAGTTTCGGGGGCGATAATAATTCCTGGTTGGACTATGGTTTGTAAGGCTTGAATCCCAGGAGCTTGAAAGCCATCATCATTGGTTAAAATCATGTTAATGATTGGTGATTGGTTCATGGTTTATGGTTGATTAAAGTTGGTTTATGGCTCTTTCTCCCCCAATGGGGAATGTATCCCGAAGAACAACGAACGAAGAACAACGAAAAAATAACAAAAAAAAGATTTGCTATAGTGAAGAGAAAGAATTGTAATATTCTGAAACAATTATACTCCCGTTCTCCCACACTGCTTAAATCAGCATCTGGATTCAACCAAGCAACGACTGAGATTATTATGGCGACTACTTATTACTCTCCTGCATCAACTGCTTCCTGGCAAAAACAAGATACAGAAGCGCTCAAAGCAATCTGGAAAACGATCGACGCCGAAAGTTGTCCACATGAGTATAACTTCCATCTGCACACGGTTTTTTCCGATGGACAACTGCAACCAACCGCCATCATCGAACAGGCGATCGCCCTCAACTTAAAAGGACTCGCGATTACAGATCATCATAGTGTCAAGGGCTATTTAATCGCTAATGAATATCTAGAAAATTGTCGTTCCGATGCTCTGATGCTCCCTCAACTTTGGACAGGGGTAGAAATTACCTCAATTTTAATGGGGATCGAAGTCCATATTTTAGGCTATGGTTTTAACCCGAATCATCCTGTGATGAAACCCTACTTAAAAGGTCATGCTCCCACAGGAGAGTTAGCACTCGCTGAGCGAGTGATTGAGGCGATTCAAGAAGCGGGGGGATTAGTGGTATTAGCTCACCCAGAGCGCTATCGTCACCCAGCTAAAGACTTAATTCCTACAGCCGTTGCGTTAGGGATTGATGGGGTGGAAACCTATTACGCCTATAAAAATGCGATTCCTTGGACTCCAAGCCCCAAACAGACAGCTGTGGTGAAAACCCTCAGCGAACAATATAACTTATTGAATACTTGTGGCACAGACACACACGGTCTAAACTTATTGCAGCGAGTGTGAGGCTTTTTGAGAGTTAAAATCCTCTGGGTTGAGACAGTTGGCGCGTGCGAGGCTATAATTAGGGGTTTATTCTCCGATTCAGAGCAAGATTGAAAGAAGACAACTGAGATGATTGGACGCAATTTATTAAGCCTCACTGACTTAAATAACCATGAACTGCAAAGCCTACTCACCCTAGCCCACCAACTTAAAGGGGGATATCAGCCGCGAAAGGCAGCCAACCGTGTTTTAGGACTATTGTTCTACAAGGCTTCCACTCGCACTCGCGTTTCTTTTAGCGTGGCAATGTATCAGTTAGGGGGGCAAGTGATTGATTTAAACCCACAAGCCATGCAAGTGGGACGCGGTGAACCGATTCAAGATACCGCAAGGGTTTTAGCTGGCTATTTGGATGTGTTGGCAATTCGGACGTTTGCCCAAAAAGATATTGAACTGTTTGCTGAGTATGCTGATATCCCTGTCATTAATGCTTTAAGTGATTTGTCTCATCCTTGTCAGGTTCTGGCGGATTTGATGACAATTGAGGAGTGTTTTGGCAGTTTGAAGGGGTTGACTCTCACTTATGTAGGTGATGGAAATAATGTGGCTCATTCTTTGCTGTTGGGGTGTGCTTTAGCAGGAGTGAATATTCGGGTGGCGACTCCCGAGTCGTATCAACCACAAAGCGCGATCGTGGAACAGGCGAAAACCCTTGCAGCAGAAACAGAAGTCACCCTCACCGATGACCCAAAACTGGCTGTAGCAGGTGCAGATGTGATTTATACAGATGTTTGGGCGAGTATGGGACAAGAAGCAGAAGCCGAAAATCGTTTTCCCATTTTCAAACCCTATCAAGTGAATGCAGCTTTGTTAGAATTAGCCTCCTCTAAAGCGATTATCCTACATTGTTTACCTGCCCATCGCGAAGAAGAAATCACAGAAGCGGTGTTAGAGTCAGCGAGATCGCGGGTTTGGCAGCAAGCAGAAAATCGAATGCACGCCCAGAAAGCCCTTTTAGCCAGTGTCTTGGGGTTAGTTGGTTGAGGAATCACTGTTCTGAATAAACCTCCCAAGCTAAATCAATTAAAGCATGGGTAATGGCAACAGCAACACTAGCATTGCCTTTACGTCCAGTGACTCGAATATGAGGAATAGCCAGCATTTCTAGTTGTTGCTCGATCGAGTTAACTTTCAAGAATTTAGGAGGAGTGAGGATAGCAAAAGCTGGCCGAATGTCTTCTTGTTTGATTAATGTGAGAAAGGTGGCGAGGGCTGTTTGCTCTCTGCCAATAATATAAATGCCTTCAGGATAACGCTTGGCTAAATTAGTGAGTGCGTAGCTAGGATGACTATCCAGACGGTAATAAACTGGGTTGACAAAAGTTTGTTGAATTTGATAAGCAATGCCCACTTGAATGAAGGGGACATCTACGATAATGGGAGTACGAGCTACTAAAGCGGCAGCTCCTGCGCTGAGAGCGCGGTCACAGATATGGAGTTGAGAGAGATAATCAAAGTCAGCCGTTTCGTAAATAACACGACGGACAATCTCATAGACTCCTGGTGAAAAGTCATGTTTTCCGATTTCGAGATCGATGGTTAGTAAGCTACTCGCGTCGGTTGTCGTCCATTCCATTGGTTTGTCTTCTATTCAATCTTCTTCCCAAACTCCAATATAAACTTTCTCTCCTTCAAGTCTGCGAATAACTCCTTTCCAGTTGCTAATAGAAAACGATCGTAAATCGGTTTCCTCTTGATAGACCTGTCTGAGTGCTTCTTCGATCGCTGGTGTTAGTTGTCCTTGGAGCATTTGTTGCAGTGTACTCTGCATGAGACTAAATTCAACTGAAGCATCAAAAGTAGCAGAGGTTTGTTTGATATTTCCCGTCTCGTGGTCATAAAGATAACCAAGGTCTAGTTTGCCCTCAAGATAATCTTGATACAGCATTCCTTGAATATTTTCCCGATCTCTCTCGCGGGTGGAAGTAGGCTCTCCCAAGCGGGCGATCACGTCTTCTTTTGTCGCTTGGGTGGTGAATACAGGAATTTCCACCTGTTCGGTTTCGGTGGGAGACTCTGTTTCTAAAGGGATGGTGGGAACAACCACAATCGGTGTTTTGATCTTAAGGTCTAATTCAGGTTCTGCTTTGGGAGTCTCAGTGGGTTGGTCTGGTTTTGCTGGGGGAGATGATTTTTCTTCCTTTGGAGGATTTTTTTCTGCGGGCGGTTGCGGTTGAATAATCACAGTTTCAGGCGGCGTTTTCTGTCGCAGACTTTGTAAAACTTGTACGATTCCGTATCCCATAACTCCTGCACTGAAAGCCAACCCAATGGCGATCGCGCCCCAAATCAAGAGATGATTGTTATTGCTTGGGGAAGGAGGAGAAGAGATCGCTGCCACAGTTGCGTCACTGGTGAGCGTCCTTTGGGGACGAGTGTTTTCAAAGGTTAATCGGGTTGGCACTTGAGCCATCAGTGCTGATAACATTTCTTTAGCACTGCTAAAGCGATCGCGGGGATGAAACCGTACAGCGCGGTTAATCACACTGGCTAAAGGATCAGATAAATTGGGAACAGCTTCTTCCCACAAAACTTCTCCTGTGCGCTGGTCAATTTCTAGGGTGTGGGGAGCGCGGGCGCTGAGTAAAAACACCGCCGTCAGTCCTAAACTATACAAATCACTGGTGTATGTGGGACGACCGGCTGCTTGTTCAGACGGCATATAGCCAGGGGTGCCGATCGCGATCGAATGGGTACGCCGAGAGTCGATCACGGTTTCTAGTGCTTCTTTGACGATCCCAAAATCGATCAACACAGGTTGATTGTCTCGCGATCGTAAAATCACATTATCGGGTTTAACATCCCGATGAATAATGCGCTGATCATGAACATAGTTTAATGTTTGCAGTAAAGTGATCAAAATGCGAGTCACTTCTTTAGCCGACAAAACCCCCTCTTGTTCAACTTTCTCAGTTAGTGTACAGCCTTCAACATACTCTTGAACCAGATAAAAGGTTTCTGCTTCAGCAAAATAGGCGTAGAGTTTTGGAATTTGGCTATTTCCTTGACTTAACGCCTCTAAAATCGCTGCTTCCCGTTGAAAACGCTCTCTCACCCACTGATACTGTTTAGGTTTAGAAATAATGGGATAAAGTTGCTTAATGACGCAATATTTTTCTGAGGGTAGATGAGTATCTATTGCCACAAATGTGCGACCAAATCCACCTTCTCCCAGTTCCCGAATAACACGATATCGATTATTTAAAATAACAGCAGCCATTCCCACACCCTAAAATTATAAGTTAAGTCTTGATTATAATGACTATTTTAAATCGAGTCGCCCTTGTTGTTTCAATTTCAGGTCGTCATGCTTAATTTTACCTCGATCGGGTCATTCCGTACTAATTTTTGATCTCCATTTTCTGCAATCCATACTTCTTGAATCTCTGTTACAAATATCACGGGAGTCACTAACAAGTTGCCGTTTTTTCTGCATCAAAAATCGCATCAATAAGATTTTATTCTCTAACTTAGGATTCATTTCTCCCTGTACCCAGTTATCTCGGGGGGAGCGGTCAGGGTTTCCTTATTAATTCATTGTTGATGGCTGGTTTGTCAATGTAACGAGATTTAACAAGTTTGACTCAGCACATCTGGCGATCGTTTATGATGGTTCTGATTCTACGTTCCTAGAGGAGGATTGTGATACCTTGCTCGACTTATTTATACTTTCTCGTCAATACTGTGTCACCATCTGTGGCTTTCTAATTCCGATTAATTTATTATTAACATCGGTAACCCTATTACTATTAGTTCGTCAGTTTCCAACCATTAATTTACGTTTGAATGCTAGCTTGGGCATTGCATCTGCCTTGGGGATGATTTTTCATGTTGCTACTTGGTTAATGATTGGCGTTGTCATGACCCCAACTTATCTTTTATTCTCTCTAGCAATGGTTTGTTTTGGGATTAATAGTTATGCCATTTTTGCCCCTCAAAAGTTTCGACAATTATTAGGAATTGCTTAGTTAAGTTCGGAATCTTGATCCCGTGACGATCGCTGCTTTCTTCGGCGAGGAATTGGTTTGGGTTTTTTCTGCGTCGGAGAAGGCTTTGCTGGAGATTTAGAAATGATTTTTTTCGACGGGCGATCGCTACTCAGATGATTTTTTTTAGAAAGTTCCTGCTTCTTGCTACTATTAATTAAAGCAATTTTTTCACCGTCCATCACAACTAATTCATCTCCTTTGAGTTGCACATGAAAATCCCAAAACCAACCGATATTGTCTTTTTCTTCCCCAAGAACACCATTGAGTCGCAGTTTGAAGAAGTTCGGTTTACTCTCAGCAGAACGCTTAATTTTAACAATAATTTTCTGCTCCGTTTGAGAATAAAAAACGACTTCTCCTCGAACGGAAAAATACCCAGGTTCTATGTTAACCTCAGAAATAGCTTCTTCGGCTAATTGTTGCGATCGTTGTAAGGATTCTGTTAAGGTATCTGGAGCCCACACTCCGACAATTTGCAGATGAAGATAATCGTTTTTCTTTCGCGTTCGTGGATACACAACCCAAAGCTGAGGTTCAGCGAGGTTAATATGTTTTTTAACCACATTAATCACTCGTCCTAAAAGCACGGTTTCTAATCTAATATTGTTGGAAAGAATCATTTCACCGCGTGTGAGTCGATCGTGAGGTTCGTAGATTCCAAAAACCAATCCGATCGCACGATATTGTTGATCGTAAGTCGGAGGTGGAATGGGATGTTGTAGTTTATTTTCTAAATTTTGATTAGACATATATGTTACTGAGAATAAGTAATCATTAATCTTTCAAGCATAGTCATTGATGGCTATCACTTAAAGCAAGAGAATCAGTGCTTAATTATATGAAATAAATGATAACTCCTAAGACTTCAAGAGTCACTAATCCAATTCAACACAGCATCCCGTAAATCAGTTTGTTGGTTATCAAACCATTTTATTTCTGATTGAGCTTTAAACCAAGTCCGTTGTCGCTTTGCAAATTGACGAGTGTGAAGAACAATTAATTCCTTTGCTGTCTCTAGATCGGTTTTTCCTCCTAAATAGTTTTTAATTTCTTGATATCCTAGCGTATTTAACAAAGGAAGTGACCAACCATATTTCTGGATTAATCCTTTCACTTCCTCTACTAATCCTAAAGCTACCATTTTTTCGGTTCGCTTTCGGATGTTTTGGGTCAACACTTCTGAAGAACACTCTAAACCAATTTCTCGGATGGGATAAGAAGGAGGATTTTCCCCTTGTTGTTCACTCATCGGTTTTCCCGTGACATAAAAAACTTCTAAAGCTCGTAGGGTTCTCACTTGATCATTGGGATGAATTTTTGTTGCAGCTTTGGGATCAACTTTTTCTAAACAACTATACAATTGAAATTGCCCCAGACTTTCTAAACGCGATCGCAGATCGGGATGAGGGGGAACTCTGGGAATTTTTAACCCCTTTGTAATCGCTTTAATATACAACCCAGTTCCTCCCACTAAAAGCAGAGGAGACTCAGAAAGAGTGCTAATTAAATGATTGGCTTTTTCTTGATATTCAGCAACCGTTAAAGTTTCTGTTGGATCGCAAATATCAATCAGATAATGAGGAATTAATGCTTGTTCAGGGGGGGTTGGTTTGGCAGTTCCAATGTCAAATTCTCGATACACTTGACGGGAGTCAGCACTGAGAATAACTGTGTTAAAATGTTGTGCAAGCTGCATGGCTAAACGAGATTTTCCTGTTGCTGTTGCACCACATAAGACAATTAAGAACGGTTGCATTATTCTGAAAAAAATACTTTTAAGAGGAGTGATGATCGTGAATGAAATTAGAAATGATGAGCAAAATTTAGTCACCGTAAACTACATTAGCTTACTGGAGACAATTATAACAGTCTTACAAGATAAAAGCCCCAAAAATCCCTTCAAACTGGTTGACGAAGGAAAGGGTTTAATTCTTCAATTTGATGCGATCGCGCAGTCGGTCTCAAACACAAAAATTAACAATCCTTTGGGAAATCAAAGCAACCAAGCAAGGGTCGCAACGGTTAACTTTAGTTCTGGATCAAAGCAAGATTTTACACAACAAGTTCAACAACTGAAAGACTGCTTAAAGGACTATTTAGAAACAACGTTATTTCAATCTGTGGGAGGTTGGGTGAACGCTTTAGCTACAGGGGTAGATGAGTTTGAAGGAAACATTGATGGGAACAAGTTAAGTTTTCAGTATCCGTTTCAGAAGACAGAAAAGACCCTTCAAAAAAGAGAACTGAGTTTAGAACCTCAAGCAAGTCAGCAGCGATCGGGTTTAAAATTTCATCAACTCAAAATTACCATTGAAAATGCAAAAAAGTTTAGAGAACAACTGAAGCAGAGTTTAGAAAACTATATTAAACTGCGTTTTCCTGAAACCGAACAAGATGACCTCAAAGAAATTTTAGCGGATTTATTTGAGTATGAACAATCTGACTTTGATCGACTGGAAAAGCTAATGGATACAGAAGCATTAGGAAGAATCCAGAAAGAAGCAAAAGTCATTTACTTAGAATATCTCAAAGAACAGATTGGGGAACATAAAGACCTGATTTATCTAGAAGACTTAATTCGACGGTTAAGATTAATCGAAGACTATATCAACGATGAAGAAAAAGAGGATGGTCATTATAATGTTAACTATGAAGGAATCTCTGTGAACTACAGAGACTTATTTTCCCGCGCTGATGCGTTTGATTTGTTACCCATTATCACCATCATTGAAGGGTGTTTAGGAGAAACCGAAGACGAAAACAATAGTAAACAAGAGTTTATCTTTGGCTTAAAATTAAAACTCAATGGTCCAGTTCAAACTGAAGGACGAATGGATGCGTTTGACTATTACTTAGACCTCCTTAACCCCAAAAGTGAGAAGCATCAAGAGGGATTAGAAGATGACTTCCGTAAAAAGTTTTTTGTGGAAAAGGTCTTAAAGATTGCGCTTTTATATTACTTTGTTTTTGCAGGATACGATCTCTCTAAAGCTGACAATAATCCCAAAGGGGAACTAACCTATAATCCTATCGCTAACTTTGAAGAAAAAGTTTTACCTACTCTACAGGAAGAGGACGAGAATAAAAAGCAGAAACTATTGGGAGGAATTAAACGAGGTTTAAAGGAATATCAAGCTAATCAGAAAGTCCAAAAATTGAAGGAAATGCTAACTAAGTTTCTTCAACAGAAACATGACTTACCTGTACGAGACTATCCCTGTCATCTGAATGTCAAACAAGGAATCCTAGAAAAAGATTATCAAACCATTAATCAGAATAATAGTTTCTTCCATTCCTTACAGGGTAATCCAAAATTAGCATTAAAGTACATTTCGATTACTTCTCCCAACTTGGGGAATAATTCGTTGTTGAGTCTTGGGGTTAATCTTCATCTCAGTGAAGTGAGTTATTTTCCTACAGGAAGAAATGAAGAGTTGACGATGAAATATACTGAGAGTTTGGGAAAAGTTCCTACAATTCCTATCTTATTAACTCCCAAAGAAGATCGATGTCGAAAGACTTATCAACAAGGATTAAAGCAGTATAACCCGATCAGGTTTTCCTATGATGTCGATGCGCTGAAAGACGCAATCCTCAAGAATGAATCTTCAGCGAAATGCTTTTTCTATAAAGTCACCTTTGCGTTACTGGTTTATGTAACCTTAAAGATGTTGCTAGATTCATCAGGGAAAAAATTCTTTCTTCCCATCATACGTTTACATATTGGGACAGATCAAGATAAACATCCAGAAGAGAAGTTTTTAAATTCAGTCTTCTTCATGGTCTCCCATTTATTAAATGAAGAACATCGTTGTTCGAGTCAAGGGTTTCGCGTCAGAGGAATTAATTATTTTAAGATTAAGAACGGTTTAAACTCCTTGTATTCGATTCTTCCCAAGCAGTTTATCTTTGCTAATCCTGCTTCCGATTATCAACTGGAGAAACTAGCAATGATTGTCGTATCCAGTCGAGAAAGCGATCGCGCAAGAGACAAAAAGATTAACAATAAACTTTCAAATCTCATGGGAGAGGCGATCGCGTTTCAGCGTCAATCCAATAATAACAGCATTCGCATTTACACTCACAAAACATTTTCTGATAACTATGGAAGTGAACAAATTTTTAGTTCTCCTTTGGTTCTTATTGACTGCGTGAATGAATTGTATCAGCAAGGATTCCGACACTTTTTGTACATCGCAAAATCTCCTTATTCGAGTACCTTACACCTCACTCAAACTGAAGAAGACCAAGAATTATTTTTTATGTCAAAAGCAGTGATGCGTTCTCTCAAGGGAGATAAAGGAGACATCAAAATCTATCCGATCTTTTTCAACAAATACTATGCGATCAATCTGGGACAAGATCAAGCGAACACTTCTCTCTATATTCAAGGAAGTCCAGAATCAAGAAATCTGACTGAAGACACCAGCAAGAAAACAGTTGTCTTTTTGAATCTCTTTAATGGAATCAAGGTTGGGAACGATCGATTCTATAATGGAGTCATTTCTTATGCGACCTTACTCAACATCTATGAGAAAATTTTAGATGAAGAAGACATCCGTAACGGATTGATTAATGATACTCCTCTGAAACAGGAGATTTTAGAGTTTCTGACCTTGTTTCATTTTTCTCGTTATGAGAAAGAATCCAAAGATGAGTTCCAATTAAAACTTGAGCCTTATGATAATATTATTGGGGATAAGAGTGTGGGTGCGTTGTCAATGTTTAATCATATAACAGGAAACGTTGAATTTAATTCTCTCGCATTTTTAACCGAAGTGAAGAAAGCATTAAACATTCCAAAGGTTTATCCTTAATCAATGTAACTTTACCCTCACTTTGGGGGCTTTTGTAATTCCATTAAGATAAAATATAGGTGTTAGCTTTTGAAAAAGAAATAGATTATGATTACAAGAGACAATCTAAAAAAAGAAATTGATCATCTTTCTGAAGCTGATCTCAAGAAAGTTTACTGGTATTTAGTTACCTTAAAGAAACATCAATCTGAAACTTTAGATTTACCCGCCATGAAATTACAAGGAAGACTAGACGATCAAGATATACGTGTGATTGCGAATGAGTAATAAGTTGCTAGTTGATACTAATATTTTAGTTTACGCAATCGATGAGGATTCTCAATTCTATGTTGCTTCTCGATCTGTATTACAACAGAGGAATAAAACTTTATTTACTACGTCAAAAAATCTGACTGAGTTTCTAACAGTTACGACACGGTCATCGGGATATGGGTTAAGTACTGAGACCGCGTTGAACTTACTGCAAAAACTGATTCAGCAATTAGAAATTATTTATCCAACTCCTGACTCTCTAGCAACGTTTCTAGCATTAGTCACATCCTATCAGCCTTCAGGTTTGAAACTCCACGATTTTGAAATTATTAGCATCGCTTTAGCAAACGGTATCTCTGAAATAGCAACGTTTAATAAAAAGGATTTCCGAACCATTGCTGAAATTACTTTATTTGAACTATAAAATCAATCCAATTAAGAACTCTATTTGAAGTAAAGTTGGTTATCCGACAAATAACAAATAACAATGACACAAGAAAGTTTAGGACAAGATTTAGGTCGTCTATTTGAAGTCGGTTTTAATGTGGGAATGTTGACTTATATTGAACAGCAACAAATCTCCCATCACTTTGGAGACTTGTATCGCAATGACTTAAAACAATTGAGTTTTTCCCGCATTCATCGACAGCTAGTTAATAAAGAAAGAGTCATCAACCAAAAGCATCGAGATATTATTGAAACTTGGAGTATGTTCTTTCTCCAAAAGAGTTTCTTTGCTGGATTAAACTTACTTCCAGAATATTTAGAGGCGATCGGGTGGTGCGATAAAAACAAGAAACCGAAGAAATGTCTAGAGATTGTTTATTATCAATGTTGCTTCTCTGATGATAATAGCATCGGGACGTATCCCAAAGGAAAAGACAAAGCAAATCAAGAGGTTTTATCTCAGTTTCCCCATCTCAATGTTGACATTGCTAAGTATTCCCAGAAAGGAGAGTTTCTCAATGCGGATACGTTAGTTTTAATCCGATGTGGAGATCAGTGGAGAGTCTTGTGTCTGGATTATTCTATCTTCTCGATTCGATCGATCCAAGATTTAGAAGATATGGATAGTGTGGAAGTGTTGCGGAAGATTTTGTTACGGGAGGTGAGTTACTTAAAATCGAAAAGTGTCTTTGCGAATCTTGGTCTTGATACTGAAGATACTCCTCTCAATGTGTCAGAAAGTTTGAACCGTTATTACCTCGCATTTAAACAGAAAGATAAGGAAACTATCAAACTGATTCAAGCGGGAAGTTATACTCATAGCTTCTCAAGATTCTTGCTAGATCATGGAATCATTCAGAAAGATACCAACATCACTTATAACATTTTAGGATACAGCGATCGCGCTGCCAGTGCAATGACGCTAAAGGGAAACAATACTGATATTTTAGCCACTTGTTCCCACATCTATAAAAATGAACCTAAAGCAGAATCACTCTTAGATAATCGTCGCAAGGTTTTAGATGTTATCAAACGCAACGCAGCAAAAAGTTTTGAGAACGGAAAAGCATTTATCAAGGAACTATTTGCGATCGAAGCAGATGGAATCACTCAAGTCAATCATACAGAAACGCTTACAGATTTTCAAAATCTTGTTGATCCGATTTCCTCAGACTTAGCGGATAAACTACAGCTTAATCCAAAGTTAGACCTAAGACAAGCACACGGAGAATTAATTAAAAATCAACTGAAGAGTGAAGCAAAGTATCTCTTTCTGACAGGGAATCCAGGAATCGGAAAAACAACAGCGATCGCCGAATTTCTTCAAGATCAGCAAACGCTAGAGGAAGGGTTTCTCTTCTTTTATGTTAGTCCCAGAAAACAAGTCAACCTTGACATCATTGAAAAGTTTACTGACTCCAACACTCAACGTTTAAAGGACGATCGCATCTTCATTGTCAATACCAACGCTGACATCATCAGTAGCAATAAAGGAAACTATACGGTTCAATATAAAAGTAACTCAGAGGATAAAAACTTCTCCCTAAAGACAGTTCAATTCTTGAATCAAGACCAACCGCAAAAGCAGTCTTATCAATTTCATCCTCGATTCCAACGCATCAACGAAAATGAAATTGAAAAGAGAAGAAAAAAGAATCGCGGGGTTTTAGCAAGTATCTGTCAAGCAATCTATGCTTTAATCAATAGTCAGAAATCTAATCAGATCATTGCGACTGTAGCGATTCAATCTCTGAAGAAAACTCAACTGGGAAATGACACCCTTGATCACTTTAAAAAAATCTTTCAAGATGTGTATAACAACAGGGAAGAAAAAGTCATTCCCAGCAAAATGCGAGACCTTTCTCAGCGCATCAAACATATCTTGATTATGATTGATGAAATCACTGGAGATGATAGTGGGGTTGAGTTTCTTGATGGAATCACTAAAAGATTAACTAATTATGAACTCCTCACGGGAGAGTATAATTTCAATGTAAAAATAATTGTCGCAGATGCTTCGATCGTGGATGCGAAGGTGATCCAACAGCATCTTGCTTCCCCAAAACCAGAACCGAATAAAATCTTTTTTCGTCAAGGAAATGATAACAATGATCCTCTTTCTATTCAATCGTTTCTTTATCAAAATAAATATCCAGCGCTTGTCATCAATACCAACTCTTATCCCGCAAGTCGCTTACAGCTTGATTATAAACTGTTTATCAAGACCGCTAAATTTCAAAAGAATCCTTCTCTGAAACTACAAGATGATTTAGAAGATAAGGTTCAAGATCAACTGACAGAAGATATCTTAACACTCCTTAAGCAACCTGACACTGAACAAATCATTGTTTACATCCAAAATAAACTTCACTTAGCAGAATTAATCCAAAGAATCAGAAAGAAACAAGAGACGTTTCAATGTAATGAAGACTATCTAGAAATTCATGCGAGTCTCTCAGAAGAAGATAAGAAAAACATCCACTGTTATCAAAACCAGGTGAAAGTAATCTTTATGACCGCATCCGCAAGTCGAGGATTATCTTTTCCCAAAACTAAACATATCCTTGTGGGTGTTCCGCGCTTTGAAATCGAAAAAAATCTGATGGAAATCATCCAAGTGATCTATCGTGGTCGTGGAAATTATGAGAAGGATAAAACATTCGATCGCGATCAAAAATACTTAACCTTCTATCTCTCAGAAACAGCTATTTATTACGGAGAAGACCGCGATCGCGATCAAATTCAACGTCAAGAAAGTCTTTTAAACCTTGTCAATATATTGGTCATCCTCAAAGCATCTATTATGACCAGAATTGTTGGGTCTGGGAACGTTGGAAATCAGAAGTTTATGTTGATTCCTATCGGAGGAAAATCAATTTTTGCTGCGGGTCAAACTTTTAGCAGTCAAATGAGTACGCTAATTAAACAGCTTCAACATGAATCTAGAAAACGTCCTGCTGACCAACGACTGCGAAACGTTTATTCCAAACTGAAAGCAATTTTAACTTCTGTAGAGATTGTTTTATTAAATTCTCCTGAGTCAACCGTAAGGGAAGACCTTTCTTGTCTAGATTTAATCAATTCCTTTAACACTGACTTTTCTAAAATTATTAAAAACAGCTTTGAGAAACTACTCAGCTTTGATCGAATTGAAAGAGGATTGATTCATGGTAGCTTGTTAATGATTCCGATTCCTAAAAACAAAGTCCAAGAGAAATACACAATTCAAGTTTCCAAGCAAGTCGCTAATAATGAAAAGCTATTGGATGAACTAAAACAACTTTCTAAGAGTCGCCACTCTCCCGAAAACTTACGTTCTTCTCTTCAAGATGCGATCGCGTTTATAGAAACATTAGGAAAACAATCTTCCCAGACTCAAAACTTTCAAGAAGAAAGCAACTACGAAGATCAATATTACACTCTACCTCTGTTTAATTTTATCAGTTATCCAGTGATTAGTCAATACTTTAATGATGAAGAAAAAGAACCCGAAGATCAAACCTTCCGTCGGATTTTAGACATTTATCTCCGTTTATTATATCCTGTTGGCGCTGTTCTTCCTCTCGGCGATCGCTATAAAGACTTTCCTTTTCTCTTATTTAGAAGTTATAGTCTCGATGAAACCAGATTGAAACTATTTACCGATCGCTACTTTTTAAGCTCTAATGAACTGAATTTATTAAATCTTATTTTATATCAAGATAATTAGGCTTTTCATCATCTTATATATGAATTATTATTGACCCTTTATTGAGTCATCGTTTATTGTTATTTCCTAGGAAAAATAGCTAAAATATTGTATAATAGGATAAGAGAAAAAGAAACATTATCAGTATGAATCCTAATCTGTTTAATCGCTAGCGCGATGTGGCTTCGCCACCGTCCAAAAGACATCACGCTCTCGCTTTGCCTCAGATTAACTCTCAAAAATATCCAATTGATCAATCCTTGTCTCCTCATCCTTTTTATGTTGTTTAATCCCTTTTCTTAATCCCAAAGCGATTTTACTATGCTTTTCAATTTGTCCCATTACTTGTTGGGCGCGAGAGATTACACTAGAAGGAAGCCCTGCTAAGCGTCCCGCTTCAATGCCATAAGACCTGTCAGCGCCTCCAGGTTGCACTTGATGCAGGAAGATGATTTCATTTTCCATCTCTTTGACGGTGACTTGATAGTTAGCAATGTTGGGCAAAATAGAGGCGAGTTCGTTTAATTCGTGATAGTGGGTGGCAAAGATAGTGCGTGATCGCAGTTCTGTAGCAAGATATTCCGCAACTGCCCACGCGATCGAGAGTCCGTCAAAGGTTGCCGTCCCCCGTCCAATTTCATCGAGGAGAATTAGGGAGTTTGGAGTCCCATGATTAAGAATATTGGCGGTTTCGTTCATTTCCACCATAAACGTTGATTGTCCTGTGGCGAGGTCATCTACTGCACCAACCCGAGTGAAAACGCGATCGCAGACCCCTAATTTAGCCGATTTTGCAGGGACAAAACTACCAATTTGAGCCATAAGTTGAATTAACCCCACTTGTCGCAAATAGCAGCTTTTTCCGCTTGCATTGGGTCCCGTTAAAATAATTAAATCAGGCGCGTCGCGCTTTTCGGAAAAGCCCATTGTGGTGGAATTGGGGACAAAAAAGCCTGTGGGAAGCGTTTGTTCGACAACGGGGTGGCGACCGTCGCGAATAGTTAACCCGCGTCCTTCCTCCATTTCAGGGCGGGAGTAGTTATTATAGACCGCCAGTTCCGCCAGTCCCGCCAAAGCATCGATCGCAGCCACAGCGCGAGACGTATTACGGATTTCTTGGGCTTTTTCTCCCACTTCGGCGCGTAAATCGGCAAAAATCTCGTATTCAAGGCGATTTAAGTCGTCTTTTGCTGTTAAAATGCGGGTTTCGCGTTCTTTTAATTCTGAGGTGATATAGCGTTCTTCGTTGGTTAACGTTTGCCTGCGAGTGTAGGCTTCTGGGGCGAGATCAGCTTTACTGCGCGGAATGCTCAGATAATAGCCAAAGGTTTTATTGTAGCCCACTTTGAGTTTCGGAATCCCTGTGCGTTCCCGTTCGCTGGTTTCCAGATGCGCTAACCATTGCTTATCCTTCTCAAAGGTTTCTTGCATTTGATCCAGTTGTTCATCTACGCCCGATCGAATTAATCCCCCTTCTCCAAGGTGCTGCGGAGGCGATTCAACGAGATAGGCTAAGATTTTTGTCCCTAATTGCTCCAAATCTGGCGGAACAGACTGCAAAGCCCGAATAAACGGAGAATTTCCTTGTTTTGCTAACTCTGCTAACTCTTTGAGACGGACTAAAGACTCGGCTAACCCTTTTAAGTCTCTAGCGTTCGCTGTTCCCGCACCCGCACGCCCACTGAGCCTTTCTAAATCATAAATCTGTCCTAGCAGTTGGCGCAAGTTGTCCCGCAGGTTAGTTTGGCTAATTAATTCCGCGATCGTCTCCTGACGAGCCGTAATTCCTTTAATATCCAGTAAAGGCTGTAATAACCAACGACGCAGCGCTCGTCCACCCATAGCAGTACAAGTGCGATCTAGCGCCCAAAGTAGTGACCCATGATAAGTTCCATCGCGCACCGTTTGCACAATTTCAAGGTTACGACGGGTTTGTTGGTCAAGAATTAAATAATCCGTCAGCGTGTAAGTTTTGAGGGTTTGTAGGGGAACTTGATGGGCTTTTTGGGTTTCTTCAATGTAGAAAAGCAATCCTCCCGCAGCGCGAATTCCAAGGGGGAGATGACTACAACCCATTCCTTCAAGGGAACTCACCCGAAAGTATTGTAACAGTTGACTGCGGGCTTCTCCTGTACTAAATTGAGATTGCGGACGGAGGGTATAACAGAAGCTATCTGGAAGGAAGTCTGGAATTGTCTCTGATTGTTCCCCAGGACGTAACATCCGACCGATATCAGGAGCGTTGGTGGGAAGTAAAATTTCTGAAGGTTGGAGGCGCTGTAATTCTAGACAGAGCGTTTCCAGATTTTGGGTTTGCGTGGTGTAAAATTCCCCAGTAGAGATGTCCGTGTAGGCGAGTCCCCAATGTTCCCCAGCAATGACTAATCCAGCGAGAAAGTTATTCCGTCGCGCTGGTAACATTCCCTCTTCCGTCAGGGTTCCAGGGGTGAGGAGTTTCGTGATTTTGCGCTCAACCATGCGCTTTTGTGCAGCAGCGACCGCTGCATCTTCCACTTGATCACAAACTGCGATCGCGAACCCTTTTTCCACTAACATAGCAGTATAGCGATCGAGCGCATGATGGGGGACACCTGTCATCGGGACGCGACCAATTTCTTTCCCGCTTTCCTTGCTGGTGAGGACTAACTCTAACTGTTGCGCGACCGTGACCGCATCCTGGAAGAAACACTCAAAAAAGTCTCCCACCCGATACAACAGCAACGCATTGGGATACTGTTCTTTGACTTCCACATAATGTTGCATCATGGGGGTAAGTTGATTGCGATCAAGTTTGTGATAGTCCGCGTTTTTCATGTAAGCGGGGGTCGCTTTTCCCTGAGACTCCTGCATAGTAATTGTTCGGATGATTAGTCGTAATCTGCTTTTGTCAGTTTACCAAAGTTCTACCTCTATGCTCTCATAAGTTGAAAATTTCTTCAACCTTGATGTCCAGTTCAGGGAAGATGGAAGAGATGACGCGATCGGGTTCTTTCAACTCTCGCCCTTCATACAATTGATCCACCGACTCAAAAATCGTCACTGTTCTCTGTTGAGGCTTGAACTTGACTGATTTGTTTGGGTGTTAATCCAGTTAAATCGACCTGAAGATTATTCATACGGCTAACCTCTTCTTGTCATGACGACCTTGATCATCTAACTTTTCCAGTATCATCTTTAGATCATATAGCGCTACAAAATCAGGTTAGGACGTTCTTAAAAAGGCTAGCGACCGTCTCGGTCGCACTCCCACCGTTCGGGAAATGTCCTAAAATAAGCACGTAGCGCTATAACGAACATTTTCGCACATCTTACAGAAACTTTTCTGGAAACACGATCGCCTGCTCAGGAAAGAAAGCGATCGCGATAAAGTTTTAGCTGATTAGAGAATCATGATTATAGGCATAAACTAATAGATTAGTCTCAATTGCAAAAGTTTTTATCAAGGGCGATCGCCATTTAATTCTCAATGCACCTTGACATGAATCTAATTAGCTAGAAATAAAATTGTCACATTTCTTAATTAAAAACGAATCTGCGTCTTTTCAGGCGATCGCGCTTGATCAGTAACGTTTAATCTGATATGCTCTTAAAGTATGGGTGCTATCCATGTCTAAATTAGCAATTAATTGAGCTAGAAACAAGAAAATGCGTCAAAAATTGGCTTGATTGCTTCTTCAACTTAACAAGGTATGAGACGAATTAATTTGTTAGGAAATCTTGACAGACTTGACAGAATAATAATTTTGAGGTAAGTTTCCTCAAAAACTGCGATAGAGCTTCAGGATAAGATCGGGATAGCTAGAGACATTTGGAATTGATTGAAATGAATTTATTGGTTTTAATTCTGGGAACTCTCCTGATTTTACTTGCGATCGCGATCTCTATTTATCTCCTGACAGCCCGTCGATACCAATCTTCTGATTCTGTAGCCAACTCCTACGACGAGTGGACAGAGGACGGCATTTTGGAATTTTATTGGGGGGAACATATCCACCTCGGTCATTATGGGTTACCCCCACAAAGAAAAGACTTTTTGCAAGCCAAAGCCGATTTTGTTCATGAAATGGTGAAATGGGGAGAAATTGACCAACTCCCTGCGGGAACAACTCTCCTTGATGTTGGCTGTGGAATTGGCGGCAGTAGTCGGATTTTAGCTAAAGAGTACGGCTTTGATGTCACGGCTGTTACCATTAGTCCCCAACAAGTGAAGCGAGCGCAAGAATTGACCCCTGAGAATGTCAGCGCCCAATTTATGATTGGGGATGCGATGTCTCTTCCCTTTCCTGATGCGACCTTTGATGTGGTGTGGTCAATTGAAACAGGACCTCATATCCCTGATAAAGAAAGTTTTGCCAGAGAGTTACTGCGAGTGCTTAAACCAGGGGGTCGTCTTGTTGTTGCGGACTGGAATCAGCGCGATGCTCGTCAAAAACCCCTCAACTTCTGGGAAAAACCTGTCATGCGTCAACTGCTTGATCAATGGTCTCATCCCGAATTTTCCAGTATTGAAGGTTTCTCTGAAACTTTGGAAGCCACAGGATTGGTGGATGGTAAAGTGATTACAGATGATTGGACACAACCCACCCTTCCTTCTTGGTTAGACTCGATATGGCAAGGGATTGCACGACCTCAAGGGCTAATTAAATTTGGGGTTTATGGGTTCATCAAATCTTTGCGAGAAGTCCCCACTTTATTGTTGATGCGACTCGCATTTGGGACAGGTTTGTGTCGCTTCGGAATGTTCCGAGCCGTTCGTGCTGAAACTCCTGAAAAGGTGGAAGAAACGGTTTATCAAGCAGCGGTGAGTCAGTAATTAAATGAAAGCCATAAATGCTTGCGACATCGCCCACAAGTCTCCTTATTAAGGAAGGATTGCCCCTCAATCTTGAGGGGTTTGGGGGGCTAAATTGGTAGCACTCTTTTGGGTATTTTATGCCTTGACATAACCTGAATCAAATGTTGTTTTAAATCCAGCCTTTTAACCAATAGACCAACATTCCCAGATACTCTTTCAGTGCTTGAGTTGTTTGCTGTAATCGTCCAGCATCAGGAAGACTGTTGAGAAGGATTGCTTGTGGGGTACTGTTTAGCTGTTTCCAGTCTAATTCAGTGACTAAAAAATCTGTTGGTGCGGGGATGACATTAAGACCTTGCTTTTGAAAGACTAGCAGCGATCGCGTCATGTGAGATGCAGAAGTGACTAAAAGCGATTTTTCGATCCCTCGTTGCTGTAAAATTTCTTTGGTATAAAGGGCATTCTGATAAGTATTTAAGGCTTGAGTTTCTTCAATAATTGCTGATTCAGGAACGCCTATTTCTACTAATAAATTCTTCATACTGTCTGCTTCTGGTGGTGCATTTTGTAGCCAAGTAATCCGTCCTCCTGTCGCAATAATGACTGGAGCTTTTCCTGCTTTATAAAGATAAGCTGCATATAAAACGCGATCGCCTGCTTCTGTAATTTCTACAGTTTGACGAGGAGGAGTCGGAACTCTCGTTGAACCTCCTAACAAAATAATTGCATCTGCTTTTGGTAGTTCTTCACTAGAGATTTGTCGCCATTCTAAAGATTGAACCACCAGTGAACTAACCCAAGCATTACTCGCGAATATGATTAAAAATAACCCAATTCCCATTGGAAACAAAGCCAAATAAGGACGTTTCCAGCCAATAACCAACCCTGCTAAGAGTAAGACACTGGTTAATCCTAACGGGTAAATAAATAGAGGGAGCAGTTTAGAAAAAAATAAGAACACTGTAAGAATTAAGAATTAAAAAAATTTCACACTTGATTTAACAAAGAACAAATGACTCATTATTATTTAGATGCTTGACGTAAGCGTCGTGTTTGTTCTAGCAATTCTTCCACATCTTCTTCTGATAAACGTTCCACATAATTAACTTTCACTTCTTCTAATAAATCAAGCAATAATGATTGAATTCGCTCGATGGTTTGTTTTCCTTGCATTTCATCCGTTAAAACCTGTGTCAGGTTTGTTCCTAACTCTTCAATTAATTTTTCCGCTTCTGGGTCTTCTTCTAAAGCCCCAATAATCGTATCATAAACCACTTGGTATAAAACACTCACAAACCCTTCAGTTAATTGACTTTCAAAGCGTTCTAAACCTGGCACTTGTCGTATCCCTTGAAACGCGGGAGAAGTTTCGAGAACCTTTCTGATATTATGACGCACGATCGCCTCTACATCAGGACGAATTTTAGGTAAAACTTGATACACTGCCAACTGGACAAACAGTTTACTCAGTTCTGCTACTTCGTTGATATCATTGAGATCAATATACTCTCTTTTATTGACATCTGATAGAGCTTTTCTAATTTCACCTCTGCGAATTGAACCTTGTAATTGATTCACAATCCGAACAAAAACAATTTCAGTAATATCTTCAGCAATACTCGCAACAAAACCTTGAGAAATTTGTTTCTTTACTGAGTTTAAGTCAATTAAATTAGACTCACTGATTCGCACCATTACAGGAATCCCTCGCAACCAACGAAAGAGGGGAAGAAACAGAAAGACATCATACCAACGCCATAGCATTCCATCAATCCAACGTAACCCACTATGGCGACGATGAATTAAGTAAGTTCGTGCTGAAAATTCAATGGCAAATAAAATGACAAATGGTAAATCTAACAGCCAAAACCGATCAATAAATTCTCCTGTTTCAGGGTTAATTTTTCGGAGATAGTTAGTATCAATTAAACTCCCAATTTTGGAGTCAAAAAAATTAATTTGCTTTTCGTAACCATTGGCAATTAAATAATCTGCTGTCCAAAATTCTTGAAATGCTTCTGCTGCTGAGCCAATATTAAGATGTTCTCGCATCCGATCTTTAATGGTTTCTAATGTTCCTGTTTTATTGGCAACCTCAAAGGGATTGTTCTGAATCATTTGTAAACTTTGTTCCCGTAGTTTACTCAAAATTTCTTGGCTTTCTTCTGATTCTAACCCTTGCAAACCAGTATTATTAAACTCTTGTTTTAACTGTTCAACTGTTTCTAAATATTGCTCAGTTTCAGGATTCAGTTCAATTCCTTTAACATAATCATACCCTTGAGCTAAAAGAGGCGCTTTTTCTAAGAATGACGGAGGAATTTGATTATAAGCAGTAATCAGAGTGGGAGTATTTTCTTTAATAAAATCTGAGCGGGGAATATAGTTCAAACCTTGGACTAATACGCGAAATTCTCTCAAATAAAAATTCCGAAGCTGAATATAACTGATATCTAGAGAAACTATTCCTAAGTTGAGCAGGGCTAAAAAAGCCATGACTTGTTCAAAGCGAATGACCCATTTATGCTTTTTTTTATCTGCTTTATTAGTCTTTTGTTCAAGTTCTTTCATTGTCAATAAAATAATTACTTGGTCAGGGTTTTGCTCCACTCTCCCCAGATGTCTGCGATTAACGTCTAGCAACTCCTTCTTCTCTAGCCGTTTGTTTGACTGCTTCAGCAACTGCACTCACTACTCGTTGATCGAAGACAGAAGGAATAATATAACTGGCATTCAGTTGATCAGGGGGAATAAGGGAGGCGATCGCGCTGGCTGCTTTTAAACACATTTGCATGGTAATCTCTGATGCGCGACAGTCTAACGCTCCTCGGAAGACCCCTGGAAATGCCAAAACATTATTGATTTGATTGGGGTAATCACTGCGTCCTGTGGCACAAACCGCAACGCGATCGGCGATTAATTCGGGTTGAATCTCTGGAATGGGGTTTGACATCGCCATCATCACAGGATCACAATTCATGGTGCTGACCATTTCTGGAGTGACCACATTCGGCGCACTCACACCAATAAAAATATCAGCCTTTTTCATCGCATCAGCGAGAGACCCGGTTTCTCTGACAGCCAACTCCTGCTTTTGGGGAGTCAGATTATTGCGAGTGGTAGAAATAATCCCTTGGCGATCGCAGAGGAGAATTCTTTCAGGAATCGCCCCAGCACGCTTCAATAAACGGGCGATCGCGATGCCCGCAGCCCCCGCACCATTAATGACAATTTTCACCTCTTGTAGAGCCTTTTTCACAAGGGAGAGGGCATTAATTAACGCAGCCATCACCACAATCGCTGTACCATGTTGATCGTCATGGAAAACAGGAATATCCAATTCAGCCTTTAAACGCTGTTCAATTTCAAAGCAACGGGGGGCGCTAATATCTTCAAGGTTAATCCCTCCAAATACAGGTGCTATCTGTTTGACTGCGGTTATAATTTCCTCGGTATCTTGGGTATCTAAGCATAAGGGAAACGCATCGAGACCCGCAAACTCTTTAAATAAAAGGGCTTTTCCTTCCATCACTGGTAAAGCCCCCCCTGCCCCCAGATTCCCTAATCCTAACACTGCACTACCATCGGTTACTACAGCTACCGTATTCCCTTTAATAGTCAACGCAAAGACCTTTTCGGGGTCTTCTGCGATCGCGCGACAGACTCTTCCCACTCCTGGAGTGTAAGCCATTGCTAAATCCGATTGAGATTTTACAGGAATCCGACTGTGAATGCGAATTTTTCCCCCTTCATGGAGCGCAAAGGTGCGATCGCTGACGCTGATGATTTTTAACGCAGGGATTTTTTCTAATGTAGCCAGAATCTCCTCTCCCTGTTCACTACTATAAGCATCAACAATAAATTGGCGTTGCATCTTGTGATGGGTTTGCTGTTGCAGTAAAATGTCGCCAACGCTTCCCCCAGCTTGCGCGATCGCGCTGGTGATTTTCGCTAGCATTCCAGGTTGATTGGGATAAGATAACTCGATCGCTAGGCTATAACTCGCATTCGGTGTTAATTTAGTCATATTGGTCACTTTTTTTTGTTGGGTTTGGTCATTATTAATGATTAATGATTAATTGTTAATTGATGACTTCGATCTCCCTAATCTTCCAAGTTTCCTCTTCGCGTACCACATCATAACGCACTTTCAGCGTTGAATCATAAGAGCGAGAGGGAATCTCACGCCCATTACGATAATACTTTGCCACTTCTCGCACGCTTGCAAGAATTTCACCCTGATTAGGCTCTTCTGAGGAAACTCCTTCGATGGCGACACTGTGACGAAACTGTTGATAAGTCTTACGATTGACAAAGGTTTGAGCGCGGTCTAACCAGAGAGAAAGTAAGGGTTCGGTTAAAATTTGGTCAAGGGGATCGATTTGGTATTGGGGACCGAGAGCGAGAGCCTTGCGACTAAGCCAAGTCCGAACAATTTGCTCAGCGCGATCGCGAGTTAGCTGAGTGGGATCACTTTCTTCCTCTTGGGAAGGACTCTGAACAATGGGTGCATTGAGATCAAGAGCTAGGGGTGGCTCTTGGAGTTGATTGGGATTCGGATTAGAAATCGTTGTGACTAAAGCGGTTACCCCACGATAGAGTCCCAACCCCAGCAAGGCGATCGCCCCCACACCCACTCCTGTCATGACCACCAGCGCAATCAGACGAGAGCGTTTAGAAGAAAAACGCATTCGTCGTTGAGGACGGCGACGGGGGGAAGGTTGATGAGATTCTTCAGTTTGTGCGAGTGACTTTTCAGGAGAAGCAGAAACACTGGTTTGGTCTGGGAAATCTTCACTCTCAGGTAAAACCTCTCCTTGGAAGGATTCAAGAGTTTGTTGAACTGAATCGCTAGCAAAATAGTCTTTGAGATTAGCGGTTTCATCCGTTAAATCCAGAAATTTGGGAAATAAAACTGTTTCGAGCCATTCCTGAGCATAATTGCACAATCCTAAGAGTAAATCAGAGGAATCTTCCCCTTGATCGCCATAAGATTCAATCTGCGCGATCGAGTCGGTTTCTTGACTCTTGGCCACTAAACTCAGCGCCTTCTCCGTATCCCCCAATAATAAAGCACAAATCGACTCCTCTAAATACACATCAGCCGGATGATTCGTCTTCTGCTGATATTCTTCTTCTAGCTGCTGCAAAAACTGTTGTGATCTAAGAATATAATGAGGCTCTAAATAAGCAAACCCTCTGGCTAGACAAGCACAAGCTGCTAAATACTTCGCCACCCCAGAAGGGCGCTGAGCTTCTTGGGAAAATAATTCTTCTTGCTCAGCAACAGTTAAATAGTCTCTAATTTGTTGGACAAAATGTAAAAATTCATCAACATCTAACCCAGAATGATCGGGTTTTTCCCCATCGATTCCCCCTCGTTTGTCAATCATCTCTTGTAAGAGGGTCAGTCCTTTTTTGACTGCATCTTTATACAAATCACGCTGAGAAAGTAATTCAAAAATCCGATAAGGAGAGAGTTTATTCAACTCTGCAACCATTTCCAGACGCAAATGAGGAAACAAATCCCATTGTCTCAACACCTCCTCACCCCTTCCTACGGCTTCTGCTGCCGCTTCATATTGCTCCTGTCGCCATAACTCTCGTCCCAACTCCCAACAAGCTAGCGCCAAGGTTAACAATAAATCCCCTTGCATCGGCGGTGTAAAATCTGGCAGTTGGGGCAAACTTGGTTCACCATTGATGGCGTGAACATCAGCCTGATTTAAAGCCCACTCAGCGAGATTCCGAACTCGTTGATATTCTCCCAGTTCATATAAAATGAGTAAAGCTCCCAAAAACTGTTGCGGTGTTTCCACTTCCAACTTTTGGGTCTGCATAGTCATCCCGACTACCTCTTCCTCACTTTGAATCTGAGGTAAAGCAATGCTTTCTTCCGCCTCCATATTGGAAGTGTAAGTCGTGAGCAGATAATTGGCATCATACTCACTCCGTTGTTCTGGGTCTGACAAGACCTGATAAGCTAGCTCTAATAACTCTTTTTTTCCTGCTAGCGTGGTTGGTGTGTACTCCGAGTGAGGAGTCTGGCGAAGTCTGTCCTGATAAGCCTGCTCTATTTGGTCAGCAGTAGCTTGTAATGGTAAACCGATAATCCGATAATAGTCGAGCGGAATACGCACAGTTGATGTCCCCAGCGTGAAACTCTTACATTAACATTTCGTTAAGAGAGGAATCTTCTGAGCATGAGTTATCCCCATACTTAAATAAAGAAGATAGTCTCTGACAATTTGATTTTAATCGGTGTCAAGAGGAATCATGACATCCTTGCTAAGATAAATTGGCTGATCAAACGTTAAGCTCAATCGAAGCTCTTCCAAATCATACAAAAATCTATGGTCGCTGAACGAACTCTACCTACCTTTCAACCTCAACGTGCTCAGATTAACCGTGAACAAGGGTTAATTCTCTATGAAGATATGACTCTCGGACGCTTATTTGAAGATAAGTGTGCTGAAATGTATTATCGGGGCAAAATGTTTGGCTTTGTTCACCTCTACAACGGTCAGGAAGCCGTTTCCACTGGGGTGATTAAAGCGATGCGAAAAGATGAAGATTATGTGGCGAGTACCTATCGAGATCACGTTCATGCTCTCAGTGCAGGAGTCCCCCCGAAAGAAGTGATGGCGGAATTATTTGGCAAGGAAACAGGTTGTAGCAAAGGGCGTGGTGGCTCGATGCACCTTTTCTCGGCTGAGCATCATCTCTTAGGGGGATATGCGTTTGTCGCGGAAGGGATTCCTGTTGCGACTGGAGTCGCTTTTCAAACTAAGTATCGTCGAGAAGTTTTTAGTGATCCTAATGCGGATCAGGTGACGGCTTGCTTTTTTGGCGATGGCGCAAGCAATAATGGACAGTTTTTTGAATGTCTTAATATGGCTGCGCTGTGGAAATTGCCGATTTTGTTTGTGGTTGAAAATAATAAATGGGCGATCGGGATGGCGCACGATCGCGCTACCTCTCAACCTGAAATTTATAAAAAAGCTAGTGTCTTTGGGATGGAAGGGGTCGAAGTCGATGGAATGGACGTTTTAGCGGTTCACGCCACCGCAGAAGAGGCGATCGCCCGCGCCCGTGCAGGTGAAGGACCTACCCTCATTGAAGCCCTAACCTACCGCTTTCGCGGTCACTCTCTGGCCGATCCTGATGAACTCCGTCCCTCGGATGAAAAAGACCTTTGGTTTGCCCGTGATCCCATTGAGAAGTTAGCGGGTTATTTGCTTGAACAAGACTTAGCCACCGAAGCCGAATTGTCAGACATTCATCACAAAGTGCAACAGCAAATCGATGAAGCCGTAGAATACGCAGAAAGCAGCCCTGAACCTGATCCCAAAGACTTACGCCGTTATATCTTTGCTGAAGACGAGTAACTCACGGGAAAATTCAGTTGCAGGGA
Organism: uncultured Dactylococcopsis sp.; assembly: GCA_964463655.1. GTDB lineage: Bacteria > Cyanobacteriota > Cyanobacteriia > Cyanobacteriales > Rubidibacteraceae > Halothece. The sequence continues at coordinate 54,462 of CAYXDG010000008.1, forward strand.
TGTTCCCTGTGACTGTTTAATGGTTAATTCTAATAACTGTTTTGCATAAACAGCCCATTTTTTTTGACCTTGTTCTTCATATAATCTCTGGGCTTTTTCTAACAGGGTTTTTGCTGCTTCAAATTGCTCGGCTTTAAAGAAAACAACTCCTAGGGCATAATAACCCTCAGCAAAGTCTGGATTTAATTCAATACTGCGCTGAAAAGATTTTAAAGCCAACTGCGATCGCTCTTGCTCAAACCACACTTGTCCTAAACCATAGTGTGCTTTACTATGTTGGGGATTGAGACGAATCGCCTGTTGAAAAGCTGTTTTTGCCTCATTTAGCTGCTTTTTTTCCAGATAAGCTAATCCTAACTGATAGGGAACTGCGGGGGCTTGTGGGCGATATGCTTGGGCGCTGCGGAATTGTTCGATCGCTGCTTCTAGGTTTCCCTGTTGACGGTTCACTAACCCTAAATTATAGTGAGCAATTCCTAATTCTGGGGAGAGTTCGAGAGCGCGGTCAAGATACACTTTGGCTTGTTCTAAGTTATTCCCTTCTAGTAACGCTGCTCCCAAACTAGCATAAGCCACCCCAAGGTTAGGGTCAACAACGATCGCCTGATAAAAGGCATCCGCAGCACCTTGCAAGTTTCCTTCTTCTCTCAGCGCTAACCCTAAATTATAATGAGCAACTGCCAGATTTTTGTCAAGAGCGATCGCCTGTTCAAAGGCTGCAATCGCCCTTCCTATATTGCCATTTTGAGCTTCCCGTAACCCCTCATTGAGATGTCTCACAGCTTCTGGTGTGGTTGGGGTTAAAACAGGCAGCGATTGTCCTAACCCCGATTGCCCGCTCATAATCACGAAGCATCCCACCCAAACGGTGACCAGTAACCAGTGACCAGTGACTAAACTGATCACCCATTGCTCACTCTTTTTTTTCTGGTTAACTGTTTTTTCGCTCATGTTCTCTGCTAATTGTCCTTGCCAACTTCACACAGATATGGTATGATGCAAACTTACAAGCGGACGTGGCGGAATTGGTAGACGCGCTAGATTTAGGTTCTAGTGTCTCTGACGTGAGAGTTCGAGTCTCTCCGTCCGCATTTTTTCTCAACTGAGTTTAGACACTAGGCAAGAATTGATTCCTTTGTTGACTCTTCTGATAAATCTGAGGTGGGAAAGCCTCGATCGATTTCTTGCATGATTACCTGTTTCGCACCCAGAATCGTTTGTAACACTTTCATGGCTTCATGGGGATTACCTTGACCACAGAAAAATAAATCCGCAGCAAAATACCCATATTCTGGCCAAGTGTGAATCGCAATATGTGACTCGGATAAAGTCGCGGTTGCGGTTACACCATGAGGACTAAATTGGTGAACGCATAAATTCAGTAAGGTTGCGCCACCGGCAAACACAGCTTCTACTAAGGCCGATCGAATTTGTTCAGGATCATTTAACGCTTCTTCGTGAGCTTGCCAAGCCTCTACGACCAGATGAGTTCCCACTTTTTTCATTCTATCTTTCTTTCTCCCGCTTATTCTACAAGGTTTTCGTCCCAACCTTAGTTATAACCTTTTTGCTGGGACAGTTTGCAATGTCTTTCCAGTTGTTCAGAAGTTTGATGCCATCACTGAGATCAAATGACTAAGGCGAACCTACCATTATTTTCTCATGCTATAAGGTTAACATTAAGTTAAGATAATAATAAATCAAGGTAAAAAATATGAACGAAGTCAAACCAGCAGACACCTTTGGCGATTGGGCGCGTGCAGCGATCGCCAAGCACAGCCAAAAGATGGTTAAACACGAAGCAGAGGTGTATGAAGACAAAGACCCAGAAGGATTACATCAGATGCGTGTAGGAATGCGAAGACTACGCACCGCTTTAGTAGGATTTTCCCGCGCGATCGAGATTCCAAAAGCAGCCAAAGAGAAAAAGGTTGCTAAAATTGCCAGAGAGCTAGGAACATTAAGAGATTTAGATGTCTTGAAAGCAGAGTTAGAAACTGATTATTATCCCTCTCTCTCGACGGAAGAACAAGAAAAGTTAAAACCTGTGTTTAAAGAGATTGGGAAACAGCGTCAACGAGCATACAAAAAAGTCACAAAAACCCTAGAAAGTAAAGATTATCTTAAACTTAAAAGTCGCTTGCAGGACTGGTTAGAAAATCCTCAACTCAGCCCGATCGCGTCTTTTTCTCTGACCGATGTTTTACCCGATCTCCTTCTTCCTCATGTCAGCAACTTTCTCCTCCATCCAGGTTGGTTAGTGGGAAAAGATAGCAACCAAGACAGCGCCGATATCTTAGATCAAGAAAGAGAAACCCTCCACAGCTTGCGAAAAGCAGCGAAAAAAGTCCGTTACCAAATGGAACTATTTACCCACTGCTATGATGAACCTTATCAGCAGTATGTCAAACAAATCAAAGCCGTTCAAAGCATTTTAGGAGAAATTCAAGACAGCGTTGTGCTTAATGATTTTTTAAGAAATTGCTGGGGTCAAACTTTCGCTCAAGACTTGCCTCATCTCGCGGAAAAAACGACTGACTTTCGCACTCAAAAATGGCAAGAATGGGAACAACTCCAGCAGTATTTCCTTGATGGGGGAACTCGCCAAAATCTCCGCCTCAGCCTCCAAAACCCTTATCCGACTAATAATGTAGAAGCATCTGAGGAGGAAAATCGCGACCCGCTAGCCATGAACTAAAAAAGATGCTAAACTATGGGAGCGTGGGCGCGTAGCTCAGTGGATAGAGCACCAGATTCCGGTTCTGGGTGTCGAAGGTTCAAATCCTTCCGTGCTCGCTTTTTCATAAAGTTAGGAGTTACCCATTGACAGATTTAGCTAATTATGCAGTGGCTGAGGAGAATTGAGTAAGATTCTCCAAAATATATTCACGAATAACAGAAGTGAATAAGTTTTTTTGCACTTCATACCAATTAGTAATTATCTGCTTAGAACGGTAAATTTCTAAATAAATAAAAGCTCGCAGAGAACAAAAAATATGTGTTCTAATTGCCTCATTATTTCTCACTTGAAAGCGACCCGCTCCACACACTTGTTTAATCGCACGGTGATCACTCTCAATTCCCCAATGAGTCTTGTGAATGGTTAGAAATTCTGAACGAGTAATTGGTTCAATAATCTCCTCATCAGGATGGTAAAAAATATAATGTTTAGAGCCTCCTTTTTTAAAGTCTTTCCTAAACAATTTGACGAATCCAAATCCTTTTAGATGAGTGAACCAACCTTATAATATAGAGTAATTAAATTGATTCCTTTAATGGTTTAATGATATTTTCCCGACCAGACTCCGTCGTGTTGTCAGGGGGGATAACTCTTGCTATATTATGATAATAATTATCATTTGTGAGGAGTGACTATGGCTGATTTACGCAAGCAAGGACTTGCAGTTTTTGGAATCATGACTATCTTGTTCAATGGGGGGAACGTTGCCCAAGGACAGTCTTTGATAGACAGAACCGAAAAAGGTGACTCTTCTCTGGCGCAAGTAAACAATGTTTTTGAACTTAGAGATGTGTCTCCCAATGACTGGGCGTTTGAAGCACTACGAAACTTAATTGAACGCTATGGTTGCCTTGCAGGTTCTCCTGATGGGCGTTTTGACGGTAACCGCGCTCTCACCCGTTACGAATTTGCAGCCGCCCTAAACCAATGTTTGCGACAAATTGAAGATTTGATCAGCAATAACCCAACCGAAGTGACCGAAGCAGACTTAGCAACCCTACAACGCCTCACCAGAGACTTTGAAGCCGAACTGACCACTCTCAGCACGCGAGTGGATAACTTAGAACAACGCACCGCTTTTTTAGAAGACAATCAGTTTTCTACCACAACCAAACTCAGAGGAACAGTACTATTTTCTTTGAATAGTGCTTTTGGTAGCAACCAAGCTGTTCCTGTTTTTGGCAATGCTGATTCAGCCCCTGACATTGACGAAAATGTAGTCTTCAATAATCGCGTTCGTCTCAATTTTGATAGTAGTTTTACGGGTCGCGATCTTCTCAAAGTCCGTCTTGATGCTACAGATATTACCCGTTTTAATGCACCAACAACAGGAACGAATATGACTCGCCTCGCGGCCGATCGCGATACGGGTGGTAATGTTGTCTTGGGTAAACTATTTTATAAAGCTGCGGTGGGAGAGCGTTTTTCTTACGCGCTCATTGCTAATCGGGGACGTTTTAACGCTCATATTGACAACTTTAACGGTTTTTTTGCCAATGCAGTTAAAGGTTCAATTTCCAATTTTGGTCGCTTTAATCCGATTTATATTCAAGGAGCAACCGGTGCTGGCGTAACTCTCAACTATGAACTCAGCGACGCGCTCACCCTTTCTGGGGGTTATCTTGCTCGTAACCCTGCTGATGTGGATCAAGGTTTATTTAATGGTTCTTTTGCTGCTTTAGGACAACTCGCTTTTGCTCCCAATGATAACTTACGCCTTGGGTTAACCTATGTCCGAGGGTATTATCCGGGGGGAGAACCTTTTGTTTCTGGGGGAACAGGAAGCCGTGTCGCCAACGCCCCGTTTAGCGGGAATATTGCCACCTCGGCAAATCATTTTGGCTTGCAAGCAAACTCTCGTTTCAGCCGTAACTTTATCCTTGCCGGATGGGCGGGAATAACGCAAGCGCAAGCGGAAGAAGATGGGGTTGGTTTTGCGGGAACGCCTGTTAAGGCAGGGGATGATGCAACTGTTTTCAACTGGGCGTTAACCTTTGCTTTCCCGAATGTGGATAGTCGCGGGAGTCGTGCGGGGATTATTATTGGTCAACCGCCCAAAGTTACGGCAAATGATGGGGGACCCACTGGGGATGAAAGCGCGTTTCACTTGGAAGGGTCTTATCGCTATCAAGTCAACAATAACATCAGTATTGAGCCTGGGGTTTTAGTGATTTTTAATCCTGAAAATAATGGTGATAATGACACGATTACTGTGGGCTTAGTCCGTACCATTTTTAGCTTTTAGTAAATTAAGAGCCAAGCGAAGCAATAAGGCAAAATTAATCGAAAATTAGTTGCATTTATTGTAAGCCTCGTGTATATTGTTTTGAATGTAATCAAACTTAAAAGTCAGAAGCCTATTCCGAGAAGGAAGGCGAATGCTTATGAGCGCACACGAAACGCCAGATAGAAACGAACTCTTGGCTCATGCCGAATCGATCACCTTTGGGTACCGAGCAGATCCCGTGCTTCGTGATGTCAGTTTTCGCGCTAATCACGGCGAGATGATCGGGCTTCTCGGCCCCAACGGTTCAGGAAAGTCAACGCTCTTGCGGTGTCTTGCCGGACTCTTTTCTGTTTCCCAGGGACGTGTCATGCTCACCGGACGTGATGTCCGCTCGATGCGGAGAAAACAGATCGCTGGGACAGTAAGTTTTCTGCCGCAGATGCAAGAGCCGGTGAAGCAGGTGACTGTACGTGAACTTGTCGAAAGAGGACGCCATCCCCATACAGCTTACGGATGGCATCTCTCAAAAAAAGATCATTACGCTGTCTCAGCAGCGATCGAGTATCTGCAGCTAGAAAGGCTCCGCAACCAACCGATTGAGCAGATATCAGGCGGAGAGCGTCAGCGAGCCTGGATTGCTATGGTTTTAGCCCAGGACACACCGCTTGTTTTGTTGGACGAACCGGTCACGTTTCTCGACATAAAACACCAGTGGTCACTTCTGGGTCTTCTCTGCGACCTGAAGGAAAACCTGGGAAAGACTATTGTCATGGTGTTGCATGATGTCAACCACGCCATGGCTGTTTGCGATCGCGTTTACCTGCTTGCCGAGGGGAGAGTCCTTGCACAGGGTACACCGGAGGCGGTGATCACCTCAGAATTGTTGAATCTGACCTATGGCATAAGCGCTCACGTCTGCTACGTTAGGCAAGCGGGCTGCTCGGTGGTCATCCCACATTGTTCCTGTCAGATGCGGAAGCAAACCCAGATATACGAGGCAACAAAATATGTCGAGTAACCAGCCCTCAAACCAAGACAAACGAACAGCGATTACAGGACAATGGGCATCCACGTTGACCTTGATGGCAGTGTTGGCAATTCTACCGATAGCTACTGTCAGCTGCAACAACGGGGCGGAGTCGCCAGTAGTCGAGCCGGCCCAAGACGACCCGTTCCTTGTCATCACAGACGATCTCGATCGGGAAATCGTACTCGACTCGGTTCCGACACGGGTGCTCGGCCTGGCTCGGCAATTTACAGAGGAACTCTTTGAGCTTGGAGTAACGCCGGTGGGGAAGGTTGATGAGTACGATAACCGTCCCGAGGGCAAAGCCCTTCCCAGTGCCGGCTCACAAAATGCCATCAATATCGAGGCGATACTGGAGTTGGAACCAGACCTCATCCTGGCGAATGTGCGACAGCACTCCGATCTTACGGACTCCCTTGAGTCGATGGGGGCGACGGTGTTCTTTGTCGATCCGAGTCTGGGAGACGATTTCTTTACCGATCGTGTCCGTCTCTTCGGCCGGTTGCTCGATCGCAACGAAGAAGCGGAAGAGTACGCGGCGAATCTGGCTGTTTTGAAGGAAGAGCTTCGGGAACAGGTCGCCGAATGCGGTTTTGAAACAGGAATTATGGTGCAGGCGGGGAGCGAGACGCTCCGAGCAGCCCAGCCCACCGGTCTCTACGGCGCACTCTTTCCGGCCCTCGGGATAGAGAACATCGTGCCGACGGACTTATCCGGAGCCGGTCGATCAACGTTTGTTACCTACGACCTCGAAGCGATTACCCAGGCAGATCCTGATGTGATTCTCATCCGAGCTGCAGGGAGCGGCGAGCGAGACCTTGACAGGCTACGACAGTTTTACCGAGAGAGCGCCCTCTGGCAGGGTTTGCGTGCCGTGCGAGAGGATCAATTATTCGTGTTGCCCGCGCGTGTAAACCCAGGCAAGATATCGAGTGAGGATGCGCTGCGAACAACAGCCAACATTCTTTGCCCGGAATCATGATCCAAAAAACGACCCGCCAAACCCTAGCGCTGTTCGTTGCCTTTGTAGCAACCGTCATTGCGGTTGGGTTCAGCTTAAGCATCGGCACTATTTCCTTTCCAATTTCGGAGATTCCTTCGGCGTTGGTACACCGTGGTCCCTCCGCGCTAGCCAATCAGGTTATCCACAATATCCGGTTGCCGCGTGCCTTGAACGGGTTACTGGTCGGGATGAATCTCGCTGTCGCCGGAACGATTCTGCAGGCGGTTCTTCGCAACCCGCTCGCATCGCCCAACATTATCGGCGTTTCCAATGGGGCTGGTTTTGCGGCGGTCGCAATGATAATACTTGCACCGGGTAATCTGCATTTGATCCCTCCGGCGGCGTTTGTCGGGGCCTTAGCTGCCTCTGGCCTGGTTTACGGCATTTCGCGGGCGGCGGGGGCATCGTCACCAGTACAGATCATCTTGGCTGGCGTTGCCGTATCCGCCTTTCTCGGCGCATTGACCTCTGGGCTGATGGTGCTGAACAGTGACGAACTCGACGTCACCTACACATGGTTGCTCGGAGGCTTATCTGGACGTGGGTGGAGCTACTTCGCTTTGATCTGGCCCTACAGTATCATCGGATTATCGCTCGTGGGCTTTTTGAGCCCCCAACTCAACCTCTTTGCGCTTGGAGACGAGGTTGGCACAAGTCTCGGCGTGCGGGTTCCCCTGTTCCGTCTGATCTTCTTGGGGATGGCAGCGTTTCTCGCTGGTAGCGCAATCAGCGTAGCGGGAACGATAGGCTTTCTCGGTCTCGTCGCGCCACACGTCGCACGCCTCATGGTCAGCGAGGACTACCGATTTCTCACCCCGCTGGCTGCGTTAATCGGTGGTATGCTGCTGGTCTCGGCAGATCTCGCGGCGCGAGGGATTTTCCAGCCAGTTGAGCTTCCCGTTGGCGTGCTTACGGCTGCCATTGGTGCTCCGTTTTTTCTCCTGCTTCTCGTCACCCGCTCCTCGAAACGATGAGCAACTCCACGGCGATGTCTGTGCCTCTATGTTGATCGTTCCGGAGTGCCTAGTGTGCATTAGCCTTGACTGATAGCAGATCGAATGTAGCCGAAGAGGGCAAGTGGTCATTCCAGCCTACATTAGCTATAAAACTCAGTTTTCCACGATTCACCAAAAACTGTTATGAGAAGAGATAATGGTAAGATTTTCCTGTCTTTCCCCATTTCTCTAAATGTCCTTCGACAATCTCTGTAAACTCCTATCAGAAAAATATCCCAATAATTTCGCCAGTT
>CAYXDG010000008.1:62807-66719 GCA_964463655.1 uncultured Dactylococcopsis sp.
AGGAGGGAATGATGCGCGAATCAGTGATTTATCAGGATATTATTCGAGAGGGAGAGGAAAAAGGACGACAGGAAGGACGACAGGAAGGAGAACGATCGCTGATCTTACGGCTTTTAACCCGACGAGTGGGAGAGTTACCCAACACTTGGCGCGATCGCGTTAATAGTCTCTCCTTAGAACAGTTAGAAAACTTAGGAGAAGCCTTATTAGATTTTCAGGGAATCACTGATCTAGAAACTTGGTGGAGTCAGTTGAAGGAAAATTAAGATCAGGTTTTAATGCTCCTTATTAACGGGGGATACTTTTTACCAACTAGATCAGATTGCTAGATGACAATTGCAGTATCTTCAAACACATTATTTAATAACAATGAAAGGATAATTTTGATGGTACTGAATTAAAACGGGAACTTCATAAACAGATTCAATGAGATCGGACGTGATTGAGTCATGATCTCCGAGGGAAAAAATCCACCCTTCTTTGAGAAATAGAAAGCGGTCAGCAAAACGTAAGGCTAAATTGAGATCATGGAGTGTCATTAAAGCTGCCTGTTGCTTAGAGATGACGGTTTCTCGAATTAAACGTAGAATCTCAATTTGATTTTTTAAGTCTAACGCACTGGTGGGTTCATCGAATAAGAGAATTTGGGGTTCTTGGACTAAAGCCCGCGCGATCGCGACTTTTTGTAATTCCCCACCGCTCAATCCCCGCACGGAACGTAACATCAAAGACTGCAAGTTTAACTGTTCAATAATTTGTTCAACTTTCTCTAAATCTGAAGCAGAAACATCCCAACGAATATAAGGACGACGACCGAGTAAAATTGTATCAAAAACCGTCATTTCCCCCACCTCAGTCCGTTGAGCCACATAAGCAAAGACTTGAGCTAACTCTTGTCGAGAATACTGAAAAATCGATTGATGATTGAGGTAAATTTTACCGATTTGGGGGCGAAAGATACCATTGAGACATTTCAGCAAAGTGGTTTTTCCCACTCCATTCGGTCCTAAAATTGCTAAAACTTGACCTGGTTTTAATTCAAATTGAATCTTTTTGAGAAGGCGAGTTTTTCCGTAGCTAAAGTTTAGATTTTCAACCGTCAAGACCATACAAAAATTAGGTTGTCTTTTTCAAAAAACATTTTTAGAGTATATCCCAAAATTTAAACCCTTCTATATCCCTGAATAAGTAAATAAATAAACAGGGGTGCGCCCATGAATGATGTGAGAATTGCTACAGGTAAAACTTGGGGAGAGAGCAGCGTTCGAGCAACAATATCGGACAATAATAAAAGATTAGCACCTCCGAGAGCGGTTGCAGGAATCAGAAAGCGTAAATCATCGCCCACCAAGCGACGCATCATGTGGGGAGCGACTAAACCCACAAAGCCAATGATCCCGACAAATGAAACCATTAACGCCGTAATCAGAGAGGAAATAATCAAGCCAATTAAACGGAGTTGAGCGACATTAACCCCTAAGCCGAGAGCCGTCTCATCGCCTGCATCGATCGCGTTATAATTCCAACGATTTAGCCAAAAATAGAGACCTGATAGAACCACCGCCACCGCCATAAATCCCAAATCCCGCCAAGTGGCTCGCCCTAAATCGCCAAATGTCCAAAAGACAACCGCTGCGAGTTGAACATCATCGGCAAAATACTGTAGGAACATTGTCCCCGCCGAGAAGAGGGAACTAATCGCTACTCCTACAAGAATCATAACTTCTGGAGAGGCTTGTTTATAGCGGGTGATCGCCAGTAACATTCCTGTTGCTACCAAAGCGGCTAGAAATGCCGATAGTGTGGTTGTCCAAGGATTATTAATGGTAATTCCCGTAGCACTACGAATGCTCACTTCTCCCGCCTGTAAGACGATAATAGACAAAGCAGCCCCAAAAGCAGCCGCGCTGGCAATCCCTAACGTAAACGGAGAACCGAGGGGATTGCGTAAAATACTCTGCATGGCTACCCCCGTCATCGCCAAGCCACTCCCGACAGCGATCGCCGCCAGACTCCGAGGTAAGCGGATATTCCAGATAATCGTGGGTACATTCCCCTGCGGTGTTCCCGACAGCAATTGAAGTAGATCGTTGGGAGTAACTTTCACCGAGCCAGTGAGCAGAGAAACCAGAAAAATCACCAGAACTAAGCTGGCTCCGAAGGCGAGAATGAGGTATTTTCTGCGAAGATAGGTTTGATAGGTTTGAGCGATCGAGGAGGGTTGGGGGTTTGGTTTAAGAATCGACATAACCTTTACAGTTCAACTTGGCTATAGTCAACTTGATATAACTCGACCAAGGTGTCATAGAGCGGTTCATCGACAAAAAACGACAAAATCTCATCAGCTTTATTGGGTAAGTCGATATCCTCGAATTGCTCGGGATAGAGAATCTGACCAATCCCATAGGTATTGATCAGAATATTCTCCAGATTGGCGTTATAGAGATTATAGGGCCAGACTCCATACACTTGTCCCTGTTCCACTGCTGTCAGTTGTTGATAGCTGGGATCAGTTCTCAGTTCATCAAAAGCGGAAGGGGAGGTAAAAAATGCCGACGCATCCACGAGGATAATCTCGGAGTCCCACTCAATGATTTTTTCTTTATCCACACTGGCATAGTCTGTTCCCAACTCTGCCGCCACAGAGGGAGTATTTAAAAACCTAAAAGGAGCATAAGCGGGTTCTGTGGATTGGAAGTTTTGCGGTCCAGTTTTGGCAACTCCACCCACATAAACGGTGGGTTTTTCATCTTCGGGAATATTGGCGGTTCGCTGTTCTACATCAGCCAGAATCGACTCAATATAGTCTTGTAATGCCTCGGCGCGATCGCTGACTCCCATCACTTCACCCATTAGGTCAAAGGTTTCATACATGAGGGCGCGATCGGTTGCTAAATCCCCGTAATTGATAGCAATCACCGGAATCCCTGTTTGTTGCTCAAGCTGTTCAACTTCCGCTTCCCTTGCAACTCCCACCTTGAAAATTACTTGTGGCCCAATGGCGAGCAGTTGTTCGGGATTGTCTTTTCCCCGAAACTCACCGATGAGGGGTAGTTCACCAAACTGAGGATTAGCTAGGCGATAAGGACGAGGTCGTTTTTTCGATCGCCCCTCCATCTCATTGTCATCCACTCCCACCACTCGATCCTGAACTTGGAGATAGGTTAGATATCGCAACGCACCTGAACCCGAAGCCACCACCCGTTCTACGGGTTGAGGAACTTTTACTTCTCGTCCTAACGCATCGGTTACTGTCAGCGTTGATTCCGATTCCGCCTCTTGGGTTTCCGAAATATTGTTAGAAGCGGGATTACAGCCCACTAAGGGAATATGGACAGCGATCGCCAAAACCGTGGCTAACCAAAGAAAGGGACGTTTCATCTTTATAGTCATTTAATCACAAAACAGCTACATTTTAGCGCGATCGTCCTTGCCAGACAGGTTGTCGAAGATTAAAAAAGTTCTATTTTTTGTTGCTCATTACTCGGAGTCAGTGGGTTTCTCCGTTCGGTTGATCCACTACGATCACCCCTACTTTTGCTAATTGAGCGCGGATTTGATCGGGGGATGATGCAACCGTATTGAGCTTGGGGTTTTAGTGATTTTTGATCCTGAAAATAATGGTGAGAATGACACGATTACTGTGGGCTTAGTTCGTACTATTTTTGGCTTTTAATTTTCGGCAAAGCGTAAAATTTGACTAGCACTGAGGTTAAACTCTGGAATTACGCTTGATTTTAGGGGAGTATCCTCTGTGTAAATCGTATCCTCATATTTGCCGTTAACCCAAAGACAGACGGTTACTTTTTCCGTGGCGCGTAGGTCGGAGACCGAGCGTGACAACGCATCGATGATCCAGTATTCGGTAATCCCTCGCGCTGCGTACTCGGTATGTTTATAGCGGTAATCGCG
>CAYXDG010000009.1:0-60422 GCA_964463655.1 uncultured Dactylococcopsis sp.
ATTTCACAATTTATCTCCCCTACTGCTTCAATAATCAATTCCTTCACTCTTTGATCAAGCTCACCGTTCAATCTCCTTTTGCGCCTTCTGGTAATCCCAACAAAATGGTAATTTAATAAAGATACTGAGGTATTGTCAGGCTAGTATTTCTGATTCATCTTTAAGTTGTCATTATGTCTATCGGTATAATATCATAAACACTATGAAGACGTTAAAGTTCAAGCTCTACTGAAGTAAACGGAATCGCTACCTAAAGCGTAAGATTAATACCGCAGGGATGATCTACCACCCTGTTATCGCCCTTCATAAGCGGTATTATCGGATGTTTGGGAAAGGGCAGTCTCAGGCTGTCTTGATTGCAAAACTTAATCCAATCATACGAGGGTGGTGTAACTACTTCTCAATAGGAGTAAGTCAGAAGGTCTTTGAAAGACTCTGGCATCTGACGGTCTGGAAATTAATTAAATGGGGTGTTAAACGTCACCGAAATAAAGGGAGAAAATGGGTGCGCTCTAAATACTTCCGAACGATAGGTGGCGACACTTGGACGTTTGCTACTCGGGGTGAGGGGTCGAATCCTATGGTGCTGATGAAGCATCCACAAAAAGCAATCGTCCGTCACGTCAAAGTCAAGGGAGATAAAAGCCCCTACGACGGCGACTTAATCTACTGGAGTTCAAGAATGGGCAAACACCCTGAGATGCCCAAGCGAACTGCCTCGTTGCTCAAGGAGCAGAAAGGGAAATGCGCTCACTGCGGATTGTTTTTCCGAGATGGAGACTTATTAGAAGTTGACCATATTGTTCCCCGCTCTAAAGGTGGTAAGAACGAATATAAGAATTATCAACTCCTCCATCGACATTGCCACGATGAAAAAACCAGAACGGATGGGAGCTACGACCGCGTTGTTTCCATTATCCCTGAAGACTACAGATGGGAGAACGATTTACTGGTGACGTGCTGATGACAACAGCCGTTTTATTGAGGAGCGGTATGAGGTGAAAGTCTCACGTACCGTTTTGAAGAGCAGTGGAGGGGGTGACCTCTTCACTGACTTTAATTGTAAAAACAGGCGGGATTCCGTCTGTGGGAGTAGGAAGTGTAAGACAGGCTTGTCCTACAACTTCTGTTTGAGTCCCTAATCCCACGTTCTTTTAGCCGTGGGAGTGGATCAATCATGGCTGATGATCAGTTCCTCAGAGGGAATAAATGCTTCCCAAGGGAGTAAAATCGGACGCTCTCTGAAGATTAACTGTCCACGATGGGTTTCCTGATCGATCGCCACCCCCCTCGTTTGTTCCGCCCGTTCTGGGTAAACCTCGTAACATTTTTGATAAATATGTTGAGCAGCACTGAGAAGATAAGGATCAAGGGAGGTAAACGTTTCAGAGTTAGAATTGTCCATACTTCCAAATTTATCTTGAGAGTCTAGGTCTAATCGTTGGTCAAGTTGTTGCACCATCGGACGATATTAAACTTACTTAAATTACTAGATCACCCATGAGCTTAACCGAGTTTGAGGACAAAATGCTAGATTTTATTCTAACTTTATTACTTCCGAGAACTTCCTCCCTTCCTAAATTGACCCCTCTGGTGGAATTTTAAGAGATTCGCGCACAGTTTCCAAGGGTAAAGGCCAGTATTGTTCAGGTTGCCAACTATCTGGATCAAAATGAGAAGCGCGACCCCTTTGATACGCAGAAATCAAGCTGTTTCGCAATTGACCTTTATTAACCATTCTCCGCGCTTTTGTTGATAAGGTCAGCCCTAATATTAAGTTTAGAGGATGCCATTTTGCGCCAAGAAGAAAGGCTTGTACTTGTGCTTCTCCCAAGACATCAACCCCATATCCCGTGAGAACATGAATCCCATCATGAAGTTGTGGACGACGAGGGCCATAGTCAAAAGGAGTTAACTGGTGTCTCTCGACAAAATCAGCCCAGGCTTTACCAAATGTTCCCTTGGGAAAGTGGCGTAATTTCCCTAAAGGGACAAGAGGCGTTTGATCACGGTTGCGTTGATGATACTGTTGATGAAACCACTCTAATAGTTTTGGAATGTATGATTTGTTATTGGTCATTATTCACTGATAATTTTAGTTACTGTAGGGTTTGCCTCGCCCACTCAATCAACTGCTGCCTCCTCCTCACACAGGAGGAGTGACTCTTTCCAAATGGTATTAGAAGAGAGACGCAAAACTAGAATCAACTTCAAAAGGAAGATCACCTGTCATCTCTTCTCCCAGTTGCAAGTCTTGAGGAAGGTTATCGAAGAAACGACCCAAAGGGCCTTCTCCTAGTTCGATACTTCTTCCTCTTGGCCCTGTCAGCGTAATATCTCCCTCATCAACACTGACTCCAAAAATCAAATCATTCACCTCAATCACAGAACTTCCTGTATAGCCAGTTTCAGGGTCAAACTCACCGCTTCCTTCCACAGACATATTAAGAATCTCATCTTCCTCTGCGTTGGAAATTACTCGCGTGACACTGTGGGTAATGCTTCCTTCAAGATCAATTTCAAGCTCACGCTGTACTTCTACACTGACTCCATTGGGCCCGACTAACGTTCTTTCACCAGAAAAAGTGTAACCCGATTCAGCATCATAAACACTACTGCCATTGAATTCTAAATCAAAATTCTCTTTGAGATTTCCGTCCCATTCAAAATCATCAGGAAGATAGTCTTCAAAAGGAATGGTTATAGTTCGATTAGGCGTTTCGATGATCATCTCGCCATCTTCAACCGTGACTTCATACGTATCATCATTAGGTGTCGTGATAATTGTGCTTTGATCGGCGGTTGTGACGTTATAAGTGTTTCCGTTGTAGGTGATGGTTGTGTTTCCAGAGTAACCAGCTTCAGGATCATAGCTAAAATCGTAGGAAAAATTCTCTAGATTTTCAAATCCTAGTTCAACACTGTTTCCCTGTGGCCCTGTGAGTGTGACAATTCTGTCTTCGATGGTCGCCTCAAACACTTCAACCGTTATAAAATTATTGATTTGGGCTGTGATGACAGCACTTCCTGTGTAACCTGCTTCTGGGTTAAACTCACCATTTCTGACAACAGCGATGTCTGGAATAAGGTCATTTGTAATGGTACGAGTTAAACTATGAGTCAGACCTCCTTCGCCATCGGTTTCTAGGTCGCGATCGAGTTCCATGATTAACCCATTTGGCCCAACAAGAGTTCTTTCTCCAGAAAAGCTGTAACCAGACTCAGGATCATAATTGCTACTGCGATTAAAAGTTAAATCAAGATTTTTTCCCCAGTCAAAATAATTGGGAAGATCAAAGGTTATGGTTCTGGCTTGATCAGGAGGATTGATGACAACTGTACCCTCTTCAACGGTAATATTATAAGTCATTCCTTTGTAGGTAATGGTTGTGTTTCCAGAGTAGCCAGATTCAGGATCATAGCTGCGATCGCGGCTAAAATTTTCTAAGTTTTCAGTGAATCTTTCTGCAACATTGTTAACTTTTTGGAACATTGATTTTAGCATGATGACTTGACCTCTTGAGCAATTCGTTTCAACAGTTTTCATTCTAGGAAAGCTGTTGCTTAAAGTCTTGAGAAGAAAGTCATGATCTCCCCCATGACTTTGGTCATGTCTTCTGAATCAGGTATAATATCAAGTTCGGGGGATTGGTTATAACTCGTGTTGGGTTTCGCTTCGCTCTACCCAACCTACTTTTTATCATTGATTGAACGAACTTGATGTAAAATCATCTTAAAAAAGAGATATTCTTGATTAAAACAAACGATAAAATCTGACCATTTTGATAAATTGAAATTACAGTTATAGTAATCCCATAAGTTACATCTCGTAGGGTGGGCATTGCCCACCCTACCATCTTGATGAATTGCCAAAGAACAAATAACGAATAACAAATAACATACACCAATTCAGGAAAGTACCTCAACAGACTAAAAAACGCTATATCGATTTCTGAATAGGATTTTGTCAGGTTATAACTATCACAGAAGAGATAAAATAATATGAAACAAATGATTACTTTTCAAACTCATCCTTTTCGCTTTCTCCTATATTTAGAGTGGAGTTTACTGGTATTATTTCTGTTAAGCGAGATTTTATTTCCATCTCCTTTTTTAGCGGAGGAAGCGAAAACCTTTCCGTTCTTAAATTTGATGTTGCTCTTAAGTTTTGGCATCTTAGGTTTAAAGTTGCCAGTCCCTAGTTCCCCTCACAAATTATGGTATGTTTTGCTAAATCTATTTTTAATTTTTATGATGATTGTATTGGGAAGTAGCGCTCGGACTCCTCCATTTTTATATTTAATTATTCTCCTTCGGAGTTGCTTACTGTATCCGATTAAGCAACAAATTATCATTTCTATACTCATTTTACTTCTCTTTTTGTTTAGTGTTTTTTATCGGCTCAATCAGCTTAATCTTCCCAGTCAAATCATATCAGTTGTGCAATTAACTTTGCCTAGTTTTATTTTACTCTTTATTTTGAGTACGGTTTTTTTATTGATTTTAATGAATACGCTTGTTGCGGAAAGAGAAAGTCGCAATCAACTCACGATCGCGCACCAAAAATTAAAAGATTACGCATTAAGAATTGAAGACCAAGCAACCCTTGAAGAAAGAAATCGTATCGCTAGAGAAATTCATGATACATTAGGTCATGCCTTAACCGCCCTCAATCTACAATTAGAATGTGGTCTAAAGTTCTGGAAAACTGACTCCGAAAAAGCCTATGATTTTGTGAGTAAAGCGAAAGAAATATCTTTAAATGCCCTGCAAGATGTTCGTTACTCCGTGGCAAATTTACGCAGCGATCCTCTAGGAGGAAAAACCTTAGAAGCAGCGATCGAGTCGGCTTTAAATGAATTAAAAGCAGCAACAGGAATGAATATTTCTTGTCAACTCAATCAGTGTAATTCTCTGTCCCCAGAAATGGCAAGAGTAATTTATCGGTTAGTCCAAGAAGCCTTAACCAATATTAGCAAACACGCCCAAGCCGATCGCGTTTCGGTGAGTCTTAATGTGGAAGAAACAGAAGCTACTTTAAAAGTAAGCGATAATGGTAAAGGCTTCGATCGCGAGAGTAATACAACTGGCTTTGGTTTACAAGGAATGGAAGAAAGAACCTTTAGCTTAGGGGGTCAATTTAAATTAACCAGTACCGTTGGGAATGGGTGTACAATTGAAACAACATTTCCCATGAGAAGTTAATCTTCTTGAATCAGGTTTGATCCCTCCTTGAATAACAGGGGAAGATTAAGAATAGAGCAAAGTCATAAATTATCTCTGTGGTGAAAAACAAAATGATTCGCATTTTATTAGCAGACGATCAAACATTAGTTACCGATGGCTTAAAGGCGTTACTTTCTTTAGAAGAAGACTTGGAAATTGTTGGCGAAGCACACAATGGGGAAGACGTTTTACGCAAAGTTGAACAATTAAACCCATTAGATGTTATTGTCATGGATATCCGAATGCCGATTATGGATGGTGTGGCAACAACGAAAAGAATTACAGAGCGCTTTCCAGAGATTAAAGTCTTAGTTTTGACCACATTCGATCATGATGAATATGTAGTCGAAGCGCTGAAATATGGCGCGAAAGGATATTTATTAAAAGATACGCCAACGGAAGAATTAGCAAGAGTGATCCGCGCTGTTTATGAAGGATATAGCCAGTTAAGTCCAGGCATTTTACAAAAACTAATATCACAAGTCAAACCGCAATCTGCTGCTAAAATTCCCCAAGGGCTGGAAACATTAACCGCACGGGAAAAAGAAGTATTAAAGTTAATTGCTGCGGGTGCTAGTAATGCAGAAATTGCTGAGCGTCTTTATCTGTCTGTGGGAACGGTGAAAAATCATGTCACCAATATTTTACGGCGCTTAGACTTGCGCGATCGCACCCAAGCTGCTATTCTAGCGAATTCTTACTGGGAGACAACGGAATCATCAGTTGCGGAAAATTTGTGCGACAATTGTTAAGAAAGTTTATACAAATGAGTGTTACTATGACTGAGCAGCCTGCTGAAGAAAAAACCCTAGTCGAAGCTGCGCCCTCTCGCTATGAATGTCGCAGTTGTGGCTATGTTTACGAACCCAACAAAGGAGATGACGGTCAAAATATTGCTGCAGGAACTCCTTTTGAAGAACTCCCCTCCCAGTGGCGTTGTCCCGTTTGTGGCGCAAGACGCAATGTGTTTGATAACATAGGTGCGATCGATGCCCCTTCTGGCTTTGAAAGTAATCTTTCCTATGGTTTCGGCGTGAATCGCTTGACCCCAAGACAGAAAAATATTCTCATTTTTGGGGCGTTAGTTCTGGGGTTTCTCATGTTTATGAGTTTTTATGGTCTGAGTTAAAAAAACTGGTAAGCTAGTGAAGTTTGAGACTCATAACCAAGTAAAAATGAGTGAATATGAGTAGTGTTTTAAGAAAGATTAAGCAGATTGTCTTATGGAGCGCGATCGCTCTGTTTACCTTCAGTTGCTCTCAAGTGCCATCCTTAGAAGATAACCCGTGGCGAGTGATTGAAAACCTCCCCACTGAGCAAACCCTGCTCGATATTGCCTTCACCAGTAATCCCAATCATGGCTGGATGGTGGGAAACCAAGCTACCCTCCTAGAAACTAATGATGGGGGAAATACTTGGCATCGGGAAGTGTTGGACTTAGAAGCAGAAAAACTCGACTTTCTTTCCGTTAGTTTTTATGGTGAGGAAGGTTGGATCGTCGGTGAACCCTCTGTCTTGTTACACACGATGGATGGTGGGGAAAATTGGTCTCGTATCCCTCTGAGTAAAAGACTCCCAGGTGAACCCTACAGCATCTTTGCCAAAGGGGAAAACACTGCTGAAATGGTAACGAATGTGGGCGCGATTTATGAAACCACCAATGGTGGGAAAAACTGGAAAGCGCTCGTCCAAGAAGCGGTGGGAGTCGCCAGAAATATTTTTCGATCGCCTGATGGGAAGTATGTTACCGTGTCTGCACGGGGAAACTTCTATTCCACATGGACTCCAGGGGATCAAGCCTGGCAACCCCATGAACGCAATACCTCTCGCCGTGTGCAAAATATGGGCTTTACTCCAGATGGACGGGTTTGGCTGATCGCACGGGGTGGTCAAGTCCAGTTTACAGAAAACGCGGACTTTGAAAGCTGGCAAGACCCAGAATATCCTGAGTTTTCCAGTTCTAAAGGATTGCTCGATATTGGCTATCGCACTGAGGATGAGTTATGGATCGGCGGGGGAAGTGGCGACTTATTCCGTCGCTCTGAACAAGAGGGAATGTGGGAAAAAGACCGCGATGTGCAGCAAGTGCCTGGGAATTTCTATCGGGTGAAGTTTTTTAGTCCTGAAAAAGGATTTATTCTCGGCGATCGCGGAATCGTCTTGAAATATGAAGGTTCGACCGCAGAAACTTAAAGGAAATCCCGCAATTGTTAAAACATTTCTTATCATGTACTAATGAGGCTTCAATTTTTGTAAAAGGAGTAAAAGAACAATGGCAGGAGATACTGGAGAACGTCCCTTTGGTGATATTATTACCAGCGTTCGTTACTGGGTAATTCACAGCATTACCATTCCCATGTTATTTATTGCAGGCTGGCTCTTTGTCAGCACTGGCTTGGCTTATGACGCTTTTGGCACTCCTCGCCCCGATGAGTATTTTACTCAACAACGGCAGGAACTCCCCATTATTAGCGATCGCTATAAAGCCAGAGAACAAGTGGAAGAATTTAATAAGTAGATATTCTTAACAAGGAGGAGAAACATGACCACAAATCGTCCCAATGAACCCGTAACCTATCCCATTTTTACAATTCGCTGGTTAGCCGTTCATACTTTAGCAGTGCCTAGTGTTTTCTTTCTAGGTGCGATCGCAGCAATGCAGTTTATTCAAAGATAGGAGTCATCATGGTAGAACGTAATCAAAATCCCAATAAACAACCAGTCGAACTGAATCGGACATCCCTCTATTTAGGGCTGTTACTTGTTTTCGTCTTGGGAATCCTTTTCTCAAGCTACTTCTTTAACTAAACCCATTTAAAAAACTTGTCTAGACTTGTTTAGGAGGAAAAAATTATGTCTGGGAAAATTCCCCTTTGGATTGTTGCAACCATTGCTGGCTTAGGCATTATTGCCGTTGTTGGTATCTTTTTCTATGGCTCTTATGCAGGCGTTGGTTCTGCTGTTTAAGCGCTGATAATTTGGGAAAAAAGACCGCTAGGGAATAGCTTTCTCTAGCGGTTTTGCTTTAGATGGTTTGATCTATCTTTATAACTGGACAAAATAGCCTTTAATCCCCCTAAGAATGATTTCCATTGCTAAGGCAGCCACCAATAAGCCTAAAATACGAGTAATTACATTAACACCAGTTTCTCCTAATCCTTTTTGAATGAGATCAGCCAAGAGTAAGGAAACATAAGTGAAGAGCAAAACTATCATTAATGCTAAGGACGTAATGGCTTGATCGATCGCGCCAAACTTGGTATTATCTGTTAATAAAACAACCGTCATAATTCCGCCTGGTCCTGCGATTAAAGGGGTAGCTAGGGGAAAAACAGCCAAATCAATGGACGATTCAGGATCAGTTGAGGCTGAGTGTTCATCTTCATTTAAAACCATGCGTAAGCCAACAATTAAGAGGATGATTCCCCCTGCAATTTGAAACGCTGGTAAACTAATATCTAGAGCTTTTAATAATGCTTGACCTGCAATCATAAAAGTAAATAAAATAATCGCTGAAATGCCAACGCCTAATAAAGCAATTCTCTGACGACTGAATTGAGGTTCTTTTTTCGTAATTGCAATAAAAATCGGGACTAACCCCACAGGATCAATGACAACAAACAAGGTTGTTGCATCTTGGATAAAATGTTGAAGCATAAAGACCCACTCAATCATTAATAATTTGTTATTGTTTATTCGTTATTTTTAATTCACCAATCACTGATCATTGCTAAGATTGACTATGAAAAAAGATGATATCGCAGGGGGCGCGACGATTGACTCGCCCCTCCATTGTACCTAACAAATAATCCACAGGCTCTGGGCGATCGCGGTTAAGAAAAATTAAATCCACTTGTTCCTCTTCGGCAACAGCTAAAATTTGGGTATGTGCGAGACCATAACGAAGCGTAACGTTGGACCTTAAAGCCTCGGGAAGATAACGCGCAGCAAACTCCTGTAGTGCTTCTCGAACCTTAGCCTCTGCTTGTTGTGTAAAATATTCTGGCAGGAGGGGACTGACAAAATATGAGCCATAATCAGGAAGGACTGTCATCAATAAAAACTGTCCATCTAAGGCTCTAGCATAGGCGATCGCGCGGTCTATGAAATTTAATTTATACTCAAGCTGATTAACATCAACGTACAGTAATATTTTAAGCATTGCCATTAGTTTTTATTCAGAAGAACGGGTGATCTCAGAAACCATCATTTCCCCGTCTTCAAGGCTTTCTAACCGAACGCGATCGATGGTTAAATTCATGAACCCTAAAAACACTGAAACGATGGGACTGAGAAGATTAAAAAAGCAAAAAGGAAGATAACTTAGGGTAGGAACACCTAACACACCAGAATGAAACGCTCCCCCAGAATTCCAGGGAATTAGCACCGAGGTCACAGTTCCCGAATCTTCAACCGCACGGGAGAGGTTTTTGGGATGCAATCCTTGTCTTAAATAGGCTGATCGAAACATCCGTGCTGGTACAACGATCGCGATATATTGATCAGAAGCCGTAGCGTTCATAAACAAGCAGGTGGCCACGGTTGCGCCAATTAACGTCCCCGCACCAGCGGCCCTAGCGAGAATGACATTTGCTAACTTGCGAAGCATCCCACAGGCTTCTAAGATTCCCCCAAAGACCATCGCGCAGAGAATCAGCCAAACTGTGTTCAGCATACTACCCATTCCTCCCCGTGAAAAGAGGGAGTCAATCACTTCGTTTCCTGTTTCAATGCTAAAGCCGCTGGCTGCCACTGTCACAAGTACCCCATAAGCCTTTCCTAAAGAAAACCCCCCCTCCATCATGCTACTTAGCAAGTTCTGTTGAAAGATTAACGCTCCCAAACAGCCTAAGAGCACGCCGCCGATCAAAGCGGGTAACGCTGGAACTTGTAGCGCAACCATTGTCACTACCGCTAAGGGAACAATTAAGAGCAAGAGGTTAATATTAAAGTTATTGACGATCGTGTTTTGCACCTGTGCGATCGCATCACTATTCAAATCACTCCCCTGATAGAAAAAGCCTAAAATCAGAAAGCCAATTAGGGCTAAAATAATCGCAGGACCCGAGGTATAAATCATGTGGCGAATATGGGTAAATAGGTCTGTTCCTGCCATTGCGGGTGCAAGATTTGTGGTATCGGATAACGGCGACATTTTATCGCCAAAATAAGCCCCAGAAATGACTGCTCCTGCCACCATACCAACAGGAACGTCCAGAGTCTGACCGATGGCAATGAGTGCGATCCCGATCGTGCCACTGGTTGACCAACTGCTCCCCGTACAAAGGGAAACCACACAGCTAACCACACAGCTAACCGCCAAAAACACACTGGGATTGATAATTTCTAAGCCATAATAAATCATCAGTGGGACAATGCCACTGGCAATCCAAATGGAAATTAGAGAGCCAACCACCAGTAGGATTAAGATTGACTGCATCGCCATCGCGATCGACCTGATCATTTGTTTTTCTAGATATAAATAAGACAGCCCTAGGGAAAACACTCCCAGCATTCCAGCCACTAAAGATGCAATCAGCAAAGCCAATTGATTCGGACCGAATGTGGCGTTATCTTTAAAGATGATGACATTAAATATCATCATCGCGATCAGTAGCGCGATCGGGATGAAAGATAAGGCGATTGAAGGGTCTGGTTGATTTAAATTTTCTGGTTCTTGCATTCCACAATTTTTAACTTTAGCTCTAATCTGATCAAGGTAGCACTTGCTTTGCCATAATTATTGTTACTGAGGATACGTAATCCTAGAAAAATTGACACCGATCACGTTTTTCTGAGTCTCCATAATGACAAAGATCAAAGAAAAACGCGATCGCGCCCATTAAAACTTGGTTCTGTCACACCCAACAAAAAGGGTATGATGACCATTAGCAAAAATCGAACCCCATGAGCCAACTACCCGATCGCCCTTTTAAGGATTTTCAGCGTTTGACTACCCAAAAGAACGAATACCATAGAGAAAGTAGTAAATGTAAAGAAATGTAAGGGCAAGGAGAACGACAGCATGGCGGATCAGTTAATTCGAGCAACCGCAGCAAATGGAGGAATTCGGGCAGTGGGACTTATTTCCACAGGCTTGACAGAAGAAGCACGACAACGACATAATCTCTCTTATGTTGCCACCGCAGCCTTGGGACGCGCCATGTCATCCAGTTTACTATTAGCTTCTAATATGAAGGAAGAACAATCTCGGGTCAATCTTCGCATTAAAAGCAATGGTCCTCTTGGTGGACTGTTAGTGGATGCTGGGGTTGATGGGACTGTGCGCGGTTATGTACAAAACCCCTCTGTAGAATTACCCCCGAACAATCAAGGAAAACTTGACGTTGGTGGCGCTGTGGGGAGAGATGGCTATCTCTATGTCATTCGAGACTTTGGCTATGGTTATCCCTATTCCAGCACAGTTGAGTTAGTTTCTGGGGAAATTGGCGATGATGTGGTGAATTATTTAGTTACCTCTGAACAAGTCCCTTCAGCATTATTGGTGGGAGTGTTTGTCGGTGCGGAAGGGGTCTCTTCTGCAGGTGGTATCTTATTGCAAATTCTCCCTAAAGTTTCCCATGATGAAGAATTAATCCAAACTTTAGAATCCAGAGTCGGTCGGTTATCTGGTTTTACCCCATTGATGCGACAGGGGAAAACATTATCAGGGATTTTTGAGGAGTTATTGGGAGATATGGGATTACATATTTTCCCAGAGGTGCAAATGGTACGTTTTCATTGTGGCTGCACTTTTGAACGCATGATGCGGGCGCTAAAACTACTCGGTGTGGCTGAGTTAGAAGATATGATTGAAAAAGATGAAGGCGCAGAAGCCACTTGTCACTTCTGCGGTCAAGTTTATCAAGCTAGTCGGGAAGAGTTGGTTCAATTAGTAGAAGAAATGAAGGTAGAAAGTTAGATTTTGTTCGTTGTCCCTCCTGACATCCCTCCCATTGGGGGGGATAATGAACCAATAACTAAAACGTTACTTTTGTCCGCAACCAGTTGGTAATCAGTTCTGGAGAATTTCCTTTAAACCAACGCCAAGCAACAGCGCGAAAAGCAGGTTTTGAGAGTTTCGCGATCGCCTTGAAAAAACGATTCATTGGACGATAGCCGATCTTTTCATTGATGATATTAATTGAACCGACATCATACAAGGAATCTAAAACCATTTTAACCGTTGCTTCTTCTCGCTGAACTAAATTATCCAGTAGAAGAAGAACCTCGTGCATTCTTTCCTCTTTAATGCGCTCCTCTTCTAAGCGTTTTTCTAGTTGTAGTTTGACTGATTTCTCGGCTGGTACTAACATTTTTTCATGAATTACTGATACTTAATACTTATTAAATTGAGTTAAGAGTTTCTCCCAAGTTTAAATCAATAGTAATTAGCAATTATCGGGATTCCCTCTCTCACTGGGAGTAATTATCGTTGAGGTAATTGATATTTAAAACTATCGGGTCCTTGGTAATTAGAAAGTTCAGCTAATCGTTCTAACGGTTGTGTCCCTGGATAGAGTTTACCATTAATTTCCCAACTGGGGAAAGAGCGAATTCCAGCTTGTTGACAAGTTTCTGGTTGCGGATCAAGACCTTGGGGAGCGCATTCAATATAATTCACTTTCTCAAAAGCAGTTTTGCCAAAGAGTTGCTTTTGTTCGTAACAGTGAGGACACCAATAAGCACCGTATTTTTTCGCCCCAATTTCCGTTAAATGTTCCGCGAGAGCGATTTCAGCAGCACTGGATTCTGTAGTGATTAGCCAGCCTTTGGGGGGTTCAGGAGGGGTTTGTGCAACAGGAATAACACCGCTTTCTTGAGCAGAAACTGCCGAACTATTATTCACATTAGAATAAACACCCAATGTGCCAACTAAGGTCACCATTCCCACCACAATTCCTGTGAAAAAAATTTGTCCTAAATCTTCCCAGTCTCTTCCCAATAAAGTGAGAGCAAAGAGACTTAAAGAAAAGAAGGCTGAACCCATACAGTAGGGACAGATGGTTTGTAAATCAAAGGCTAAAACATACATTAAATAGCCACTGAAGACTGTCATCGCCACAGATTGAATTAAGAGTAATAACCAAGTTGATTCTTCCAGTTGTTTGCGGAGACTTTTCTGTTGATTGGGGTTAATCAAAAGCGGTCCCACTGAAAAAACCACGATCGCGCTATAGGCTAAAAATCCAAATAAACTTAACGGCTGTCCAAAAACCGTCGCATACTCACTATTTAAAACATTACTACAATTTCCCGCTTCAGCAGCGCCAGCAGCACAGCCAACGGTTTGACCTGTCCATTTCTGGATGGTTAAATAAGCAGTTAGAGTTGCGCCAAAAAGTCCGATCGCGCCGATAATTGGACGAGACCAGCGATAAATCCAAGGGGTTGAACGTCGTCGTGTCATCTTTGATTTCCTCTGACAAATTCCAAAAATAAATGAGAACAATTCAATCTTAGCAGTCAAGTTTTAGTGGGAAATGAAAACGTCTCTTCTGGGTTATTTTCAGTTTCGCGCACCGCTTCCACAAACTGACTCACCCGAATTGGATCAATGGGATGATGAATATTACCATTACGCTTGAGAGAACTGGCGACAATCACCCCATCTGCTCCATTTAAGAGATCAGAGATATTTTGATCAGTTGCACCACTGCCAATCAAGACAGGTTTTCCAGATGCTGCTGTGGTTGCAGTTTTTAAGTCTTCTAAGGTTGGAGGAGCGCCTGTTTTTCCCCCTGAGATAATGATGCCATCAGCTAATCCTCTTTCCAAGGTTTCTTCCACCGCCATGGCGAGGGGAGGGTTTCCCAAAGGATAAGCGTGTTTGACAAACACATCGGCAAAAATGGCAACCTCTGACCCTAATTCTCGACGATAGCGCATTAGGCTATGGGCTTCTCCTTCAATGATTCCCTGATCCGTTGCCATAATTCCTGTCAGGACATTAACCCGAACAAATTGAGCATTGACACAAGACGCGATCGCGATCGCGCTTCTGGCATCATTTCGCAAGACATTAATTCCCACAGGCAACATCACCAAATTCATCACCCGTTGTACAATTAATGTCATAGCGCTAACCACTGCGGGATCAACCTGATTTTTGGCAAAAGGGGCATCAAAAAAATTTTCGATCATTACCCCATCTACACCACCTGCAGCTAAAGCAGTGGCTTCTTGTTCGGCACGTTCTCGAACTGCTTTTAAGTTTCCCCCCCAACGGGGAGAAGTGGGAAGGGGTAGGAGGTGAACAACACCAATCACAGGACGGGGGGTTTGAAAAATTTGTTCTAAATCCACGTTGTTTTCATTGAGCGCACTGCGAATTAGATTCTCTAACTATTAACCATCGGATAATGCAATCACTTAACTATCCGTTGGTCGCCATCTAATTAAGTTATCGTCCTTAAGACTACCACTATCTGACCCTCCATCATCACTCCCTCTAAATTCTCTTGAGTCGCTTGCTAATCTGATTGCTGGGGAAACATTAACTCAGAGGGATCGCGTGGGGTTGGACGCGAATCTTTTTGAAACTGATGAAATCCCCAATAAGCGACCCCAACACCTGCAATGATCACGATACCAATCAAGACAATATTTGGGAAGCTGCGCCACTTTTTCGTAAAGATGATTTGCGTAATGGTTGAACCGATACTGTCTTCTTCGGGAAGTTGGATGCGAGTTTGTTCTTGAACCTTTGCAATCACTGTTGCTTCCTGATGAGAAGAGACTGAGCATTTCATCAATGAAACCGTCACATTATCGTGTCCATTGAGGGTATTGGCTAAATGAATCAGTTGTTGAGCAACGGTTTCTAAATCTTTTTTTCCTTCCAAAACGGGTAAGATTTCTTGTTCCCAGTATTGTTCTACCAGTTGATTATCACTCAAGCCATCAGAACACAATAAAAACACGCAATCTTCATCGATGACTAAGCGTTGGGTGGTGGGATGAAGAAATTCTGAGGAATTCACCCCTAAGGCCTGAATTAAAGCGCCTGAAGAGGGCTGTTGCAAGGCTTCCCGATACAAGAGATGACCCAATCGAGTTTGACGCGAAGCCAAATCATCATCCAAAGTTATTTGATAACAAGCATTTTGGGTGATCATGTAAACGCGAGAATCCCCCACATGGGTAATATACATTTCATGGTCGTAAGCTAAAGCCATCACCAAGGTTGTCGCCATCCGTTCTTGTGCTTGACGGTTTTCTTGGTCATTTTTGCAAGAAATCATGTCGTTGGCTTTAGCAACAGCTTGTTTAATTTTTTCGGTTAAAATACGACCATTGTGAGAGGTTTCTTTAATACTTGGGATTTCTCGCTGTAGGCTTTCGATCGCCAGTTTTGAGGCAATTTCTCCCCCCTTATGACCTCCGACCCCATCACAAACAATCGCTAACGCTTCTTGAGTGACATCACTGCTTTCAATAATTTCTTGTTGGTAATAGGCATCTTCATTATGAGAACGACTCGGCCCTGAATCAGTGGTGCTAGCAATTTGATAAACCCGAGACTGCGATCGCGCAATTTCTTTCAAGCCATCTTCTAAAAAACGAATCAATCCTTCGCTACTGGGCCAATGTTCAGCCAGCAAGCAATCACAAACCTCTTGCAAAAATCTTTGAATTTTGGGCTGTGCGGTTTCAAGATAGGTTGACCAAAATTCTCCTAAATCTTTTAAGGTGATCAATTGTTTGCCATTGTTAGCCAATTCTCGCAACTGAACCACAGAGCCATTCACCCGTAATAATTCAGGGCTGAGTAAAGTCTTGACTACCCCCTGATAGGAAAGGGGTTGCCAAAGTTGGCTAATTTGTAAGAGCCAGTTTAATTGACGAATGGCAGGCGCATTTTGCCATTGTGAACTCAGAGAGGGGATAAAATTTCCCTTCGCTAATTCCTCCCTCATTGTCGAGGAGAAATTTTCATATTCGAGTAGCCAAACTTCTAAGCGCTTACTAGGAATTTGACCATAAACTTTCGGGACATGACGACCATAAGGGGTTAATTTCAAGTAGGGTTTGAGCCAAGAAGGAACTCGTTCTGGGAAGTAGGGAAAAATTCCGGGCTGAGTATCTAGGACTAAATTATGGCTCACGACTAGATATCGATCAGCCACTAACTGACCAATCGCCTCAGCATTAAATGATGCTCCAACGACCCAGAGATATCGTTTAATCAATGGGGCTTGACAATGGGAGCATACCTGATTGGCGAGGTGATTAAGGGTTCGACAATGCTCCAATGAACACTGGAGAATTTCTTTAGTTTCGTCCATCAACTATACTTTCCGATATGAGAAGAAAATTGGACGGGAGAAGTGAGCAATCGGTTTCAATCAAAAAGGTTAGAGTTTGTATTTTTCCTCTGCGTTTGGGCTTTCCACTTTCGGAACTCCCATGCTATAATTGAGGACACGACTATTTAAGTTGTAGCTAATCTCACCACGAACTAAAAGATGGCGAATAAGATGTTCGAGGTCTGACCCAATCCGTCGCAGATTATACTCAGTCAACTCTTGACCGCTATAAGATTCTACCATTTCATCAAATTGACGATAAACTTGATTCAAAGTTTCTTCGGTCCAGTTAAATTCGTTGTCTGGATCGATGTCAAGGGTCAGGACATTATTGCTTTCTACTAATTCATTGTCCTGAATCTCGGCGGTATAAATGCGAACGTGACGGGTTGTAGATTTAAATAACATGATCGGTTTTTGGATTATAATTGCTTTCTAAATCAAGATGACACCTTTGTTTTACTTTAACAGTTTTTTCCTTGAATGCTAGCTTTTGTTAACAGGGAAGATGAATTTCTCCTAACGCTACGGCTTGTTTAGCGCCTGTTACTTGCGTTAAATTACTGGGAAACCCTTGATGATAACGCCAGTAAGCCAAAACCCCAAAGGCGATCGCCTCTTTGAAGTCACTATCTAATCCTACCTCATCTGTGCTTTTCAGGTTAATTTTTGGCAAGTATTGTTGCAAGCGCTCCCGCAAATATTGATTGCGACTTCCTCCACCACAGAGTAATATTGTATCTGGGAGACGAGGGAGAAAGGTTTGATAATCTTTAGCGATACTACTGGCGGTCAGTTCGGTTAAGGTTGCTAAAATGTCAGCAGGAGATAGGGAAGCGCTCATTTCCCAAGCGCGGTTTAAATAGGCTTCTCCAAAGTCTTCTCGCCCTGTGGATTTGGGAGGAGGTCGATGAAAGAAGTCATCTTCTAGCCATTGTTCAACTAAGTCTAGATTCGGTGTTCCTTGGGCTGCCCATTGTCCCCCTTCATCGTAGCGTTTTTCCCCGTTGGTGAGTCGCTGGACGGCTAAATCGAGGAGGCTATTCCCAGGGCCGTTATCCCAGCCACAGACTTTTCTGTCCCAGTGTGCTTCGCTGCGGGGGGGAAGATAAGTAACATTACTAATCCCGCCAATATTTTGGATACAACGGGTTTCTTGGGGATGGGAAAGCAGACAAGCATCTACTTTACAAACTAGGGGCGCTCCCTGTCCCCCTTGGGCGATATCCGCAGCGCGAAAGTTGCTCACGGTGGGGCGCTGAGTGAGGTGAGCAATGATGGCTCCTCGTCCTAGTTGCACGCTGTAACCGAGGTTTTCTTTTGGAGGACGATGAAACACAGTTTGACCGTGAGAACCGATGAGATGGGCAGGGGTTTGAGTGGTTTGTTCAAGAGTTTGGGCGCATCGGGCAAAATGCTGGGCGATCGCGTCATCTAGAGCGCAAAATTCCTGTATTGTCAATGATTTTCCTGCACAAACGGCTAGAATTTCAGTTTGTAATATTTCAGGATAGGGATAGGTTTCACCAGCTAATAATTCCACCTGAATATTTTCTTTTTCGCCGTTAATTTCTACGAGAGCGACATCAACCCCATCAACAGATGTACCACTGATTAATCCGATCGCCTTCATAATTAATAATTGTTATTGGTTACTGGTCACGGAATAAACTGGCTTCGGTGCGAAGGGTTTGAGGGGGAAACAAGGCGACCACATGGGGGACAGGACGAGGGGTATAACCCACCAGAGACTGTCCTTGATAAGCCAGAGAGGTGCTTGCGCCAGAGTCTAACATCACGGCTTCTCTCAAACCCACCTCTTTGAGGACTTTTCCTAATGTCACCGAGTCGATGCGAGTTTGAGAAACACCAATCACGGGTTGTCCTGCTTGGTTGATTCCCCAAAAAGCTCGAAAGCGCATCGCATCAAACCCAAATAAATTTTCGAGAGTGCTTCTGGGTTGTGCTTCATTGTCTTTCACTAACCAACCCGCACCCACAAAAGCATCTCTGACCCCTGGGAGTTCTTTTCTCCAAGCTGCGATCGTATCATGTTTTTCAGGGTCAAAGGGAATAAATTTCCCTTGGTCATAAGCAATTAAAACCAGAGGACGACCTGCTAATTGTTTATTCTCTCCTTTATTTCCAGGGGAAAAATCAAGCCCTTTATTGCTCAGACTTGGGCCGATTAAAACATTAGAATCTAGATATTTCAAAGAGAAAAAAGCCCCATCCACCGCAGCAACGGCTCCTGTCCCTTCGATAATTTCTGGGACTTGATAGCGACTGTCCGCATGGATAGTTTCAGGACGACCCCCTGTGATGAGGGTAACGCGATGTCTTCCGACTGGTTCAGTGCTTTTACGGATGGGAGTTTTGAAGTTATAACAAACATTATCACAGGGAAGGGGATCCCCTCCCCAGGCTTGAGATAAAACCCTGTCTAAGTTTGATTGTCCAAAGCGACCAATGCGAAGCAAGTCTTCTGAGTCGCCAGCAAAATGTTCGTCATAGTTGCTCATTTCTAGTGCTGCTTCATAGCCAGCTTCCGCAACTTTTTCTCGGACTCGATCGTCATGTTTCCCAACGGGATAGGTGAAGTATTTGATGGGAATGCCTAAGCGTTGTTCTAAAATTGCTTTTGACTGGACGATTTCGATTTCTAATTCTTTGTCAAATAAGGGTCTGAGGTCAAGGGGATGATTAACGCTGTGGGAAGCAATGGTGACGAGGGGGTCGGCGGCCATTTCTTTGAGTTGTTCCCATGTTACGCTGGTGCGACCTGTTTTCATTTCCATTTTTTGCGTATAAATGGAAAACGTGGCGGGATAATTATATTTTTTCAGCAGAGGATAAACATATTTGTAATGTCCTCCATAACCATCATCAAAGGTTAGTAAGACAGGTTTTTCAGGAAGGGGAGTCCCTGTTTGGAGATGATATTGGAGTTGGTCAAAACTAATGGGAGTTGCGCCAGCAAGGGCAATTTTTTTGAAGTGAGCGTTGAGTTCTTCTGGGGTAACATCAAAGAAAACTTCTTTTTCTGGTAGGATATCATGATACATCAAGACGGGGACGTTTGCTTGTTTTGCCTGTTCATGAATGCTTGGCCAGGGGCTTTTGGGAAGTTGGGGAAGGGTTTGCGCGATCGAGATCGCGCTATTGTTGAGGGTTTCTAGTCCCTGCTGAAGAGGAGTGAGAGAGGGCGTTGGCGAATAACTTTCTCTAATTATATAGCCACCGATGCCAAGGGAACTTGTCATGACCAACAGCAAGCTAAGATTAAGCCAAGGTCGGGGATGCTTAAGACTACCAACTGTATTTTTATACTTTTGTTGCATAGGATGCTGAAGTTGTAATAATTGCTACTGGATTAAGAGAGTGCAGTTGGCAGAAGAAATAAGTACAAACTCGGTTTAAGATACCATATTTAAGGCAAGATAACAAGTGTCGGGAAGAGAGGAAAAGATGAGGACGATCGCGCTGATTGATTATGATATGGGAAACCTCCATTCTGCAGAGAAAGGACTGGAAAAGGTAGGGGGAGAGGTCAAGATTACCGATTCCCCAATGGTGATTCGGGATGCGGGTGCAGTGGTGATTCCTGGGGATGGGGCATTTGACCCTGCGATTCAACATTTGCAGCAACGAGGGCTGATTGAGCCGATACGAGAAGCGATCGCGCAGGGAAAGCCTTTTTTAGGCATTTGTCTGGGGTTACAGGTGTTATTTGACAGTTCCGAGGAAGGGAAGGAAACAGGATTAGGCTTGATTCCTGGCACGGTGCGCTTGTTTCAACCAGAAACAGGGTTAAGGATTCCTCACATGGGTTGGAATCATCTGGAGTTGACCCAACCTGATCATCCCTTGTGGCAAGATTTACCTGAAAAGCCCATGATGTATTTTGTCCATTCTTATTATGTTGACCCTGTTGATTCTAAGGTTTCTGCTGCTATGGTGACACATGGTAGTCAAAAAGTCACCAGCGCGATCGCCCAAGATAATATGATGGCGGTACAGTTTCACCCTGAAAAGTCCTCTCTTGTTGGCTTAAAGATTCTCTCGAACTTTGTTGGTTTAATTCCATAAAAACTAACCAGTTGGTTACTTTAACGAGAGCAATAACTGCAATCACCCGATCGCGTTCTTAGAATGGGACAATAGTAGAACAATTGTTGAAAACTGGTTTAATAATCACTTATGACCTCTTCAATCACGCCAGATATTAAAATCAATCAATCTCTCTCCCTCCCCCGTCGTCCCCGTCGTTTACGCCGTAACGCAGCACTGCGGAAAATGGTGCAGGAAGCCCATCTGTTTGTAGAAGATTTAATCTATCCCCTGTTTGTCATGGAAGGAGAAAATACACGGGTGGAAGTACCTTCCATGCCTGGCAGTTATCGCTATACGTTAGACTTATTGTTAGCAGAAGTGAAAGAAGCAGCGCAGTTGGGGATTTGCGCGATCGCTCTATTTCCCGCCCTTCCTGAAGCGAAAAAGGACGCAACCGCCACAGAAAGCTACAACCCCAATGGCTTAGTCCAACGCACCATCCGTGCCATCAAAGAAACTGTCCCTAAAATGATTGTGATTACCGATGTCGCCCTCGATCCTTTTTCTGATCAAGGACATGATGGCATTGTGAGCGAAACAGGGGAAATCCTCAATGATGAAACAGTGGAAGTGCTGGTAAAAATGGCGGTTTCCCAAGCAGCAGCCGGAACCGATCTTGTTGCTCCTTCTGATATGATGGATGGTCGCATTGGCGCAATTCGACAGGGATTAGACAATGCTGGCTATACCAATGTTGGCATTCTCGCCTATTCTGCAAAATATGCCTCTGCTTATTATGGTCCCTTCCGTGATGCTTTAGATTCCGCGCCCAAGTTTGGGGATAAGAAAACCTATCAAATGGACTTTGCAAACGCCAGAGAAGCACTAACAGAGATTGAATTAGACATCTCTGAAGGTGCTGACATGGTGATGGTTAAGCCCGCTTTAGCGTATCTTGATGTGATTCATTTAGTGCGTCAAAATACGAATCTTCCTGTTGCAGCTTACAATGTCAGTGGTGAGTATGCGATGATTAAAGCAGCAGCAGAGAAAGGCTGGATTGATGAAGACAAAATTGTCATGGAAACATTGATCAGCATGAAACGAGCGGGCGCTGATTTAATTTTGACCTATTTTGCGAAACAAGTGGCGCAATTGTTAGCATAAGCACAAAGCAAGGAAAGCGTGGTCTTTTAGCAACATTAATCAAAGGTGGGCGATGCCCACCCTAGGAGTTTTAGTCTTCCATCATTTCTTTGAAAAATGCGATCGCGCTGTCTAAAGCAGCAATAAACGCATCAATTTCAGCAAAGGTATTATAGAAATAAAGGCTTGCTCTTGCACTTCCTGCTACTCCTAAAACGGTGTGTAATGGTTGTGTACAATGATGACCCGATCGAATGGCAACCCCTTCATAGTCTAGCAGAGGAGATAAATCATTGGCGTGTAAGTTTTCCACATTAAATGCAGCTAAGGCAGCCCTTCCTTTTCCATCAACAGTAGGTTGGGGGCCGTAAACTTTTAAGTCGGGAAACTGTCGTAATTTTTGGAAAAGATAGGCGGTTAATTCTTCTTCGTAGGCGTGAATATTTGCCATGCCAATGTTGTTAAGATAATCCACAGCAGCAGCTAAGGCAATGGCTTCTCCAATCGCAGGTGTTCCCGCTTCAAATTTATGGGGTAACTCGGCATAGGTGAAGCTATTTAAAGACACTTCGCCAATCATTTCTCCTCCCCCTAAAAAAGGAGGCATTTCATTTAAAATGTTTTCTTTGCCATACAAGAAACCAATTCCAGTAGGACCGCACATTTTATGACCACTCGCCACTAACCAGTCACAGCCAATGGCTTGCACATCAACAGGTAAATGGGGGACACTTTGACAAGCATCAATTAACACTTTTGCCCCTTTTTCATGGGCTAAGCGGGTAATTTCTTCCACAGGGTTAATACAGCCTAAAGTGTTAGAAACATGGACAATCGCGACTAATTTTGTCTTCTCAGATAGGAGATTTTTATACGGGTCTAAGTCTAAAGTTTCGTCTTCAGTTAAGCCAACGTGCTTAAGCACCGCGCCTGTTTTTTGTGCTACCATTTGCCAAGGCACAAGATTGCTATGATGTTCCATGACAGAGGTTAAAATCTCGTCTCCAGGCTGTAAGTTATTCAACGCCCAGCTATAAGCTACTAAATTAATCGCTTCGGTGGCGTTACGAGTAAAAACAATTTCATTGCGGGTATTAGCATTAATAAACTGAGCCGTTTTGTCTCGCGCTGCTTCAAAGGCTTCTGTGGCTTTTGTGCTTAAACTGTGTGCGCCTCGGTGAACGTTTGAGTTAATTTGCTGATAGTAACTGTCTAAGGCGTTGATGACAGATAAGGGTTTTTGCGAGGTGGCTGCACTATCAAAATAGATCAGCGATCGCCCATTCACTTTCTGATCTAGAATGGGAAAATCGGTACGCACTCGATCGGCGATTGATTGGGTGGTTGCGATGGTCATATTTTTTTCTAGCCTATAAATCGGTTTTGCAAATTGCTGTACAATTGTTTTTGAATGGAGGGAATGGCAATCTCGTCGATAATCTCTGCTGCAAAGGCCTTAATTAACAAATTGGACGCTGCTTGAGAGTCTAACCCGCGACTGCGAAGATAGAATAACTCATCTGCTTCTAGTTGGCTAACAGTTGCGCCATGAGAACATTTAACATTATCTGCGACGATGTTTAACTCTGGTTTTGTATCTATATGCGCTTTTGGAGAGAGAAGGAGATTACGGTTTAATTGCGCTGCATCGGTCATTTGTGCTGCTTGGGGAACAAACATTTTCCCGTTGAACACGGCTCTGGCGGATTGGTCTAAAATGCACTTATGGAGTTGATTGGCGCTGCTATGAGGATGACGAAACGCGATCGCGCTGTGAGTATCTAAAAACTGTTCCCCACTTCCCAAGGTTAACCCATGCAAGGTACTATTGACTTGTGTTCCTGTATGAAATACGTCGAAATCATGACGGGATATTTGCCCCCCGAAACTGATCGGAAAGCCATAATAACGACTATCTTGACTTTGGGTTACGGCTGTTTTTGCAATATGAAAACTGTCTAACGCTTCTTCCTGTAAGCGGATATGATTCACCTCTGCATTCTCGGCCAGCCAAACTTCTGTTACAGGATTACAAAAATAAGGCGCAGTCTGACTTGTTGTCAACCCGGCATACTGTTCAACAAACGTTAGCTTAGAACTGGTTTCCGCAACCACTAACAAACGGGGTTGCATTAACTGAGGCGTTTCCTCTCCCACCGACAGAAACAGAATCTGTAAAGGGGTTTCCACTTCCGTATTCACCGCCACCCAGACCACTGCGGTATCTTGAAAACCTGCGGTATTCAGTGCAGTAAATAACTCTTCTCCCCCTACCTGCTGAGTTAAATAATCTGTCACTTGCGACTGCTGATGAACATCTAAGTCAGCGAGACTTGCTACCTTTACCCCTGCGGGGAGTTTTTCCAGTTGGGAGAGGTTAGGAGAAAAATGACCATTGACAAAGACTAACCGCGACTGAGACGCTTCAGGAAAGGCATATTTTTCTATTGCCTCTGGGTCAACGGCAACGGGTTTGCTAAAGTGAAACGAGTGTTTTAGTAAAGGGGATAAATCTGTAAAGCGCCATTCCTCATCTTTACGGTGAGGCATTCTGGACTCTGCAACCCAACTGGCTGCTTCCTGCTGGCGTTTTTGTAACCAAACTGCAAATGTTGAGTCATCTTTGGAGAGAGTATTCCCCTGACATTGGCTTAAGAGATGACTGAGAAATTGATCCTGATTGGCAAGTTTATCTTCAGAAGAAACCGACATACTCATCTAGGCGTTAACCTCCTGGGGTGCATACTGTTCATATAGCCATTCATAACCATGTTCTTCCAGTTGCAAGGCTAATTCTTTCCCGCCACTGGCAATCATTTTTCCATTTCCCATAACATGAATATAGTCTGGTTCAACATAGCTTAATAAACGCTGATAGTGAGTAATCATCACCGTTGCATTGTCAGGGGTTGCTAACTGATTGACTCCAT
The DNA here is from genome assembly GCA_964463655.1 of uncultured Dactylococcopsis sp. GTDB lineage: Bacteria > Cyanobacteriota > Cyanobacteriia > Cyanobacteriales > Rubidibacteraceae > Halothece. The sequence goes on from CAYXDG010000009.1 coordinate 24,665, forward strand.
TAGCGACAATTCTTAACGCATCAATATCTAACCCAGAATCAGTTTCATCTAAAATGGCTAATGTGGGTTCAAGTAGCGCCATTTGTAAGATTTCATTGCGCTTTTTCTCCCCACCCGAAAAGCCCTCGTTAAGACTGCGTTGTAAGAAGCTAGGATTCATTTTGACAATTTCTAGCTTTTCTTCCACTAAGTCTTCAAAATCAAAGGCATCAATTTCTTCTTCTCCTTTGGCTTTGCAATGGGAGTTGTAAGCAACGCGCAAGAAGTCTAAGTTACTCACCCCTGGAATTTCCAAAGGATATTGAAACGCGAGAAAAATCCCTTTTAACGCCCGTTCATTGGGTTCGAGGTCAGCAATATTTTCCCCTTTGTAAATGATTTCCCCTTCAGTAATTTGATAATCGGGATGACCTGCTAAAACTTTAGAAAGGGTACTTTTTCCCGACCCATTACGCCCCATAATCGCATGAATTTCCCCTTCGCAAACTTCGAGATTTGTTCCTTTTAAGATCGGGGTATCTTCAACTTTTGCGTGTAAATTTCTAATGGATAAAATAACGTTGCTATCTTCTTTGATCATGTTATTTTTCTTTCTTCCTTTATCCAGAGACGTTTCATGAAAGGTCTCTACATTATTTTTCAATGAAATGTTAACTGATTGCCCCCCTTTCTAAGGGGGTTGGGGGGATTTTTGAAAACGTGGATTTGTAGCAACCATTGATAATTAGCCAACAGAATTTTCTAACTTCAATGCGAGTAATTTATCCGCTTCGGCTGCAAATTCCATTGGTAACTGATTGAACACTTCTTTACAGAAACCACTAACAATCATTGAGACTGCATCTTCTTCCGAGATTCCCCGTTGGGCAAAATAGAAGAGTTGATCCTCACCAATTTTAGCAGTAGAGGCTTCGTGTTCCACTTTCGTCCGATTATTATCCACTTGGATATAGGGGAAAGTATTGGCTTCTGCTTGATCGCCGATTAACATAGAATCACATTGAGAATAATTGCGTGCGCCATCAGCTTTTGGTCCCATTTTCACTAACCCGCGATAGCTGTTTTGGGAATGTCCTGCGGAAATACCTTTAGAAATAATGGTACTCTTGGTGTTTTTCCCAATGTGGATCATTTTTGTGCCTGTGTCCGCTTGTTGATAGTTATTGGTTAACGCAATGGAATAGAATTCTCCCACAGAGTTGTCCCCTACTAACACACAACTGGGATATTTCCATGTCACCGCAGACCCTGTTTCTACCTGTGTCCAAGAAATTTTAGAATTTTTTCCTTTACACAGTCCGCGCTTGGTGACAAAGTTGTAGATACCGCCTTTGCCGTTTTCATCCCCAGCAAACCAGTTTTGCACAGTGGAATATTTGATGTTTGCGTCGTCTAAGGCGACAAGTTCCACGATCGCTGCATGGAGTTGGTTAGAATCGTACATGGGCGCGGTACAGCCTTCCAAATAGCTGACAGAGGCCCCTTCTTCGGCGATAATGAGGGTACGTTCAAACTGTCCCGCTTCGTCGGTGTTGATGCGGAAATAAGTCGAAAGTTCCATGGGACATTCTACACCTTTGGGAATGTAAACAAAAGACCCATCACTAAACACTGCAGAGTTCAACGCAGCGAAGAAGTTATCGCCAGTGGGGACAACGCTTCCGATGTATTTTTTCACCAGTTCAGGATATTCTTGTAATGCTTCGGAGATAGAACAGAAAATAACGCCAGATTCTGCTAACTTTTCCTTGAAGGTGGTCGCAACGGAAACACTGTCAAAGATTGCATCTACCGCCACATTACCTAGCCGTTTTTGTTCAGAGAGGGGAATTCCTAATTTTTCAAAGGTTTCAAGGAGTGCGGGATCAACTTCATCTAAACTTTGTTTTTTCTCTTCTTTCTGTTTCGGTGCAGAATAGTAAATAATATCGTTAAAATCAATGGGACGATACCCAACGTGCGCCCAGTTGGGTTCTTTCATGTTTAACCATTGACGATAGGCTTTGAGGCGAAAGTCCAGCATGAATTCAGGTTCATTCTTTTTCCCTGAGATCATACGGATAATGTCTTCATTGAGTCCACGGGGGAGGGTTTCGGTTTCGATGTCAGTAACGAAACCATATTTGTAGGGTTGGTTGATTAGAGTTTTGGTTGCAGTCATGGACAAGCGTGTTTCCTCAAGTTAGGCTATGATTTCGCATTGCGGTCTTGATTCTCCAACCAACGACCGACTTACGAAACCTGTTTGTTGTTTAACTATTTTTAGGCTACATTAACAACAAAGAGGTTGTCAAATTATTTAAAGATTAAGGAGGGACGGTTCTAGGATGAGTCAGAAAACAGCGACAGTCAGCCAGAGTTCGACCAAAGAGGACATTCTCAGGCATATTCTCAAACAGGGACAAGTCACGGCGCAAGATTTAGCAGATGTGCTGGGAATTAGTCCACAAGCGACTAGACGACATCTCAAGGAATTGGGAGCAGAGGGGCTATTGTGTTACGAATCAGTCCAAAGTGGGATGGGACGACCCCAGTATATGTATCAGATTAGCGAAAAAGGGCGCGATCGCCTACCCCACGATTATGGGGAGTTTGCAGTTTCTTTTCTCCATACCCTCGCTGAAACCGCAGGAGAAGAACAAGTGCAAGCGGTTTTAGAAAGGCAATGGCAACGCAAAGCGGATGATTATCGCCAAAAAATCGGTACTGGGTCGTTGGAAGAACGGATTGCTAGGTTAGTAAAATTGAGACAAGCAGAAGGCTACATGGCGGAATATCATCCCATAGAAGGTGATGAGGAGAGTGAGCAGCCCAAGTTTTTTCTCTTTGAACACAACTGCGCGATCGCGAGTGTTGCTGCCTCCTATCCTAGCGTCTGTGGACATGAGTTAGAAATGTTTGCCACCATTCTCCCCGATTGTACAGTGGAGCGAACCCACTGGTTGTATCATGGCGAACATCGCTGTGGCTATTTAATAGAATTGATAATTAATAATTAATCTGTCACACAGCCTTAAAATTTAGATCAATTAGGAATAACTGACAAAATGTTTCAACCCAATCCTCAACACTTTCCAAACAAAGTCCTCCCGACGATGTATGATTTACCCAGCGAAGACCCAGAGAAACCCGGTTTGCCCGATCAATTCCACATTTATCAGCCTCGGTTATTAGATGAGACCTTCCAACCCTCCAATTATCCTTCTGATCAAGTCTTGACTGCTACTGACCTCAATGTTTACTATGATCCTAGCCAGACTCAATGGTATAAACGCCCAGACTGGTTTGCAGTGGTTGGGGTGTCTCGCTTGTATAATAACGAAGACTTACGATTAAGTTATGTGGTGTGGGATGAAGGCGTTTCTCCCCTAATCGTGATTGAATTACTCTCACCTGGAACGGAAAACGAAGATTTAGGGTTAACAGCATCAGAAGAAAACAAACCGCCTACCAAATGGACAGTTTATGAGGAAATTCTGTGCATTCCCTATTATGTCACCTTTGATCGCTATACCAATCAAATCAAAGCCTACCAATGGACACAGAGAGGTTATCAACCGTGGGAATTGACAAATCAAGGTCTGTGGGTGGAAGAGATTAAGATGAGTTTAGGATTATGGTTGGGACAGTATGAAGAAATGACAAGGCTGTGGTTACGCTGGCGTGATGAACAGGGAAATTGGATTCTCACTTCAAAAGAACAGACTGAGAGGGAACGACAACGGGCTGATGTTCAACAACAACGGGCTAACCGTTTAGCAACTCGTCTCAGAGAGTTGGGAATTGATCCTAGTGAAATTAATTAGCAATCTTTTTTTGATCCTTCAAAAGAATCATGTTAGAGAGATGTATGTTGAATATACCAATCATGGTGGAGATTTAGGACTAATCCTTTATTTTAGAAAAGACAAAATCACATAGGAATCATGACAGAAGATAGTTCCGTTCAATTTTTAACCCAAGAAGAATCAGCAGAAGTAGATAAAGCCTTACTTTCTTCTCCAGAGAAGTTTTTAACACGGTTGACCATTTCTTCGTTGAGATTGTTAAAAACGATCGCGCAACAAGAAGGGGTTGCGGTAGAAGATTTAACCCCAGAGCAAATTATTGCTTGGTTTGAAAAAGATGGTAAAATTAGGCGGGAACAGGGCCTTGAAGCAGCAACCTTGAAGTGGTAATTTAGAGTGATTGACAAATGTTTTCTTGTTCAAGGATATACAGTTTTCCTTGAGCAGCTTTCCGTTTTTCTGGATCAGATTGAAGATAGTTTTCTATTTCATGACATCCTTTTCCAATGAGTTGGGAAAGATTATTGGTCATCTCTTCCTGTTCTGAATTGGACAACTGTGCGATCGCCCGTTGTAGTAAGAGGATGCTATGTTGTTTAACTGGGGAAGATGTCTCTAAATGTTGCAGTTTATTGGTCATTTTTAAGGTGGCAACGATCGCGTCAAGAGGTTGTTGTGAAGACAAATAACTTTCTGCTAGTAAGTTGTAAGCCTCAATTTCAGATAGTTCTGCTTCCTTTCTTTGTTGTTTTAAGGTTTGCCAAGTTAAGCCTAATAAAGTGAAGATAACTAAGCAAGTAACCGCTAAACCAACAGGTATCTTTCTGTTTTCCTTTGCTGGAGAATAATTAGGAACGGTATCGAGATCGTCGGAGTTAGCTAAAAACTGGCTAGCTGCTAAAAATTGATAATCTAAATTGCTTAAACTTTTCCCATCGGCCCAATTTTGTGCTTGGGCTAAACTTGATCCTTTAAGCAGGGGAGAAGTGTCTTGACAACCTGATTGTAACCAAACCTGAAGACGGCTATTATAGGGACGAACCGTTAAGAGTTGTTTTTCAATCCAATCTAAGTTAAAGATTTCTTTATAGATGGGATTACAAACAGTGAGGAAGCCATGATCTTTCACCACTAAACCTGATAGCAAAAGTTCCGTTTGTTCAATACTATCATCGGCGGGAATGCTGGTGGGGATTTCTTTAGGATAATCGGGGCGATCGTGCAGTAAAGTGGAGACGGGAGAGGTGAGGATTTCTTGATAGAGACTGAGACGGCGAACGGTTCTTTTTTCATTATAGAGGAGGCGATCGCGAATGGTGCGTAAATGTTCTGGTTCGTCTTTAGCTTCCCAATTTTCAATAATACCAGACTGCGCGATCGCGGCAATTTTTTCTGATTCTTCTCCGACGGCAATGTAATCAGAATTTATAGCGACTAACTGACATAATTTCTGAGTTAAAAACGGTTGTCCGCCAGTCCAACCTAAAATAACTTTTAGCACGACATTGGGGTCTTCTGCGATATGAATTAATCCCATTGTGAGGGGACGTGCTTCTTCTAGACGAAACCCTCTTAAAGGAATTGCTTTGCCCAAATTAAAGGGAGTGCGTTGTTTATCCTGCATTAAATTCGGAGGAGTCGCAACCCCAAAAAGGGCAAAACATAACCGTTGATAAATGGGATTTTCCCAACGCTGATTATAAAAGAAACGAATGAGTGCAAAAAAATCATCAGTGGAAAAATTCAACCCTAACACACTATCAATTTCATCAAAACAGATCACAATTAAATGACTTTCCACTTTTTTGAGAATAATTTCTTCAATGAAGCGACTAAACTGTTGAACGGGGGAAAGATTAACTGATTCTTGCCACCATTGCTTTAAATCTACTTGTTTTTTTAAGCGAAACTTACGGACTAATTCATAACATAAACCGCGATACCATTGGTCTGAGGTAACTTCACTGGTGCCAATATTGGTTAAATCCACAGAAACACAAGCAATTCCCTCTTGATGTAAAGTGTGCATTGCTTGTAAGCGGAGGCTAGATTTTCCCATTTGTCGGGCATTAAAAACATAGCAAAATTCTCCCTTTTTTAGCCCTTTGTACAAGTCAGTATCTGCTTGACGTTTCACATAAGTGGGATGATTAAAACTAAGTCCCCCTCCAACTTGGTAGGGTAAAGTAGAAGGTTCAAAAAATCGTTGAGCAGCCATAAGTTTGTTATTGTTTTAAATCGAGGCGCGATCGAAAATAGTCTTGATAAAGTTGATAACTAATCGTCACTAAATTACCCACTAATTTAACCAAGCCCAAACTTTGAAGTTTATATGTCACCATTGAGGGAATTTCTACTGGTTCGTCACTTTTTACGACTTCAGTCATTGCCGAACATAAATCAGGAGAACCCTTTAAAATGTTCAAAAGACGACGGAGATGAGTTTTGTAAATTCCACTATCCGTTGCTGCATTTTGTAAGATATTTTCTAAGGTGAGATGATTTTCCCAAAGATGATAAAGAGTGAGTTGGATCAAATAAGGGTGTCCTCCGACCATTTTTAACAAAGGACGTAAGATTTCTAACCCTGTGTTCCCTAAAGCCCAATTTAAGTTATATTTCAGAGCCAGTTCCTGTACTTGTTGGGGAGTCCAGTCGAGCAAATGAATGGGTAAACCAACATTAAAAGGAGATTGATTGATATCTAAAGGAACATAAACCTCTGTAGAATGGACAACAATTAAGCGGAGGTTTTGCCAAATTTCAATCTCATTGGCTTCTTCGTGCCAAAGGCGCAAAAGGGGGAAAAAATCTTGTGCAATGTGAGGATAAGTAAAAATTCGTTCCACATCATCTAAACCAAGGACTAAAGGAGCATGGATACTCTGTAACAGATAATCTTCAATATATTCTGTACAATTAGATTTAGCAAAACTCGCTTCGTCGTTCCAGTATTGTTCTAAATTAGGCGTGAGTTTTAGTTTTCGGGCTAAACTTTGACATAACCAACGGAGAAAGCAGTTTAAGTCTGCAAAACTGTCTGCGGTGGCTTCTTCAAAACTGATACGTAGAGTGGAAAATCCTTGCTCCCGTGCATTGCCAAGCAAGTAATAGAGTAAAGAGGTTTTTCCTGTATATTTTGGGGCTTGAATGCGAATTAAAGAGCCTGGCTGTAAGATTTTTTGAGAGCAATGTTGCTCAATGGGGGGCCGTTGAATATAGAAAGGAGATTGAAAGTTGAGGGGGAAGTCGGGAAATTTCGGTGCATGAGGCTGTGACTTGATCTGGGGTTTTGGCGGTTTCTCCGCATAGCGCTCAAGAACCCTCTGGAGATTGCTTTTTGTCACTTTTTCGTTGAGTCGATCGCCTAATTGTCTCCAAAGACGATACCCAATTGTCCGAATATAACTCGGATCATAACCCAATTCACGGGCAATGTGATGATAATCGTCTCCTAGCCAACAAGACCGAAAGACTGATGCTTGTAAATCGTTTAAGCCATCTGGGTAGAGGAGTCCATCAACTAGGGCGATCGCGTCATCAACTGTCATAATACGTTACAGGCTCTAAGCTGACCATCAATGAAGTAGATAAAATAACACATTATCCCTTATCATCAATCATAATGGTTAATTCAACTCAAATCAGAGAACCATTTAGCAATTTAATCTTGTACCACCTTTTCAAATGGTCAGTGGTTAGCCCCCTTTTTAAGGTTTATTTTCGGGGCAGACTTTACGGTCGAGAGAATGTTCCCAAAACAGGAGGATTGGTCGTCGTCAGTAATCATGCTAGCTTATTCGATCCGCCGTTACTATCCTGTTGTGTGGGTCGTCCTGTGGCTTATATGGCAAAGGAGGAATTATTCGAGATTCCTGTGCTAAGGCAGGCGATTTCTCTGTATGGGGCCTATCCTGTCAAACGCTCTCAGGTCGATCGCAGCGCCATTAAAGAAGCCTTAAAAGCAGTTGAACAAGGATGGGCCGCAGGAATATTTCTGCAGGGAACCCGCACTCCTGACGGAACGATCACTGATCCCAAGCTGGGCGCAGCACTCATTGCAGCCAAAGCCCAAGTTTCTATTTTACCTGTTAGTCTCTGGGGGACGGAAAAAGCGGCTCAAGGGGCGATTTTCCCCCCGATTACGGCTCGCATTGGGCAATTAATCCCTCCTCCGGCTTCTAGCAAACGAGAGATTTTAGAGAGTGTTACGCAAAAGTGTGCGGACATGATTAATTCTATGCACGCACAAGGACGTTAAATGAATGATTCGTTATTCTCCTTGGTGACGAGAGATAGCAATCTCGATCGCTGCGTGGAGTTCTCTTTCTTTAAAGGGTTTGAGAATATATCCATAAGGCTTACTCTCTTTCGCTCTTTCGAGTGTTCCTTCTCCAGCATAAGCCGTTAAATAAATCACTGGCAAGTTATGCTCCTTATAGAGAGTGGTAGCGGTTTGAATCCCATCCATTTCTCCTTGGAGGTTAATATCCATAAGGACGAGATCGGGACGTTCTTCTTGGACTAATTCTAAGGCTTCTTCACCAGAGGCGAGGCGACCAATGACATCATAGCCCATTTTTTCTAAACGTCTGGCAATGTCTAAAGAGACCACTGCTTCATCTTCTACGATTAAAATTTTGTTACGGGACATGGCTTAATTAAAATCTTTTGCGTTCAATGGGTTTGGGAAACGTAACTTCAAAACTTGCGCCTGGGTTATTCTGAAACTTTAGAGTACCACGTAACTGTTGAGTTAGAGAAGTAATCAAAGAAAATCCTAAAGATGTGCTTTTGCGAGGGTTAAACCCTTCGGGTAATCCTACGCCATCGTCTTCTACTTTTAGGTAAAGGGTTTCTTTTTGTTCGTCTTTATAGCCAAGGAAAATATAAATTCTTCCTGAACGTTGATCTGGAAAGCCATGTTTTAGTGAGTTAGAAACAAGTTCATTGATCAGCAACCCACAAGGAATGGCACTATCAAGATTGAGAGGAATCGATTGGATATTCATGTCGGTTTTGATCCAATTGGGATTAACGTTATAGGAAGCGAGGAGATGATAAGCCAGATCACGGATATATTCTACAAAGTCTATGTTAGCTAGGTTAGCAGATTGATAAAGTTTTTCGTGAATCAAAGCCATTGAGCTAATGCGGTTTTGGCTTTCTTCGAGAATAGCAAGTGCTTGTTTATCTTCAAGGGTTTGAGATTGCAGAGAAAAGATGCTAGAGATAACTTGAAGATTGTTTTTAACACGGTGATGAACTTCTTTGAGGAGGAGTTCTTTTTCTTCGAGGGAGGCTTTGAGTTGTTTTTCTGCTTCTTTGCGATCGCTGATATCCCGACAAACGCCGATAATTTCGCCATTTTGGGTCAAGTTCATGGAAAGTTCTTGAATAAAGGTGGTTTCGTCTTGTCGCTGGGCGGAGATTTCCCCACTCCAACAGCCATGACTTTCCAAGTGTGGCAAAATTTCCTCTTGAATGCGTCCTCTTTCTGCTGGGGGGTGGTGGTAAGACCATTGACTGCTGAAAATCGCAGCGGGGGAGTCATAGCCAAGCATTTGACAATAAGCGGGGTTCACATAATGAATTTTCCCATCTGCATGAATAATCATAATCCCATCGGTGGTGGTTTCAATGGCGGTGAGTTGTTGTTGGATGGTTTCTTGGGTAAATTGTCTTTCTTTTGCTAGGGCGATCGCAGCGGCGGCTGAACTCAACAATCCCACTTCTAAGCGGCCCCAAATGGTACTCGCTTCACAGTTATCAAAGCCAATCACCCCAAAAAATTCGCCATTGACCATCAGGGGAAGCATAAGGAAGGAAAAGATGGTTTTTTCCCAGAAAAAGGCTTGTTTCTCTTCGGGGAGGTCATAGGTGTTGACTTGGATAAAATCTCCCGATTTGAGTTGATTGTATAACTCTGCACCCAAGTTTGCTTCATAAGAGAAGCTGGAATCTGAGTTAAGCTCATAACAATGATAATAGTTCTGGGAATACCACTCAGCGCGGAGATCGCCCTGTCTAACCCCTTGTCCATCGACAAAGTTTTCATAAACATAAATCCGACTGGCTTCGCAGGCTTCTCCTAAAATGGCTAAAACTTCTTTATAGAGGGATTCATCCACTTTTGAGGCGAGTAAACGACGTTGAACGCCCACCAAGGCTTTGAGATAGCGTTCTCGTTTTTTCAGGGCTTGTTTGGCTTGTTTGCGTTCTGTGATATCTTCAGAAATACCAGCAAGGCGATAAACTTTTCCTTTGGCATTCCGAACGGGGAAGGCGCGATCGCGAATCCAGCGCACTTCTCCATCTGGGCGTATAATGCGATATTCTTCATCATACTGACCGCGAATTTGTTTGCGAGAAGCCATGAGGACGCGGTGATAATCATCGGGATGAATGGAGGTTAGCCAATCCGTTGGGGAATCATAGGCGCTTTGTACGCTGCGTCCCCAAGTTGATTCATAAGCGGGGGAAATATAAATAAAGTTTTGTTGAATTAAGTCAACCATCCAGAACACCTGTTCAATGTTCTCAGCGAGTTGACGGAATTGATTTTCACTTTCTTTGAGTGCTAACTCTGCTTGCTTGCGTTCTGTGATATCAATTCCAATTACGACCGCTGCGCTGGCTTGGCGATATTTTTGCGCGGCGATCAGGAAGCTACGAGTTTCGCCATTTCTTAGGGTATTTTCAATCACCTGAGAGGTATCATTGTCTCCACTGGCTAGAAACTCATACATAAAGTGAACAAAGGAAGGGCTAGTATCGAAAAAGCCAATTTCTTTATCAACAAAGTCTTGGGGTTCTAAATTAAAGGTGTGGGCTAATTGTTCATTAACGCCCAAATAGCGTCCATCCCGACTCACCCAAGAGACTAAACCAGGTACGGTGTTAATCACTGCTTTTAATTGGTCTTCGGCTTGGCGACGTTCTGTGATATCATTGAGCGTCCCTGTGATGCCAGTTAGGTCTCCCGCCCCATTTCTAGTCACACGGGCGGTTACTTCCATCCAACAGAAACTACTGTTTTTGGTTTGACAACGGACTTGATAGCGACAGTGATGATCTGGGTTTTTGAGTAAGTTTTGGAGTTGGTTTTGATGATAGGCAAAATCTTCTAGGTAAGTATAATTTAGAAAAGATTTCCCGATCGTTTCTGCGATCGAATATCCTGTAATTTCTGTCCAAGCAGGATTTAAGAAATGCCAAATTCCATCTATATCTAATTGGAAAATTACTTCCCGAATACCATTAACTAAAGACCGATATTCTTCTTCACTTTTTTGTAAAGCTGCTTCAGCTATTTTGCGATCGCTGATATCTTCAATAATGGCTAATAAAGATTGAGGTTGGCTTGAGGAGGAAGAGATTAAAGACATGGTAAGATTCACCCAAACCCAACTTCCATCTTGACGACGATACCGTTGTTCTTTGGAAAACGTCTTCGTGGCGTTTGCTAACAATTCTGTCACTGATTCATCCCTTTCTGGTTCTAATTCAGCTACCATTAAATCCTGATAGGTAAGGGTTAATAATTCTGCTTCAGAATAGCCGAAAATTTCTGCTCCTCGTTGATTAATGCTTTGAAACTGACCTTTCATGTCAAGCAAAGCAATGCCAACTGTTGCTTGTTCAAAGATGCTCCGAAACCGCTCTTCGCTGGTTTTGAGAGCATTTTCTGTTCTTTTGCGCTGGGTAATGTCACGGGCAATTACTCCCAAATTAATGGGCTTTTTACTGATTGAATCTCGAATGAGAAAGATATTTGCTAAGACTGAAAAAACTTTTTGACTTTGGTCATTTTTTAATTCCAGTTCACCATACCATTGTCCTGTTTTCAGAATGCTGGGCAAGATTTCTGTAATGAATTGCTGTTCACTCTGATCAGAGAAAAAATGCTTAAGATTTAAAGGAAATGTGGTTTGATGATTAAATCCTAGTAAATCATGTCCTGCTGGATTTAGAAATTGGACTTCTTCATGGAGGGTGGTTAAGCTAATGAGGTCTTGGCTATTTTCCACAAGGGTGGCTAGTTTTTGCCGTTCATTTTCCACTTGTTTCTTTTCGGTTATATCAATTCCCACTGCGATTAAATAGTCTTGATCGCCATTGAGTTTCAGGGAAAGATTATTTAAGTAACAGGTAGTGGTTTGCCCTCGTTTCCCTAAAAAAGTGGCTTCAATGGCTGATTTTCCTTGGGTAAAGGCTGCTCGAATTTTGTCTTCGATACGATCGCGATCGGGGAAAATAAAAAAGTCTAGGGGGTCGGTTTTTTCAATTTCGCGTTTATTGTAACCCGTAATTTTTTCGAGTTCTTGATTCCAACGGATACAAGGGCCGTTGCGTTTGATCATCAGAAAAACCCCAGGCAGACTTTCGAGAATGGAGTCAGAAATTTCCTTTTCGCAGCGCAATTCTGCTTCCTGATCTAGGCGATCGCGCAAATCCCGTCCTTCTGCAATCAGTAAGACCACCTCTCCCTGTTCATTTTGCACTGATTTCAAGGATAAATCAATAGGAATCACTTCTCCCTCGCTGGACTGTAATCCTACCTCATAACGCACCAGTCCTCCCACTTTGGCTAATTTAATAGATTGTCTCACTTGAGCGCGATCGGCCACACTGAGCCACCAAGGTAAATCAGCAAAATGCTGACCACTAAGTTGGAGTAGAGTATGGCGTGTTAGCTCAAGGGCTGTTTGATTGAGATCTATCGTTTTCCCTTGTCCATCCAAGAGAGCCATAATTTGAAAACTTTGATCAAATAACGCTCTCCATTTTTTTTCACTGGCTGCTAGGGCTTGATAAATTTGTTGGCGTTCACTAATATTTTGTAAAGAAACGTGAAGTTGTGTGGTTTCTGTGTCGAGATCGCAGATTTGACTTAAGCGTAAAGCTGCTAAAAACTGAGAGCCTTGTTGTGAAGAAAAATTAATTTCACATCTTGCTGTCATTGTCTCTTTCTGAATCAGGGAGGCGATCGCGTTTCGGACTTGATTTTTAGCTGCTGTTTCTGGTACAAAATCCAATAGGGAATGTCCTACTAACTTCTGACTAGAGACTTGGAGTAACTCATGAGCAGTGGGATTAGCTTCTAAAATCAAACCTTCAAGATTAGCGACCAAATAGCCCTCTGGGGGCAAATCAACCAAATCTTGGTATCGTTGCGGACTCAAAACCGTTGTTGGTTCTGAGACCCTTGGGGGGGAAAAGCTCTGCCATTTCAGATATAAATTGAGTTGGCGAGTGAGAGTTTGAATCTCAGCACAGAAGCGTTGACGCTGACTTAATTCTTGTTCGAGGAGATAGTGTAATTGTTGAGCATCGGGGACGTTTCCTTGTGCTGACGCTTGTGACAAAGCGGTTAGGTTTGGGGATTTACCAATCTTTTGACCAAGAGTGGCGATGCGATCGAGGAGTTGCTGACAAGTCATAAGGAGGAAGAGATGAGGAAGAGGGTTTGGGCAGTGAAAACAATTAAGAAAGTCATCTTAACCCTAACCAAGCGAAAAAACCTTGGTTAGTGACGAGTTCAATAACGAGTAAAGCGACAAATCCCAACATCGCAAAGCGTCCATTCATCCGTTCTGCATAGGGAGTCCAGCCAAAGGTGGGGGTTTCTATTTGGTTAGATTCTTGATTAGGGGTTTCTTGGTTCATCAGTTTGATTAGGAGGTAAATTCTTGGCTATTGGTTACTTTTGGAATGGGAGATCAAGAAGCGTTGACTGAGTGCTGTTGAGAACAATGATTCTCCTTAGCTATCTAGTTTAATCGTCAGATCGCCGTCCGTCTATCAGAAGTTTCCCAGAGATGATAAGATTAACCTTCTAGCCACTGCTGACAATAACTAAATTTAGCATCTAATACTTTGATACAATTGAATGATTCTTATTTGAGGACGAGTGTGGTTGACGGTGAAGGTTTTTCCTGATCTTAGGAAACTTCCCCCTTACTCATTATTTTTCTGTCAGCGCGATCGACCTGAGAGTCAGTTAAAATTAGCTTTGTGGCAAGAGGATTGAGCCGACTTGATCGAAGAAAGCGCACCAACCCTCTTCCTAATTAAAATCATCACCGATTTCGAGTCTCATCATTGAGTTGAACGCGGGTTAATCCTTCTCTATTACTGGGAACAATCATAGCAGAAACAATGATCCCCAATCGTTTGTTATCCTTTTAAATCCCATAGATTCTCCCTGATCCCTCCCTAGGAAAGAATTTTTCCCCTCAGAGACGAACTGGGGATAACTTGTTGAGATCAAGGCGCTGTTGTTCATATCTGGAGGCGACAGAAGCCTTTTTTTTCCCTTTCTAGAGCAGAAATATTTTCCCTTCCCCCATTGCTTGTTAAGAATTTTATCACACTCAACCCAAGGACTCAGTAATAGGAAATTGCCAAATCAAAAAAATTTCTTGTAACATTGTGGGAGTTTAACGATATATTTTTAATAGGAGGAATGCTTCAAAGGAAATTCTCCGAAGTGAACAGACAATTAGAGGATAATTCACAGAAAATATGGAAGAACAAACTGCACCGTTAAAAGGTCGAGTCTTGCTGCAAAAAGTTAAAGAACTCTCCGACAAGCCTCGTCGAGAAACCGCCAAACTCTGTGGCTATTACAATAAAACCAAAACAGGTCAAACTCGCGTTAACTTAACCGAGTTTTACGATGCGGTTTTGGAAGCAAAGGGAGTTCCTCTAGACCCTGATGGAGGAAAAGATGGTCGTGGACGTGAACCAACTTACAAAGTTAGCGTTCACAAAAATGGTCAGATTGTCATTGGCTCTACTTATACTCAAGCAATGGGTTTAGAACCAGGGGAAGAGTTTGAAATCAAACTTGGGTATAAACATATTCGCTTAGTCCATATCAATGATGGAAGCAATGGTTTAGATAGCATAGAAACTTCCGCAGACGTTGAAGATATGGAAGAAGCGGTTTCATAGGTGGCAGGTCAAAGAGATTGATTTTTTGAGGAAAAGAAAACCCCGCTCAAAAGAGCAGGGCTAAGACACACAAAAAAACTCAAAAATCTAAACCTGTTTGTAGGGAAGGAAATTAAAAAGAGAATGCTTCCTTTCCATCACACCTATGATTGTATAGTGCAATGGCAACTGACAGTAAATTGCCGTCGCAATTGATGGTTTGTCCTATCCTTTGATGGGACGACCATCTTTCCGTCGCACTGCTACGACTCCAGGACGTGGGGGATCATTGGGATTCAACCCTAGCCAGTTAGACCCTAAAGGCACTTCTCGCTGCTGAGTAAACAACTGTCCATCGGTGGTTTTCATGGCAAAAGTGCGGGTTTCGCTCGCCATGTTCGATCGCTTCCCATTCGCTTCTCCCACGTGCTGTGGGGCGAGGAAGAGGGTTTTCTGGTCTTGAGTGAGCCAGATACCACACAATTCACACTCCATCGGCCCGATCGCGATTGGGTAAGCCATCCCAGCATCCTCTCCAGAAGTGGGAATATACCAAGCGGAGTTATTCCCAAATACACCGCGCAGCACTGATTGACTGACACCATTGCGCTCAAACACTTCTAAATTATGCTTACTGGTGGACATATCAGTCACCATCCAGATATCGCCATCGGCATCAATTTCAAGGTTATCAGGGTTAGCAAAACCTAACCCCCCTACAGCGGGTTCACCACCAAGGGCAAACATTTCCCAACGGAAGCTCATGGCAGTAGGATTGTTATTATCTTCTTGCAACTTCATAATCCAACCAAATTCAAAAGCCTCCCCATTGGGTCCTGCAAAGACACTTTGATCTGGACCGCCATCTCCCCCAGGGCTTCCTGACGTAAAGGCAATGTAGAGTGTTCCATCTTTGGCAACATAGGTATCTTCTGGACGGGCTGTGCTGCTGATTCCCGCAGCATTGGCAGCAAAGTGCGCGTCAATAAGAATCGCCCCTTGTTTTTCCGTTTCATTGCCCATGTAGAGGTCGCCAAGGGTCTTAAATTGAGATTTGAAGGTTTCGGCTTCTGCATCGCTGGTGATGGCAATAATGCCCCCCGCAGTACGATCGGGGTTGGGGAGGGTGACTTGATTACCGAAAACGGTGCTAGGACGGACGGGATCGACGGGAGTTTCCGACGTGAGGGCTACCCAGCGTCCTGTACCATCAGGGTTAAATTTTGCCCCATAGAGCATTCCGTTTTCAAGGAGGCGAGAGTTGCTTTTATCGGTGACATTTTTGACGGTTTCTGCGGAGACAAATTTGTAAAGATGTCCCCCCCGGCGATCGCAGCCCGAATAAAATGCTAACTTTTGATTAGGAACAACTCGCACCCCCACTGCTTCATGGCGGAAGCGTCCTAACCAAGTGTGTTTTTTGCCGTAATCATCGGGGTTAGCGGGGTCAACTTCCACCATCCAGCCATATTTATTGCCAGCCAAGCCAAAGACATTTCCTCCCCCATAAACGAAGCGATCGCTGATAACAAAGGGAGTCTTACTAGGATCAAAAGCTGATCCATCCCCCATCACTGGTTCAAACACCTGAGCTTGGAAGTTTTCCTCGGCAGATAAGACGGTTCCCCAAGGGGTTGTTCCCCCAGCGCAGTTTTGGAACGTGCCAATGATGCGGTTGCCTTGGTTATCCTCGTAGCCCATTTTATTGGATTTGGTGAAGATCGCTGTGGCCGGTCCTGTGGCGTAAAGGGCGCGATCGTTTTCTAAGCCTGAAATCCCTGTTATTCTGCGATCGACCTGCGAGTCATCCGTACTCCGCCCCCGACCCTGCTCGTAGGGCGACAGCCCGCGCCGAAGGCATTCAATTCGAGCAGGAAAGCGGGGGTGGTTTCCCCACCGTGAGACGACGGAGCCTGCGGATCAATGACAAAAATTGCATCATTTATTGAACCTCCCCTGCCTTAATGCGAGGGGATTCCCATTTAGACTTTTATCTAGATTTAACTGCAAGAGTTAAATCCCCGACAGATCGCCATCACTGGGCAGTTTATTCACGGGCGCACCGACCGCAAAAAGTTTCTCTTTTGTTTGGTTTTAGCAGCAATTTAAGCTAGCTGTTTCAAGTTATAACACAGAACGCCCTAAAGGACGGGGTTTTAAACCCGTGATTTTTTGATAATTTGGCAAAACTGATGTTGGGACAACAACTGATCATCCTAAACCCCCCACACTTGGGGGGCAAAATATTAAAAAGCCGATTGAATCCCGACAGTTAATTGCCAATCTGTTTCTAACTGGGGGCCGTCTAAAGATTGATAAAGGGGAAATTCAAACTCGACAGCAAAACGACCTTCAGGGAGGAAACTCTCAGGAAGATAGACATTGACCCCTAATCCTAAGTCCAACCGCGTGCCACCGCGTAAGTCTGGATCAGCCGTAGGAATGAGATTGGGATTCAAAGCTGGATCAGCACCATCGTAGTTTTCTCGCGTTTCTCCGTCCAGTCTCAGGGAAAGGCTCACTTGATCGCTGAGTTTGCGTGCTGCCCAACTCAGCAATTGATAACGATTGCCCACAGTGTAGTCGCGATCGTTTTCTCCCAAGCGTAACACGGCGTTTGCCTGCGCTCCCCATGACCAGTTATTTGTTTGTCCTAAATAAGTAATGCCAGGGCGTAAATCAAACGTACCAGACCCGATTTGCATGGGATAGGGAAGAATGACATCCTCTCCTGCAGGGGTGTCATCTCGTTCGTCTATAGACCCTGTGGGAATACTAAAACCAAGGTTGAGATGAATGCTCTGACGGTCTTGATTAAAGAGACGATAGAGTCCAGAGAATTTAATATCTCCAATTCCGCTAGAATTGGTGGTAAACCTGCCTCCCATGCGGGTGACATGATCCATTTCCTTAATCACAAAGGGAACCATGACCGTGAGGGTTAAATCGTCTGTGGGTGCGTACATTGCGCCAATCATGTGCATTTGCATGGTCATGTCTTCTGGGGAAACCATGAAATCTTCTAAAACGTCATCGATGCTGAGGTCGTCCGTGCCATCACGATTGCCATCCATTGACATGAACATATAGCGATAGGAAATCATCCATTCTCCTTTCCCGTGAACGTGATCACCCATAACCGAGATCGGGGCGTGTCCATCGGGTCTGGCTGATGTCCATTCTCCTGCGGAAGCGTCTCCACCACCATTAGCGATGATAATGCGATCGGGGAAACGATAGTCTTCGTTGGCAAAAGGCAGAGAAACAAATCGCATCGGGGAAGATTGGTCGATGGTTTCTAAGGTGATAGCGCGATCGCGCTGAGGAAGGGTTTGCGAAAAAACAGGGGAAGGAAGCAGTAATGCTAGACCAGCACTCAACAAAAACCAACTTGGTTGCATCATGTATCTGAATTTGACTTAAACTTGCAATTGCATCCAGTGCAGGATAAAGAAATTCTCAATTGCTGTCAAAAGACAAGTTGTAGAAGAATTGATAATTGCCCAGCTGAAGCCCCCTTGCCAAAGCGCCAACAATTACGCTATAAATAGTTTATGTGGCTTCTCTGTGCTTATCCCCTCCGCGAGAGCAAACGAATAACAACCAGAGGAAGTTACGTAGAATTTGCAAAATTTATAGGTAACGAATTGAATTTATGACTAAGCAAGTAGCTCACCCAATGGTGAAGTTGCAACGTCAAGTGCAATCACTTGTGGATTCTAAACTGCTGAAACCCACAGACAGCATTTGGAAAATTGCCCTTCTCTATGGAAATGACTGGTCTTACTGGAAAAATGAACTATTAGAGTTTGGTTTTTCCATGCAAGACCCCGTTCAAGAACTAATTGCGGTTGACCAATGGGATGAAGAATAAAATCTAGTTTGGTGGGCCACCCTACCACTGCTAAAAGGAAGAGGCTAACGATTCCCCCTAGTCCTCCTTATGAAGGGGGGGAATAACAAATAACGATTCTTCTTCAGCAAACCCTAATTATTCATTATTAATCGTTTAGTGACAGACTCTTGAGTTCCTCACGTTTTCATCCAGACACGATCGAGACAATCCGCGAACAAGCTGACGTTGTTGATGTCATCTCAGATTATGTCGTGCTGAAAAAGCGGGGAAAAGACTATCAAGGGTTATGTCCTTTCCATGAGGAAAAAACCCCCAGTTTTACCGTTAGTCCTAGCAAACAACTCTATTATTGCTTTGGCTGCGGTGCTGGGGGTAATGTTTTTAAGTTTCTGATGGAGTTGGGGAAACAATCGTTTAGCGAGGTGGTTTTAGATTTAGCCCAACGCTATCAAATCCCCATTCAAACCCTTGCACCAGAACAACAGGAAGAACTACAACGAGAATTATCTCTGCGAGAACAACTCTTTGAAATTCTAGCCGTTGCAGCCAACTTCTATCAACACGCTTTATATCAACCAGAAGGAGAAACAGCCCTCACTTATTTTAAGCGCGATCGCGCATTGGATGAGGAGACGATTCAAACATGGGGGTTGGGATACGCTCCCTCCGCTTGGGAAACTTTATATGGCTATCTCGTCGAACAAAAACGCTATCCTGTGGGGTTACTCGAAGAAGCTGGATTAATCCAGCAACGGAAGTCGGGGAAAGGATATTACGATCGCTTCCGCGATCGCGCGATGATTCCCATTAAAGACCCACAAGGGCGGGTAATTGGCTTTGGTAGTCGCACTTTAGCCAATGATGAACCCAAATATCTCAACTCTCCAGAAACGCCCTTATTTGATAAAAGTAAGACGTTATTCGCACTAGATCAAGCTAGAGACGTAATTCGCAAAGGGGATCAAGCGGTGATTGTGGAAGGGTATTTTGACGCGATCGCGCTGCACGCTGCTGGAATCAAATGTGTGGTTGCATCTTTAGGAACTGCCCTCAGTCAAGATCATATCCGTCAATTATTGCGCTACACCGAGTCTAAACAAATTATTTATAATTTCGATGCCGATCAAGCGGGAATCAAAGCGACCCAACGAGCGATTAAAGAAATTGAACCGTTAATTTATGCAGGACAAGTACAACTGCGAGTCTTGAATCTTCCCGACGGAAAAGATGCCGATGAGTTCCTGAAAAGTCATCCTTCCGCAGTGCAAAAATATCGTCAGCAACTGGAAAAAGCGCCGTTTTGGTTAGATTGGCAAATTCATCAATTAGTCCAAGATAAAGACTTACACCAACCTGATCAGGTACAAACTGTCACCAATGAGATGGTTAAACTCTTAAATCATCTTCAAGATATCACCCTGCGAACCCATTATCTTCGCCACTGTGGAGAAATTTTAAGCCAAGGAGATTCACAATTCACCTCCCTGTATATCGATACCCTGCGTAAAGCCTTAAAACAACCGCAAGCGACCAAGAAAACAAGCAAATCATCAAGGGCAAAAAATGAGTTATTGCTACCAACAAGCAGTCAACTGTTAGCGCAAGCAGAGGCCCTATTATTGCGGATATATTTACACTGTCCAAGGTATCGGGAAAGAATTACAGCAACCTTAGAAGAGAAAGAATTATTGTTTAGTTTATCCCCTCATCGTTGGTTGTGGCGCAAAATTTTAGAACTGGAATCCGCCTATGATTTTAGGGGAGATTATCAAGAGAGAAATCTGCTTTTAACGCAACTGCAAAATGAAATGAGTGAATCGTCTGATTATCAGAAATTGTTAAGTCAGATTATTCAACTGCAAGAAACCACTAGCACAGATTTACAGCGTCCGGGGTTAGTGATTCGAGCAGCGATCGCGACCTTAGAACAAACCAATTACGAGAAGCAAAAACGCTATTGTCTGCAACAATGGGAAACACTTGATCCGAATACCGATCAAGAAATAATTGAGCATTATATGGAACAATTTTATGAAGCGCAAAGACATTTAGAAATTTTGAAACAACAGCGTCAATTTTCCATTCAAGATATTATTAATCCAGTTTAAGTGGCGCGATCGCAATGTTGTTTTAGGAAAATGCTATAATCCTCCTTTAGGGTTCTTAAGTCGTCAAAATATTTCAATCTTCTCCTCAACAATCAGTGTTAAACTGACCCAACTTCCTCGTTCATCATAGCGACGCATTAACCGTTGACGGTGGTTTTCATCCACTAACCATCCTGCTTCGAGAAAAAACGGTTGACGATTGAAAATTTTAAGCGGTGCGGTGCAAGATGCGCCATTAGGTAACAATAAAACTTGAATTGTCTGCGCTCCTTGTGAAAAAATTAATCCTTGATCCGTAATGGTTGCGACAGACGTAAACTCCCATTGATCAGTTTTTAGGGTTTGGTGTAAGCGATTTCCTTGTTGTGTAATTGTCAATTTTGTGGGATAAGTTTCCCTAGGGCTTAAGTCTGGGTATAATGTGGTTGCGACTCCTCGCCATTCTCCCAGCAGTTGCTCAACACTCAAGGGAGAAGAGGGTTGATTGGCGATTCCTTGGCGCTTTTCTCGAATCAGGGTAATATTATTTAACTGGCTTTGTTGATCATAAAGGGGAACTAATCTTAAACGTCGATCGCCCTCTAAAAAGCCTAATTCAGCACCAAACTCTGTCAAGGGTGCAAACTGACTTGACCCCACCGAAAACGCTCCATTTTCAAAAATTAACGTATTCCGATTTAAACTTTGATATTCCATTGTTTGTTGAGATGTTACTTCCCCACTCAACACAGAAAACTTCTCGATCGTTTGACGAACAGTTTCTTGTTCATTTAGCCCTTCTAAAGAGACTACACTGGGAGTATCTTCTAATATTTCTCCTTGGGGAGAAAGGCGAGTAAACGATCCTTCCCAAACCCCAAGATGGGTCAATAAATTATTCCATTGTTGTGTCATTTTTTTGATTAATAATTTTAAACCATAGACTTCAAAAAGGGAGATCGGGGAAGGTAATGATTAATTGTAAATTGAGATTCCCACTGCTTCTGAAAGATGAGAAAATCCATGTTCATCTAATTTTTTAGTTAACCCAGTTAAGACTTGTTTCGCCATTGTTGGTCCTTCATAAATCCAACCTGTATAAACTTGTAAGAGACTAGCACCCGCAGTAATTTTTTCCCACGCATCTTCGACGGTGAAGATTCCCCCTACACCCATAATCGGAAGGTTTCCCTCTGTCTGCTGATAAATATAACGGATAATTTCCACCGTGCGATCGCGCAGTGGCTTTCCGCTTATCCCCCCTGCTTCTTCGGTGATGAGGTTTCCGTTAATCGTTTTTGTCTTCAATCCCTCCCGCTTAATCGTGGTATTTGTCGCAATGATCCCAGCTAATTGATATTTAGTTGCAATAGTCAACACTTGCGCGATCGCCTCCCAAGTTAAATCTGGCGCAATCTTCACTAACACGGGTTTCTGTTGCAAATTATTCTCTTGAATCGCTGCGAGAATCAGGCTTAATTGCTCACTTTCTTGCAGCGATCGAAGCCCAGGGGTGTTGGGCGAACTGACATTAACGACAAAATAATCTCCCCAATCCCGTAACCGTAAAAAACTGCTTAAATAATCCTCAGCAGCCTTGTCTAGGGGGGTAATCTTCGATTTACCTAAATTAACTCCTAACGGTGCTTTTCCCCGCCTTACTGCTTGTTTTTTCAAGCACTCCGCCAATTTTTGACTTCCTTCATTATTAAATCCCATGCGATTGAGAGCCGCTTCATCTGCTAAGAGACGAAACAAACGCGGTGGGGGGTTTCCTAGCTGGGGATGTTCTGTGACCGTCCCTAACTCAGCATAACCGAAGCCAAAGCGATCCCAAATACTAGCAGCCACCCCATTTTTATCAAATCCTGCAGCTAAGCCTAAAGGGTTAGGAAAATTAATTCCCCACAAGGTTTGAGAGAGTCTAGTTTCATGATAAGACCATTGGGAAGAAACTTGGTTTAAAATCCAATTAGCGGGAAACTGATCCTGATTTTTTTCTAACCATTCTAAAAGCGTCAGACTACGGTTATGTAGCCATTCAGGATCAGCTTTTAAGCCAGAAAACAAAAGGGGACGGATGACAGTTTTATACATAAAATAATACCTGAGCAACTTCGTAGGACGGGCCTTGTCCACTTGTGAATCGTTAATGACTCATGATGAATTGTTTAATTCCAAAAATTAGCCCTTCACAAACACTGGTTAGGAAGTCTAAATCGAGGGTTTCTAGGGTATCACTGGGTTGATGATAATGAGGGTTTCTTAAAAAAGAAGTATCCGTTACCATTATCCCTTTATATCCTTGATCCCAAAACGGAGAATGGTCGCTCAAGCGGGTTTCAGGAATCATTATCCCTGAGAGAGGGACAGATAGCCATTCGCTTGGCGTTCCCTGTTTTTGCATTTTCTCGGCAAAGAAATGGCTCTCATATCTAGTTTTAAGATTCCCGACAAAAGCAACAAAGTTTCCTGTGTTGGGATAGAATCTTTCGATGAGTGGCGGATATACTTGCGAGTCTTTTTCTTGGGAACAATAGCCTAACATTTCTAGAGAAAACATGAGACGAATCTTTTCATTATTGTCTTTCAACTCTTGAGCATAAATTTCACTGCCTACCATCCCATATTCTTCTAAATCAAAGGCAACAAATCGCAAAGGAATGCTGAGGGGAGCCTGAAAAAACTCTCGGATTAACTCTAACAAAACTGCCACTCCTGTTGCATTATCATCAGCGCCAGGGGTGCCAGGAACACTATCATAATGAGCAGCTAATAAAATCGGCGGTTCACGGGTTGGTTTGGCTGGGGGAAGATTGAGAATATAATTGTAGTGGGTTTTCCCATTAAAGGAAAATTCGTGAGTTTCTAACGTCCCCCACTGCTGAAATTGTTCACGAATATATTGCTGAACATAAAAGTGTCCCCCACTACTAAAATAGGGATGGCGATCGCGCACAATTTGCTCTAAATGCCTTGTCAGTCTAGCTTTCAAGCTCATTCATCTAAGATATAAATTGGATTTAAATATAATTATAACTAATCTTAATCTGTAACCCGTCTGAAGGGGGATTTCTCTGTTTATAAACTGTTGTGAGTCCGATTAGACAACTTATTGAGAACTTCTAGCGGTTTGGAAATTGAACAGGAGATTCTGCGATCGGGATATAAGTTTTACTTATTTAAGAAAAGATTAATTCTCTCATTTCTAATGCTCCCTGTACAAAGGGACATTATCTCTTAGTATCAGTAATGAGGCGATATAAAATCAAAGCCTAATTTTTGCTGTTATAAAGGAGACACTAGAAAATGGCAGAATATACAGTCACCTTAAAAACCCCCGATGGTGAGCATCAAATCACAGTTCCTGACGATGAGTACATTCTCGACGTTGCAGAAGAAGAAGGTTACGACCTTCCCTATTCTTGCCGTGCGGGAGCTTGCTCCACTTGTGCGGGTAAACTCGAAGCTGGAGAAGTCGATCAATCTGACCAATCCTTCTTAGATGACGAGCAAATTGAAGCAGGTTTCGTTCTTACCTGTGTTGCGTATCCCACCTCGGACTGCACGATCGTTACTCACCAAGAAGAAGAGCTTTACTAAATTCACTCCCCCCGTTAAGCGCCAAATGTTTAACGAGGGAGCATTTCCCAAAGCAAATCATCTAATTCTCCCTCTTTCCTTTCCAACTTAGGAAAAAGGGGGTCTTCCCCTTAGTAGATTGGTCATCTTGTCTTCGCGCTGAAGACTTTTGTTCATGGCAGGGGTAAAAGCACAATCGAGCCGCGATCGCAGCCCCTTCCCACTGTCGAGACAACCACACAGATTTCCATGAACTGTTTCTAAAGTCTAATTCAATTCCCACCAACCAAATGCTGGGCCAACCAAGCGGATTGTAAGCCAGTAAACCACTAAAAAACCAATTCCAATCCAAGCCCCGCGAGTTGTCCAGTTAACAAATCGTTCTCCATCTTTTTTGGTAATTCCTAACCAAGGGATCAGCTTTTTCTCTTCGCCGTATTTGTCCCCTAAAGCCTCTCTCCGACGTTTCGATTCACCCATAATTAATCGCCTAATTGATCAATCGTTCTCGTCTCATTTTATCGCAGAGTTAACGGTAGTTCGTGATTTGTAAAGGAACTGAATAATCGGTTTGTTTCACAGATTGAACCACTTCTTGCAAATCATCTTTTGATTTACTCGAAACGCGCACCGCATCTCCTTGAATCGAAGGTTGTACTTTCTTAAACTCGTTTTTAATTTTCTTGGTGATTTCTTTGGCGAGTTCTTTATCAATCCCTCTTTTTAAGGTGATGACTTGACGCACTCGATTTCCACTAGCTGATTCAACACTCCCATACTCAAAAATCTTTTGCGAGAGATTGCGTTTGGCTGCTTTACTGCGAAGGATATCGTGAACCGCATCTAAAGTAAATTCACTATCTGTATTCACGGTAATTGTATCTTCACCTAAGTCGAGGGTTGTTTGAGAGTCTTTGAGGTCATAGCGATTTTCAATTTCTCGTCGTGCTTGATCGACGGTGTTCACCATTTCTTGTTGGTCGAAGTCGCTGACAATATCAAAGCTGTAGTTAGATGCCATAGTGTGTCTTGAATTGATATGAGATGTCTCTAAATTAAGGCGTTAATTTTCAGGATACTCAGCCCATAGAGAATCAAACTACTGAGTGAACCAATAGCAAACATCAGCGATCGCGCTGGGGCAAGATTGGTAATATAAAAGATGGGATAGAAAAAACGCCCCACCAAATACGCGATCGCTGCCCAAAAAGCAAGAGGAGATTCCACGGCACTCACATAAGCTACGATCGCTGCTGGGGCATAAAAAATAAAAGATTCAAAACCGTTTTGATGCGCCCAAGTCGCTCTCTTCGCATAAGAGGGTAGTTTATCAAACATTGCTCGCGGCGCTTGATAATCGTAGCCAACTTTTAATCGTCCCCACCCCACAGCAAAAAAGGGCAAATAAAGTAAAATTGCCCCTCCCGCTAAGGAATAGAGAAGTACCGCTTGAGTTGAAGTTTCCATTACTTAATCAAAATAGAATAAAGTTACGAGTTTACGGTCTTCTTCTGCTTCTTCACAAGTTTTGAGCAGCGTATGGCTGTCATGGAAAGCGAAACAAATTAGTTGCTGACACCTAGATATAATTTCACGATTGCACAAAGCACTGGCTTCGGCAAGGGAAAGTTCATCTTGGTCTGGATTTTCGACTAAATGAATCACCTGTGCTAGTTGATCTCGGGACTCTTTGGGTTGCTGATCCAATCCTTGAGGAAGGATCACCGTTAACAGATTCGGATCAGCCCGCATCGCTCCTTTAATCACTGCGGAATTAGTTCCCGTTGCCCCAGAGGTAACAAGGCGATTTCCGCCCAAGACTAAGGCATAACTCATCATTTCGATTAATTGTTGATGAGTAATGGGAACATGACGAGAGCCAAGAATGGCGATCCGCTTGGATTCTGTTTGCTGAATGGCTGCCAATTCTTGGGTTAGAGTATCAAGTTGAATGGGTTCAGTGGTGGATTGAGTCAAAGACGCTTACACTTGCCTAGATTGACCAAAAACAATTATATCAAACTTGGGCGCAATTAGACTATGCCTATGCTTCGCAAACGGGAAGTTTTTTGGAATTTCTTGGGTTTGCACTTTTACCAAAGCCTATGTTACATTAAGGAATAATTAGGACGTATAGCTCAGTTGGTTAGAGCGCTACGTTGACATCGTAGAGGTCACTGGTTCGAGTCCAGTTACGTCCATTTATCATTTTTACCTTCAACTTTGATTTCTGCTGTACATTTGTTGTACATTCACTAATTATTTGTCGCTGGTAACAGATTGGTGTCGCTTTCACAAATTAAATGTCGTTTAATTGCTCATTCATTGCTCTTTGTTCTTCCAAAAATATATTTCTGTTTGGACGTAACTGGACTCGCTTTCAATCCATCTCTAATTTTAATTGATGGATTCCCTCTTGCTCGAAGGTGATTCAGTAGCCATTACGATGGTTAGCCCATGCCCCTATTGCTGGGAGCGCACCGACCCCGTAAAATAAAAAGTACAAAACGATTTTATCACGAGTTAATCATTTCTACTGCACGGGTAGAAATCAGCATCAGGGTGAACAGCTACTAGGGTCAGAAAGCATACCTACTTCCAGCAGGCAAACTAACCCCTACTTTTCGTAGCTCAGAGGCTTTGGATTAAGTATGAGCAACGGCGCGATTGAATCTAAATTTTTACTAACGACTCCTCATTTCAATCGGTGTTGAGGGCAAAACCCTTTTGCAACGTCGAATTTTTGATTTAATACCTTGTATTGTCTGCTTTCAATCAGTGTTGAGGGCAAAACCCTTTTGCAACTGCACCATTCAAAAGTGCCGTTACAGAAGGCTTCTAGAAGCAGTTTGCGCTTCCCTGAGGTAAAAGTGAATTCTTCTTTGAGAGAATTATTATAGATAATCCCTTAAAAAGCCTGAAACCCACTTAACCCAAGGAATTGAAGAAATGCGCTTGTGTCCTAGAAAATTATCTCAGTCTAAGAAAGTTCAAACCGAGTCCTCAAGGTGATTCCTCCTTGCTCGGAGGTGGTTCAGTAGCCGTCACAGCAGTTAGCCTGCGCCCTTTTTGCTGGGAGCGCACCGACCCCATCAAATCAAAGCAATCAATAAACTTTAACCGACGAGTTAATCATCCTTACAAAAAAGTAAGAATCAGCATCAGGGTGGACAGCTACTAGGGTCAGAAAGCACACCTGTTTCTAACAAGTAAACTAACCCCAATTTTTCGCAGTTCAGAGGCTTAGATTTAAGCATGACCTACGGCACTATTTATTATTTCTATTATATTGTCAAGGTTCGGAAAAAGGCAATTATTTCGGGTAATTTTTCAAGAATTTCTCCGAGATTGATAAGCTAAAATCGCTAATTCTTCTGCTTGCTTTTGAGGGCTAGAACGAATCGGTTGTTTAGCTTGCTCTATGAAAATTCCTTGCTGACTTGCTTTTGATTTTATACTTTCAAAAATTCTATTATAACTCCATTGATGAATTTGAGTTCTATATCTTTTGGCATATTCTTTTTGTCCATCTAGATAGCCAGGTACCTTATTTTCCGATCGCGCTTGCACTTCGCTCTGGATTATCTCACGGATATTATCAAGTTTAGGGAGAACAATACTTCCTACTCGATAATTCTGAGCAATTTCAACAATGGCTTTCGCTAATAACCGATCAAGATATTGTCCCAGTTCGGAGTTTTTTAATTGATTGGGAGCAAATTTCTTTTGATTTTTATGGCGTTGACGAGATTGAATTCGCTTTTGTTTTCGGTGACGATTAAGCAGTTTATAGTTTTCGCCAAGGAGTTGTTTAACATTGCGATAAGTAATTGCTTTTCCTGTTCTGCCATCAACGATCGCGATCGTCGCAGGTTTGTCTAATCCAAATGCAACCCCAAGGAGAAGATGAGATTGACCTTGATAAAGAGGTTTGCTAGGACGGGGATAAGAATTGTTCAATCGATGCGCTTCGCGCTCGGTCTTCGACCTACGAGCGTTGTTTGTTTACGCTTCATAAAGGCTTCTTGTGTCTTACTAAGATCGCCTTTTTCGTTCATATTAGTTAGAATTCTAGCAACTTCCTCTGCTTTTTCCTCTTTAATTTGTTCTGTTCCTTCTGCTGTCCATAAACGAGTATCAACAGTACAGTAAAGTGTAAGATAATTATCTTCCCAAGGTTGACCTTTTTTCGTTCCTTCTTGCCAAGCTATACGGGCTGAACGGAGGGTAAATAAGCCACTAGAATGCTGATTTTTACTCCCTCGTTTAATTTCCTGATCTTCGTAAAATCTTTGAAACCATTTCAGTTGCCTTTGGTCGCAGTAAATTTGAAAAGTATAGTCACCTAAACCATTAAATTTAACACAAAGACGACCTTTTTCGTTTTTACTCCAAGTTAAATCTTCATTGGTTTCATAATTAATAGGAAATGGAACTGATTTTGGCTTAGCTAGTAAAATGTTTTGCCAAGATTTGAATTGCTCTATATTTCTGGGAACGGTATTCGCTGCTGTTAGCAAAGTTTCTAACCATCGCTCTCCTGTTAAATCTCGTCCTTTGGGTAAACTGCTTTCAATTTGCTTTATTAAGCGTTCAAGTTTAATTTCTGCTTTGCGTTGGCGTTGAGCAAATTTTTTAGGGTCTTCCGGCTGTTCTGGAATTTTACAATTATTTTTAAGAAGGTACGCGATCGCGCTCTTGGTTAAATTATCTTCAGCGCTATCATAAGCATCAAATAAACTTTGACGAGGAGTGTTTTTTGGCTTTTTTGATTTCTTTTTACCTTTACTCACAGAAGGCTGAAGAGATTTAAGTATTTCACTGGCTTGATGGCACAGTGTTTCCAAGGAGCAGTCTGCTTGTTGAC
This sequence comes from uncultured Dactylococcopsis sp., assembly GCA_964463655.1. Classification (GTDB taxonomy): domain Bacteria; phylum Cyanobacteriota; class Cyanobacteriia; order Cyanobacteriales; family Rubidibacteraceae; genus Halothece. The sequence goes on from CAYXDG010000009.1 coordinate 53,783, forward strand.
ACAGGTCGCGATCGCTTTTAAGCATCTCCAACCATCGCTGTTGACCTTTGAGCCTCCATTGCAAACGCTGCTGTAAGGCAAACCAAGATTGATAAATATATTCAACTAGCTTAATCGCGCTAGTATAAAATCGTCCTGGTTGACCGCTAAAGCGAGAATCTTGTCTTAGGGGTTTACAGAATTTAGCAACAATTCCCGCAGGGAGTTTTCCTTTCTGTCGCCAAGTTTCAAATTCAGGATGCTCCGCTATCTGTTTCAGCAATTCGTTGATTAACGGCGTATTCTGTTGAGCCATTAATTGCCAAAGCTGATGGCGAGTAGCTTCGCTGGTGACAAGGCGACACTGAATCGTTATTTGGCTCATTTTTTTATACCAGTTGTGTCTAATACAAACATAAGTGTATTATAGCGATTTTTGGTATGATTCTGTCTATGGATGAAAAATTTTTTTCCAGCAAGGAAGCATCAAAAGTCACAGGCTGTACCATTCGTCAATTGCAATATTGGCGGGAAAAAGAAATTATTGTTCCTCCAATTTCTGGGACAGGTACAGGGCGCAGCATTTATTACTCGTACCCAGAGTTGGTGGAATTGACGATTATGGGGTATTGGCTGAAAATTGGTCTTAGTTTCGACATAGCAAGTGTGATGATGAAGAAATTGCAGTCTGAGGAGTGGGATTACCTTAATCGAGAGACTCAGGAACGCTTGATGCTTCATTGGGATAGAGATGTAAGCAATTTAAAGATAGAGCAGTTTGATCGCGATCGCGCGATCGCGCTTTTAAGTGAAGGACTTCCGATCATTCCTTTATGGCTGGATCAAATTCATCAGCAATTAACAAGAAACTTAATCCAGAAAGGTCATGAAATCGAATTATTAGAACAAGCTATCTGTCAAAAGCTCCAAGAGGCTGGATGGAAATTTCGGTTTTATGCTGAAATGGATTTACCTTCTTTTTTTAGGGGGAGGATGGAAGCTACATCGAGGCTAAGAAAACAACAAACAAAAAAACGTTATTTCAGTGAATTTATTTTATCGGGAGAACGAACACATCCAGTGGCTGTGGTTCAGATGGAAGCTAGGGAAACCCTGACAGATCAAGGCTTGAAAAAAGCGATTGAAGAAGCCAAAAGCTCACGAATAAGATTGGCTTACTTGACGAATGGTGAAGAAATAATAGAATATGACTTAATGACAGGTGAGTCAGAGACAATTGATCATTTTCTAACTCCTAAAGAGTTATCTAATCGCTTAAATGAAAAAGAATCCTCTTCTTCTGTTAGTGAAAATTAGTTTAATGATCAGATAAGGATTAATGGTTCACAATTGAGAGTTTCCGATCAAATGCTTATCTGATTAGTCAAGCTACTTACAATATAGGCAATATAGGAAGAGCGACCGAGAAAGTCGCACTCCGAAGGTTTAAACCTCCTTTAACTGGTTTGGCTGTTTCATTCCGTAATTATTCCCATGTTTCTGTCAAGGTTTCACTATATTTAGTAAAACTGTTGCATAATGAAACTTTCCAAGTTTTTATTACATTTACGTTGTCATATCTGCTGGATTTTTTTATAATTATAGAAAGATTTCATTTTTCACTACACACAAGGTATATCGGAGGAATCAACGAATGTTACGGAGATTAATAACTCTAATTCTTGTTTTTGCAATTACTTTTTTCGGAATTACGCCCTCAGCTTCTGCCATGCCAGCTAATCCCTTCTCAGAAATTGGCGAGTCATTATCGTCAACTGGCGAACAGGTTGGTTATGTCATTAAATATCCTATAGATGGTGTTAAAAGATGCTTTATTGAACAGCCAGAAAATGGATTAGAAGAAATTACCTGTGAGTTTTTAAAGGTTGGTGCGGCTGTTAGTGTATGCTATGCTATAGACGGGATAGCATCTATACCCTTTCCCCCTGCCGCAGCGCTATTGCCAGTATGTAATGTCATCACATTAGGAAGTATAGGTAGCAAAAAATTTATTGAAAAGGGATTAAAGTATATTCATTAAGTTAGAAATTCATCATTTTGAATCGTTATTTAAAAAACTTCCTGAATTAATTTGGGAAGTTTTTCTTTAATAATCTAATCAAGAACTGTTGTGGGGCTTGTACAAAAGAGTCTGATTCCAATCACTAGCTTTAATCAACACAGGCGGAAAACCCAGACAAACCCCCTGCTCAGATGGCAAAATAAACTCACGGTAGTTGAGTGGGACGAGTCATGACGCAATTTGAATACATCGATGGAATTGAAAACAGCCTCTGGTCAGCAGCAGATACGCTGCGATCGAACTCTAACTATGCGAGTAACGAATACTTTTTGCCAGTGATGGGCTTGATTTTTCTGCGTCATGCTTACAGTCGCTTTTTGCAGGTGAAAAAGGACATTGAGAAAAATGTACCCACACGAGGCGGGAAAGCAAGGGCGTTAAAGAAAGAAGATTTTTCCCAGAAGAGTGCGATTTTCCTAAAGCCAGAAGCGCAGTTTGATTATTTGGTGTCGTTACCTGATGGGAGTGAACGGGCAAATGCTATTTTTCAGGCGATGGATTCCATAGAAAAGGATTATGAGACATTAAGCGGGATTTTGCCCAAGTCTGAATACCAGAATATTGAAGATAATGTATTAGGGCAATTGTTGCGGTTGCTCGATCCAGAGAAGTTAAAGCAGTTAGAGTCCGAAGGTTCTAAGCAAGTTTCAGGGGATGTTTTCGGACGGATTTATGAGTATTTTTTGATGAAGTTTGCCGATATGCAAGCTCATGATGGCGGAGAGTTCTTTACACCGTTTTCTTTGGTTAATCTGATTGTAAGGGTGATTGAACCTGATGAAGGGACTGTTTTTGATCCTGCTTGTGGTTCTGGGGGAATGTTTGTTCAAAGTGCGAAGTTGGTTGAAGAGTCTAATAAGAATCTTGGCAAGATAACGTTTCGAGGCTTAGAAAAAAATCAGACAACAATTCGTTTAGCAAAAATGAACTTAGCGGTTCATGGGTTAGAGGGAGATATTAAACAAGCAATTACTTATTATGATGATTCGTCAAAACAAATGGTAGGAAAAGCTGATTATGTAATGGCTAATCCTCCTTTTAATGTTGACGAGGTAGATGCTGAAAAAGTAGAAAAGGATGTCCGTTTACCGTTTGGTCTTCCTGGGGTTAATAAAAACAAAAAGGTTTCTAATGGAAACTATTTGTGGATTAGTTATTTTTATAGTTACTTGAACGAACAAGGACGGGCGGGGTTTGTCATGTCGTCTCAGGCTTCTAGTGCAGGAGGAGATGAGGCGAAAGTTAGAGAAGCCCTAATAAAAACAGGGGCTGTGGAGTTAATTATTGCAATTCGGGGAGGCTTTTTCTATTCGCGATCGGTTCCCTGTGAGTTATGGTTTTTGAATCGCGCAAAACCTGAAGCAATGGAAGATAAGGTTTTGATGATTGATGCGCGTCAAATTTACCGCCAAGTGACACGAAGAATCTATGATTTTTCCCCTGAACAGTTAAAGAATCTTGTCTCAATTGTTTGGCTTTATCGGGGAGAATCCGATCACTTTCTAGGGTTAGCTCAAAGGTATTTTAAGCGAATGTTGCAGGAAGGAAAAGCCTGTGCTGATATTTTCCTGAATTTCCAAGAAGCGATTTCTCAGTTTCAAGCACAAATCCCCCCCTTACAAACAAGAATTAGCGAGGATAATTTCCCCCCCTTTCAAAGGGGGGCTAGGGGGGATAAAAGTTTAGGAGAGATATGGACAGAATTTTGTAATGGATACGAAACGCTTAAAAGTGATTGTGATGAGTTTACAGATAAATTCTTAAATCATTTAACACCACCTGAAGCAGAAATAACTGCATTAAATAATTTTATTGAACAATCAGAAGTATTATCAGAAATGAGCCGTGATTTAGTTAAGCAAGTGGATTTAGTTTATAAATTAGCGGGTCGTATTGTTGAACATGGCGAGGAAAACTTAAAGGCGAAAGAGAGCGAAGTTTGGGACTCAAAAAAGATTAAAAAGTCGCTTAAAAACGTCGATGCTTCTCATCAAGAATTAGTGGAACAATTTAAGCAAGTTCGCTATTTTTTCCGACAAGGACAATGGTTGATGGTGCGGTTTCCAGAGGGAACATTACAAGATGTGGATGGGTTGGTAAAACTGGTTGATTTTGAGGAGTTAAAAGCGAATGATTGGAGTTTAACCCCTGGGCGTTATGTAGGCGTTGCGCCAGAGGAGGAGGAAGAGGATTTTGATTTTGAAGAAGCGTTAAAAAGCATTCATATTGAGTTAAAAGATTTGAATCAGGAGGCGGTAAATTTAGCACAAGAAATTGAGAGAAATTTTGAGGAGTTGGAGATATAATCCCCCCAACCCCCCTTCGTAAGGGAATTATCCCCCCAACCCCCCTTCGTAAGGGGGGCTATTATGGATCGGTGTGTAGCGGAGTTTTTTACATTAAATTTAGCACAACAAATTGAGAGAAATTTTGAGGAGTTAGGGATATAATCCCCCCAACCCCCCTTCGTAAGGGGGGCTATTATGGATCGGTGTGTAGCGGAGTTTTTTACATTTCATATAATATGAAATTCCAGTTTCCCCCTTTCAAAAAAGAGTTAGCGTTAATTCCCCCCCTTCCAAAGGAGAGTTAGCAGTATCATTAATTTTCCCCCCTTCCAAAGGAGAGTTAGCAGTATCATTAATTTTCCCCCCTTTCAAAGGAGAGTTAGCAGTATCATTAATTTTCCCCCCTTTCAAAGGAGAGTTAGCAGTATCATTAATTTTCCCCCCTTTCAAAGCCGGAGCTTTAGTGAGGAGGTTAGGGGGGATAAAACAACCCATCCTCAACGACAGTCAAACGACAGTCAAAAGGGGGATAAAACACAAGGAGAAGTAACAATGTCCAACCTTAAACAAGGTAAATACTTTCTACCCTACAACGAAAAACTAACCGAACAAGCCAAAGCAATGCGGAAAAATCCCACACCCGCAGAACGAAAACTCTGGCAGTTTTTAAGAACATTTCCCTTAAAAATATGGCGACAAAAACCGATCGAGCATTTTATTGTGGATTTTTATTGTCCTAAATTAAAATTAGTAATCGAGGTTGATGGTGAGGGTCATTTTACACCAGATGGAATGGCTTCTGATGCTGAAAGAACAAAGATTTTAGAGGGGTATGGGTTGCGAGTGGTTCGCTTTACGAATGATCAGGTGTTGCGTGAGTTTGAGGCGGTTTGTGAGGAGATTATGGGGGTTATCCCCCCTAACCCCCCTTCGGAAGGGGGGAATAAGAAAGATCGGGAGGAGTTGGGAATATGACATGGCGAGAAAGAACACTAGGAGAAGGAATACATATTAAACATGGATATGCGTTTAAGAGCAAATTTTTTAGTGATAGTGGGGAATATATTGTTTTAACTCCAGGGAATTTTTACGAAGAAGGAGGATTTAGGTTTAGACCTAGTAAAGATAGGTTTTACGACGGAGATATACCCGAAGATTATATTTTATCTAAAGATGACTTAATTGTTGCAATGACCGAGCAAGCAGAAGGTTTACTTGGTAGTTCTGCCCTCATACCCCAAGATAACAAGTATTTACATAATCAGAGATTAGGACTTCTAGATCAAATACAATCTGATATATTTGATAAATATTTTCTTTATTATCTATTTAATACTCGTTCTGTACGTTATCAAATTAGCGGAAGTGCATCGGGAACAAAAGTTCGTCATACTTCACCAGAAAGAATTTATCGAGTTTCTGTTAAAGTACCAGATGTGAAAACTCAAAATAAAATTGCAGATATTCTATCGAAGTATGATGATTTAATCGAAAATAATCGCCGTCGCATTGAGTTATTGGAGGAGTCGGCGCGTCTGCTTTATCGGGAATGGTTTGTTCATCTGCGCTTCCCTAGTCACGAACACACTCCTATTATTGATGGTGTTCCTGAAGGTTGGGAAAAAGTACCATTTACTTCTGTAGCAGATTTTATTAATGGTTTTCCATTCAAGCCTCATCACTTAGAAAGTGCTGGTTTACCTATTGTAAAAATTCCTGAACTGAAAAATGGTATCACGTCAAAAACACCCTATAACTCAGGCGAAATAGTCCCTAAAAAAAATTATTTAGATACAGGAGATATTATTTTTTCATGGTCTGGGACACTAGCTGTTAACATTTGGAATTCTGGTAAAGCATTACTCAATCAACATCTATTTAAAGTTGTACCAAAAGATGAAAAAAATAAAAGCTATGTGTATTTAGGTCTTTGTCACTCAATACCTCTGTTTGAAAACGAAACAACAGGTTCAACTATGAGACACATTCGTCGATCAGCTTTAGATAAAGTTAATTTAATCATACCTCCAAAACTTCTATTAGAGGAATTTGCTAGTTTAATTGACCCAATTATATTATATCCGAAATTTCAACGTTACATCTTCAAAATCAAAAACTATCTCAAGCCCGTGATCTTCTTTTACCACGTCTAATGAATGGAGAAATAACAGTATGAGTTATAGCGAAGAAACTCTTGTTCAAACCACCACTGCCGATTATTTACGCGATGAACTAGGATGGGAATCGATCTACGCTTATAATCAAGAAGACTATGGCGAGAATAGCCTTC
>CAYXDG010000009.1:60522-61926 GCA_964463655.1 uncultured Dactylococcopsis sp.
GGACGACATAACCGCAGAGAAATTATCCTCACTCGCTACTTAGAAAATAAACTGCGAGAATTGAATCCGAATCATCCAGAGCAAGCCTATCAAGATGCAATTCGCACTCTAACAGATTATAGCAGTAGCCAAACTTTATTTAAGATTAACCGCGAAAAACACGACCTCCTCAGAGATGGAATCCAAGTTAGTTATCGCAACGAAAAAGGAGAAACCGTTAAACCCATCCTAAACGTTTTTGATTTCGATAATCCCACAAATAATGATTTTCTCGCAGTGCGGGAACTTTGGCTTGAAGGAGCATTTGGTCGCCAAAAAAGAGCCGATCTCGTTTGTTTTGTAAATGGGATTCCGCTAATTTTTATGGAATTAAAAAACATTTGGCGTTCCCTTCGCGCTGCTTACGAAGAAAACTATAAAGATTATTTAGACACCATCCCCCAACTGTTTTATTACAATGCCATTGTTATTTTTGGGAATGGTAATGATGCAAAACTAGGAACAGTTGGTTCTCCCTTTGAATATTTCCAAGACTGGAAACGCTTACAAGAAAGCGATCCTGGTGTGGTGGATATGGAAACACTCCTCAAAGGAGTCTGTAATAAACATAATTTGCTCGATCTCTTTGAAAACTTTATTCTCTTTGATGACTCTGCCCAAAAGACTGCAAAAATTATCGCTCGCAATCATCAGTATTTGGGAGTAAATAAAGCCATTGAAGCTGTCAAAAACCGTCAAGCACTAGAAGGGAAACTAGGAGTATTTTGGCATACTCAAGGCTCTGGAAAAAGTTATTCGATGGTCTTTTTTGTGCGGAAAGTTCGACGCAAATTAGGGGGAAATTTTAGCTTTGTTGTCTGTACTGACCGTGACGACCTCGATAAACAAATCTATGATACCTTTGCTGGTTGTGGACTTGCCAACAACGATCGCGATCCATGTCGTGCTAACAGTTCCAATGACTTAAAACAATTACTACAGGAACGAAAAGCCTGTATTTTTACTCTGATCCAAAAGTTTAATCAAGCCGTTGATCCCAGCGAACCTTACAATGAACGGGACGACATTATTATTATCAGTGATGAGGCACACCGCAGCCAGTATGGCACACTTGCGCTCAATCAACATAATGCTTTACCCAACGCCAGCTTTATCGGGTTTACAGGAACACCTCTGTTTCAAGATGATGAAATTACCCGCCGTTATTTTGGGGATTATGTTTCTACTTACGATTTCCAACGCGCTGTGGAAGATAACGCTACTGTTCCCCTCTATTACGACGCACGGGGGGATAAACTGGAAATTGCGACTAATGATGTTAATGAACGCATCGCAGAAAAACTGGAAGAGTTAGAAGTGGAAGGGGATGTGGAGAGACGCATTCAGCAGGCGTTAAATACGTCT
>CAYXDG010000010.1:0-61717 GCA_964463655.1 uncultured Dactylococcopsis sp.
TAGAGCAATTACGACTCAATCGCAACCAGTTGACATTTTACATCTCCATTGGCTTAACCCTTATTTGAAAGGAAAAAGTTGGCTGATCAAGTTCATTTATTGTACTAAGTTCTTATTAGATTTATTGTTGGTGCGTAGGCAAGGCTGCAAAATTGTTTGGACTATCCATAATTATCTTCCCCATGAAGCAAAATTTCTGAGTTTAGAGTTATGGGTTCGTCGTTTAACTGCAAAGTTAGTTGATAAAATTATTATTCATCAGTCTTCTTCTCTTGAAGAATTAGCCACTCTTTATCAATTTAATTCTACGAAAGCCACAATCGTTGCTCATGGCAATTATCGAGAAGTTTATCAACCTTCAATTCCAAAATTAGAAGCGCGACAAAAGCTAGATTTACCTTTAACAGGTTTGATTTATTTAAACTTTGGAATGTTACGTCCTTATAAAGGAGTTGATGAACTTTTAGAAACTTGGGAAAATCACCAAGACATCTTTCAAGGAGATACTTTAGTCATCGCAGGGAAAGCAACAGAAGACTCCTATGGGGAAACCATTAAAGCACAAGCCGATCGCACAAAAGGAGTCATTCTAAGGGATTCTTTTATTGAAGATGATTTAATTCACCTTTATTTCAGCGCTGCTGATTTTGTGGTTTGCCCCTTCCGAAAAATCTTAACCTCTGGTAGCATCATTTTAGCAATGTCTTTTGGCAAGCCAATTATTGCGCCTCGGTTTAACTCGATCGCGGAAACTTTAGGAAAAGCAAATGCTTTACTTTACGACCCAGAAAAAGCAGAGGGCTTAATTGAAGCAATGACTCAAAGCAAACAAGAAAATAAAACAGCTTTAAGTAAAATTGTAACTGAGGAATGCGATCGCCTAGATTGGTCAAATATTGGTAAACAAACGCATCAATTGTATCAGACCCTGATCAACAATCAGTAATCAAAAATTCTCATCTTTTTACAGTTTCTTCTAGAACTTATGCTTCCTAAAGTTAGTATTCTTATTCCTTGCTACAATGCCGAAAAATGGATCGCCCAAGCCATTAATAGTGCTTTAGAACAAACCTATCCCAACAAAGAAGTAATTGTCGTTGATGATGGTTCAACTGATGACAGTTTAACAGTTATTAGACAGTATAGCGATCGCATTCATTGGGAAACTCAATCGAACCAAGGCGGAAATTTTACTCGCAATCGTCTCTTAGAATTGAGTACAGGAGAATGGTTACAATATCTTGATTCAGATGATTATTTATTGCCTGAAAAAATTGAGCAACAAATGAATCTTCTCTCTGAAGACCCAGAAACTGATATTATTTGCAGTCCAGCGATCGCAGAATATCATCAAAATGGTCAAGTTTGGCAAGAAGCCAGTGCTACCTTACAACCCCGTGATCCTTGGATTTTATTGGCAAAATGGGCGCTTCCTCAGACAGGAGGATCTCTGTGGCGTAAACAGGCTTTAATTGATGTTGGAGGATGGGCTAACCACCAACCCTGCTGTCAAGAACATGAACTTTATTCTAGGCTGTTGATGGCTGGCAAACGCTTTGCTTACTGGGATACTTCTGGCGCAGTTTATCGCCTTTGGAGTGAGAAAACAGTGTCTCGGAAAAACCCTTGGGAACCGTTTCGTCGTCGCTTGGAAATTAAAAGCCGTATTGAAGAATATTTACAACAAGAAAATCAATTAACAAAAGAGAGACAAAACGCAATTAATCAATCTCGATTTGGTTGTGCTAGGGTAATTTATAACTACGATCAAGATTGGGCTACCAAGATTGTGGCTAAGATTCATCAACAAGAGCCAAGTTTTATGCCGATGGCATCAGTTCCCAAGTTGTATCAAATTATCTATAAATTTTGGGGATTGTCAGCAGCAGAAAAAGTGGCAAGTTTAAAGCGCAGAATCTATAAAAAATAGCTTCATTAATTTAGAAAAAATGGTTATGGAAAATAATCAATCAACAATTAGTCAGGTGTCTGCAAAGGTTTTAGCTAATTTGATTTCGAGAGGAATTAGTTTATTAAATAACCGAAAGTCATCAATTTTTCACAGGGAAGAGTTTAGAACCATTGAATTCTCTTGGTCTCAGTATGGGGAAGATGTTCTCGGTGTCACTCAAATCTTTCTGTTAAAAGCTAACTAAAAATGAGAATCTTTACTGCTGTTCGGCATTCTAACAATCCAAAATTCTTTTATGGTAGCTTATGGAGTGATAATTTTTATCCTGCATTAAAACAACTGGGTCATCAAATTATAGAATCTCAAGTTGATTTGTTGCCCGCAAGTTACTTTATGCAGATTGCTCAAAACTTCACCCCTGAAGAAAAAGAATTGCGCTCTCAAATCACCCAAAAGATTATAGATGAAGTTCGAGAAGCTCATCAAAAAACCCCGATCGACCTCTTTCTTAGCTACTTCTATAACTCCCATTTTGACCCTGCTGGGTTTGAGGAAATTCATCAATTAGGAATTCCCACCGTTAATTTTTATTGTAATAGTATTTATCAATTTGAATTAGTCAGCGCGATCGCGCAGTCAGTAAACTTTTCTTGGCACGCCGAAAAAGAGGCTCGCTCTCAATATTTAGAAGTAGGAGCAAATCCCGTATGGGTACAGATGGGCGCTGATCCCGAAGTTTATTATCCCGTTGTCAATGTCAGCCGTCAACAGAAAGCCTGTTTTGTCGGGCAACGTTATGCTGATCGCGAACAACATTTAGCTAAACTGATTACGGAAAATGTTCCTGTTAACATTTATGGTAACGGTTGGGGCGCAGATACCACCCCAACTTCAGAATCAAGCGAACCCGAAAACAGCGTCCCTGAAACCCATTACTTAGGACGAAAAATTCAGCAACCTGGTAGTCTGTTTAGTTATAGCCAAGTCATCAGCGAAAACATACAGCGTCAGGGTTTAATCAGCGGTATCCAACGCACCATTCGGCAATTCAACTATCGCCGTCAAAATCGCCAGCTTTTGCCTATTTTAGCCTCTGCTGCTCAAGGTTATGCTGAGAGTATCTCCAAGACATTTTCTGCTCATGAAGTAGTGCTAAGTTTTAGTAATGTTTGGTCGGATGGTCGCCCTGGATCAAAACTGATTCCTCATGTACGATTACGGGATTTTGAAGCGCCTTTGTGTCGCAGTTGTTACCTCACAGGATACACCGAAGAAATCGCCGAATTTTATGAACTAGGAAAAGAAATTGATACCTATGAAAGCCCAGAAGAATTAGTGGATAAGGTCAAGTTTTACTTAGCTCATCCCCAAGAGGCGGAAAAACTGCGTGAGGCTGCTTATCAAAGAGCAAAACGCGACCATACTTGGGTCAATCGCTTTCAAGAACTCTTTGAAAAAATTGGCTTAAATTCATAAGTTGTTAGTCCTTGTTATTCAGTCAGTGATCGCACAATTCAAATGAACCTAATCCTTAAAAGTCAGATTCAGGAGTTTACTTTTAAAGTTCTTTATTGGAGACCCCAACGCACCCTCGAAAGTCTTGCACAGCAATCGGTTCAGCGATTAGAAATGATTGTCGTAGATGGATCAGATGGCAAGGAACGGATTTGCGAAGCATAGGCGTAGCCTAATTAATCGCTGTGTTAAGACGAAAACAACATTCCGAAGTAAGCATGAATCAGTCATTTTGATAAGATCAAAAAGATAATCGTTCAGGCAATTTTAAGACATCAAGATAAAACCTAAAAAAAGGAGTCAAAATGAATTCAGTTATTGTTTTTGAAGTTTCTCAAGAAGAAGATGGTGGCTTGGTCGCCGAATGCTTAACTGAGGATATCTTTACTCAGGGCGATAGTTGGGAAGAATTACGAGTTAATGTCAATGAAGCAGTTAAAGGATATTATTTTGATCAGCCAACTTGTCCTAAAGTAAAGTTACACCTTCTTAAGGAAGAAATGTTAGTGATTCAATGAAAATTCCTAGAGACCTGAAAGGAAGTTATTTCGCAGATGTTCTCTGTCGCCAATGGGATTACAAAGTTGTTCATCAACAGGGAAGTTATATTATTTTGGAGACTGAAATTCCTAGTCATCAAAGAATTAGTATTCCTAACCATGATCCCTTGCGTTTAGGGACATTGAATAGTATTTTGCGAGCAGTTTCTCGACATAAAGGAGTAACCAAACCTGATATTGTTAATACCTTGTGAGCTTACTTAAAGCCCCCTAAAAACCATGACCGAGTTACTCCCAATTTCTGCTATTATTCCCACCCGCAACCGCGCTGTCGTGTTCCGTCGCACCCTTGAAAGTCTTGCCCAACAGTCAGTTCAACCGATCGAAATGATTGTTGTGGATGGTTCAGACACAGAAGACACGCGATCGCTGTGTGAAGAAACGATTCCCAGTTTAGAAACTAAAATTAAATATTATCGCGCCACAGAATTAGGTGCAGCAACACAACGCAATCAGGCGATCGCCCACGCCACCCAAAACACCATTTGGCTGTTAGATGATGACATCCTCCTTGAACCCGAATGCTTAGCGAGACTTTGGACAGCGCTGCAAAGCAACCCGAAAATGGGAGGCGTTAACGCCATGATTACCAACCAGAAATACTTACCCCCAGGACGCATCAGCAGCGCCTTATTTGCCTTCTTAAATGGCAAAGCCGAAGCCAGTTACGCGGGAAAATGTATCGGACCGGCGTTAAATCTCCTCCCCGAAGATAACCCAAATTTACCTGAAATTGTTCCTGTAGAGTGGTTAAATACCACTTGCGTCCTCTATCGTCGCCAAGCACTACCAGACCCCTTATTTCCTCCTAATTTTCAGGGTTACTCCCTCATGGAAGATGTCACCTTATCCCTAACCGTCGGGAAATCTTGGCAACTGGCAAACGCCCGCACTGCTAGAATCTTTCATGATAGCCAGCCTGGAGATCATAAAAATAATGCGGGAGTTCTAGCAAAAATGGATTTAGTGAACCGCTATTATGTGATGACAGAGGTCTTGGGACGGAAACAAACAGGAGATTATCTAAAACTGGGGGTTTTACAACTTTTCGCGATCGCAGCTTTATTTGGATCAATGGGAAATTGGCGTTCTTTTCCCAATGTTGTCCTCGGAAAAATTCAAGGTTTGGGAGAAATTTGGCAAAACCGCAACCGACTACAAACCTAATCATTCATGAACCCTCTTGAGAAAAAATGATCCGAATTTTTCTGACTTTTTTGTTGTACGATACTCTTAGCAAGTTATCATTTCAATTATGTCTCTTGAAAAATTATCTTTTTCCCCAGAACTCTGCTCTCTGTTAGAAAATCAAAAAACAGTGGGTCGTAGTGGCAGGGAATTTAATGCCATTCCCGCCATCTCGACAACTAATAATTTGCTGACTTTGCGTTCCCTCATGCTAGAAACAAACCCTCAAAATACCCTAGAAATTGGTTTTGCTTTTGGAGGATCTGGTCTAGTTTTTGCCACAACCCATCGCGATTTAAATCATCAGCCGTCAAAGCAGCATATCGCCATTGATCCCTATCAAACTAAGGCTTGGGATGATGCAGGAATGGTAATCATTGAACGCTCTGATTTAAGCGGTTTTCTTGATCTACGTCAAGATTTTTCTCATCTGGTTTTGCCTCAACTTCTTCAAGAAGAACGCAGATTTGACTTGATATATGTTGATGGTTCTCATTTGTTTGAAAATGTGTTTATTGATTTTTTTTATTGCGATAAACTTTGTGACCAAGGAGGAATTATTACTTTTGATGATAGTAGCGATCCTCATATTAGAAAAGTTTTGAACTTTATTGAGTCTAATTTTTCTCGTTTTTATAAACCGATAGATTTATCAGTTTATCGGGAAACATTGGCACAAAAATTTAAGTATAGATTAGCCAGTAAGCTCAAAAAAAATCAGTTGACCGCTTATCAAAAAATTGCTCAGTCTAATCGGAGGTTTGATGAAAAATTTAAGCCCTTTTAGAAAAACAGGAAAAGTCTAAAAAATGCTTATTAAAACGGTTTTTATCCTTGCTCGCGTAGGGATTCAGTTAATGAGTCTTGGCATCGTCAAATTAGTGTTTTGAAAAGAGAAAAGTTAAAGTAATGATTTCTAAAACATTATTAGGAGTGAATCGTATCTGGCGAGGAATCAAATCTCGCCAACGCAATCTTTACTATCGTTTTTTAGGAGTCAAGTTAAAAGGGTATGTCTGGTTACAAGAGATAGAAATTCCTAGAAATTATCAAGATATTGAACTAGAAGCTGGCTGTGCGTTAGATCGGGGAGTTACTTTATTATGTAGTGGTGAACCTGTCAATTATTCTAAAATCTATATTGGTGCGGGAACATACATCAATCGCGGAACGTTTCTCGATGCAGCAGTATCTATTAAAATTGGCAACAATTGCGCGATCGGTCCTGGGTGCTATATAACCGATCATGATCATGGACATGATCCCTCCCTTCCTCCCCTTGAACAACCCCTGATTCATCAACCCACTCAAATCAGCGATCGCGCTTGGATTGGGGCTAATGTTACGATTCTTAAGGGAGTTAAAATTGGAGAACAAGCTGTTATCGGGGGGGGAAGTGTTGTGACTAAAAGTGTACCAAGAGGTGCTGTAGCAGTGGGCGTTCCCGCGCGAGTGATCAAAACCTTCCCAGCAGAACCAATGGCAAAACAAAATTAGCTTCTAAATAGCCAATTATTTATTAGCAAAGCATGAAATAAAAGCTGATATAACCATGACAAATCTTTGCCCCGTTACGGTGGGAATTCCCACTTATCAACGTCTAGATAAACTCCCGATCGCGCTTAAAAATATTTTAGCCTGTGATCCCCAACCTGATGAAATTATTATTCATGTTGATGGCAATGATACCACAACCGCACAGTGGATTCAAGAGAATTTTTCACAACTGAAAATGATTAAAAGTGAAACTCAGCAAGGACCCGGTGGCGGGAGAAATAAAATTATCGAAGAGGCAAAAAACGCGATCGTTGCTAGTTTTGATGATGATTCTTATCCTGTAGATTCTGATTATTTTTCCCGCTTAATTCAACTCTTTGAACAGTTTCCAGAAGCAGGAGTTATCGCAGCGAGTATCTATCACCAAGGAGAAACAATTGATCCTGACAATTTAAGTGCTTTCTGGACAGCAGACTTTGTTGGTTGTGGTTGTGCTTATCGGAGAGATGTTTTTTTACAAACCAGTGGCTATGTTTCTCTTCCTCTTGCTTATGGGATGGAAGAAACCGATCTTTCCCTAAGATTACATGGGATGGGATGGAAAATTTTAAGTAGTTCATGGTTGCGGGTTTTTCATGACACAACATTAAAACATCATGAAGACCCCCGCATCACAGCAGCAAGTATTACTAATCAAGCCTTGCTTGCTTATTTAAGATATCCTATTAGTTTGTGGGGATTGGGAATTGGACAGTGTATGAGTCGCATTATATGGCTGATTCGACATCAACGTTATCAGGGAATCTTAACAGGACTTCTCTCAATTCCCGCTTTATTAGGAAAAAATCGGCAACAACGCCAAGCCTTAGCTTCAACTTCAATTTTTTCCTATTTGAAACTCCGTAAAAACAAAATCGCAGTGGAAAAAAATCCAGTTATTTCTATCCCCTAACTTTGTTATGTCTTCCCCGTCATTCTCAAATCAATCATCTGCTTGGATTTGCTGTCAAATTGGCGCAAGAGAACACTATGCGATTCCCGTTTCTCTACACGAAGGAGGACAATTACAGCAACTGATTACAGATGCTTGGGTTACGCCGAACTCTGAACTGAATTATATTCCTAAAATTTCAGCAAACTTAAAAGGACGCTATCATCCCAACTTAGCTGATGCGAATGTTGCTGCGTTTAATTACTCCTTAATTGCTTTTGAGTTGAATCAACGACTACGGAAGATTTCAGGCTGGGATTGCACGATCGCGCGCAATGACTGGTTTCAAAAAAAAGCCATTTCAGTCCTAAAAAAACTAACCAGTCAGTTACCTAAACCACCCATTGTTTTCTCTTATAGCTATGCTGCTTTAGAAATCTTTCGCTTTGCGAAAAAACAGGGATGGACAACAGTTTTAGGACAAATTGATCCAGGGATTAAAGAAGAAGAATTAGTCATTGCTGAACATCAAAAACATGGCGATTTAGCCCCACAATGGCAACCCGCACCCAGCTATTATTGGGACAATTGGCGAGAAGAATGCGCGATCGCCGATCGCGTTATCATTAACTCTCAATGGTCGCGTCAGTTGCTAACAGAAGCAGGAATAGAGGGTGAAAAATGCGCGATCATGCCATTAGTTTATACCCCACCAGCAGCAGCAAAAAACTTTACTCGCACCTACCCTGATTCTTTTTCTTCAGAACGTCCCCTGAGAGTGTTATTCTTAGGACAGGTGATTCTTAGAAAAGGAATGGCAGCCGTGCTAGACGCGATCGCCCAACTAGAAGGAAAACCCATTGAGTTTTGGATTGTTGGTTCTTGTCAGATTAACATTCCTGAAACCTTCAAAAACCATCCCAAAATTCGTTGGATCGGTCGCATTCCTCGCAGCGAAACTGCTTACTATTATCAGCAAGCAGATGTGTTTTTGTTTCCTACCCTTTCTGATGGTTTCGGTTTAACCCAACTGGAAGCCCAAGCCTGGCAATTACCTGTTATTGCTTCTAAAAATTGTGGGAAAGTCGTAGAAAATGGAGAAAATGGCTGGGTTTTACCAGAAGTAAGCGGAAGCGCGATCGCTGCTTGTCTAAAAAGTCTCTTATCTGATCTAAATAGACTAAGACAGGCTTCTCAATCTGCTGAATCTATTTGTTTAAAAAGGCAAAAATTTTCTTTGCAAGAAACTCTTAATCAATTAGGATTCAATCAAGATGAAAACTCAATAGTTACCTAAATGCTAACTCAATCAAGATCAAAACTATGAACGCAACTTGTTCAGTTATTATTGCTTCTACGAATCGACCCTTAATTTTAAAAGAAGCGATTTCCTCTCTTCTAGAACAAACATTTCAACTGATCGAAATCATCGTGAGTGTGATTAAAGAAGAAGACTTTCCCAATCCTGAAAAAGAATTTCCCCCCTATGTCAGGGGAGTTATTTCTCCCCCAGGATTAACAACTCAAAGAAACTTTGGATTTAAATCATTGACTCAAAAAAACAGATTTTGTTAGCTACATTGATGATGACGTTATTTTACATCGGGACTACTTAAAAAATTTAAGTGAAATCTTTGCCCAACGGGAAAAAGCAGTTTGCATTATGGGTCATTTGTTGGCGAATGGAGGAGTTACCCTAGAAGAAGCAAAAGCCTTATGTAACTCTCCTCCTGAAGACCCAAACACACAAAAAGAAAAATACTACGCGACCGCAGCAACTTGGGGTTCATTATATGGCTGTAATATGAGTTTTAAATGGGAATTTTTAGAGCAAGAAAAATTTGATGAACGCCTCCCTCTCTACTCAGAAATGGAAGATACTGACATGGGAACACGAGCCAGACGTGCTGGGGAGGTTGGTTATTATATTATTTTGCTTCTGTGGGCATTCATCTCCGAACTCAAAGTGGACGCATAAACTATAAAATGCACGGTTTTTCCCAGATTATGAACGCTTATTATCTAGCCTGTAAAGGAACGATGCCCAAAGATAATATTAACGGCTACATTTTAAAGAGGCTGGTAGCCAATTTTATTTTATCTTTTGTCCCAAAACAAAGTAAAAGACGAGTGGGGTTGCTACAGGGAAATCTTTATGCTTTGCAAAATATTTTGTCAGGCAACATCAAACCAGAACTAATTTTAAACTTAAAATAAACTAAATTTTTCGATAATATAACTAAATTTATATTTGTCTTGAACTCATTTTAATTCCCACGATTATGAAAGTATTTAAAGTTCTCCTATACGCAATTTTGCCCTCACCCTACCAAAGAGACTTACTATTTGCTCTCTCTCAACATCCCAAAGTTAACCTACAAGTCAATTATCTAGAAGCAGCTTGTTCTGACTCTCCTTGGCCAGAAAAACCCATCCAGAGTTATGAAAGAATTCTAGCTGGATTTGATCTATCTTGGGGGCTTTCTCGCTTTCATTTCAACTGGCATTTTCCAGACTTAAATAAAGCTGATATCGTCATTTTTAATGGTTATATGAGTTTAACGGCACAACTGGTGTTAAAATGGCGATCGCAACAAGTTCCCTGCTTGTTTTGGGGAGAAACAATGGTTGCTTCTTATGGCGGGTTAAAAGGGAAAATTCAACCAATTTTAGCTCAACCTCTAGAACATTGTGCTGGAATTGTAGGAATTGGATCGCAAGCCGTCGCTGATTATCAACAGCGCTTTCCCGATAAACCAATTTTTAATATTCCTTACTACTGCAATTTATCTGAATTTAGGCAAGAAATCCCTCAACGACCGCGCACCCCACCAACCATTCTTTTCTGTGGTCAAATGATTGCTCGTAAGGGAGTAGATTTACTTTTAGCAGCTTTCGATCGCGTCCTCAAGAAAGGTTTAAATGCAAACCTCCTCTTAGTGGGTCGAGAAGCTGATCTTCCTCAAATGCTACAACAATTGCCCGACAGCACCCGTGCAAAAATTGAATATGCAGGGTTTCAAGCGCCAGAAAACTTGCCTCACTTCTATCATCAGGGCGATTTATTTGTTTTGCCCAGTCGTTACGATGGCTGGGGGGTCGTAGTCAATCAAGCAGTGGGTGCAGGATTACCCATTATTTGTTCCGATGCGGTGGGCGCAGCAAAAGATTTGGTTTCTCCCCAAGAAAATGGGTTAATCTTCCCTGCGGGGGATGTCGATGCGTTAACCGATTGTCTAGCTTACTTTTTAGAAAATTCAGACGCGATCGCGGCAGCCAGTGCAGCCTCTCAAGAAAAAGCAACAGACTGGTATCCTGAAGCGGGAGCGCGAAAGTGGGTGGAGGCAATAGAAACCGTCATCGCGGGGAGGAAATAAGCCTTGAAAATTCTCTTTGTTAGCACCAGTTCTGGCTCTCGTGGGGGGGGAGAACTCTATTTGATTTATCTGGGTCGAGAACTGGCAAAACGGGGTCATACAGTGGGTTTATGGTGTGCTGACCATCCCCGCATGGATGAACTGGCTCAAACCTTTGCTGAATTTGGAGAAGTGCTGCGATCGCGCTACAAAAACACCTACGATCGCAAATTCCGTTCATTGTCCCATCTCTTCCCCACTGATCTCAGCGAATCCCGCCAACAGTGGGAACAGTTTCAACCCACCCTGATTCATCTTAATAAACAAAACCTCGAAGATGGTCTCGACCTGCTCAATCTTGCCCAAAGCCTACCCTACCCCAAAGTTGCCACCCTTCACATTACCCAAACCCAAGCCAGTTTAGGCGCGTTTTTAGGACAAGGACGGGACTGGATTGCAAAACGATCTCTGAGAGAGTTTCAAGGCTCTCTGATTGCGATTTCCCAAACCAGAGGGAAAAACTTACAGCAGTTGATGGGAGAAAAATCACCCGCGATCGAAATTATCGAAAATGGCGTGATCATCCCCAGTGAAACCGAACGCCTCGCCAAACGGGAAAAAGCCCGTCGTGAGTTAAACTTAAAACCAGACCAATTGCTCATCATTGCCATAGGACGCTTAGAAGCCCAAAAACGACCGCTACTCTTTCTAGAATGGGCAAACTATCTCCAAAAAATGATTCCCTCGGCACAGTTTTTGTGGGTAGGAGATGGACGCTCAGCCCCAGATTGGGAACAATGGATTGGGGAACATAATAGCTCAGATTCGATTCAAAGATTAGGCTGGCAAACGGATGTCACTCCCTATCTCGCTGCTGCCGATGTCTTCTTTCATCCTGCACAATTTGAAGGCTTACCCTTTGCCTTATTAGAAGCAATGGCTTGGTCGCTTCCCTGCGTGATTACCCCTGCTCTGGCTCAAGAATTGAGCTTTCCCGAAGGAGTCTGCGCGATCGTTGGCGAAACAGAAGCAGATTACACTCCTCTGGCTATTTTAACTAAATCTGAGCAACGGTCTATCACAGGGCAAAAAGGTTATCAATTGGTACAAACTAAATTTTCTCTAAAAGCAATGGTCGATCAATATGAATCCTTATATGCTCGCCTTTGCTCTCGCTAATTCTATTACCAGCACTCCCTAAAAAGGTGTCAAACTTGAACCATCTATGACCCAAACTCACATCTACTATCTCCCCTCCTGGGCGCAACCACGCAAATTTATCCCCCGACCCACCCCCCTCGCAACAGTGAGCATAATGATCGGGGCTTCCTATGCCTTTATTACCATTGACCCCAATGGATTGCCAACTGAAATCGCTCAAGCAGCAGCCATCCCAGTGGGGCTGGGATTGATCATTAGTGTTGGACTTGACAGCACTCGTGGTTGGGGAAACTTATTCCGCACCGATTTAGTTTGCCTCTCGTCATTGTACTTTTTTACTCTCATTGAGTTTTTATTCCCCCAAGACGAATTTTTTGACCAAAGTGCCACCTCCAGTGCAACAGTTCAGGCAATCAATATGGTTTTAATTGCCTTTATTTGCCTCGCCATTGGTCGCCACTTTAGCCTCTTCAAACCAATTCCCAAAAAATGGTTAAACTTTAGTAATATCCCTGACCAATCTCTATTCCGATTGTTTGTAGTCGCTTCTTTTTTGGGCTACTTCTATCTGCTCTGGACAGTTAACTTTAATATCCTAGAAGCAATGGATAAGATGCTTGGAGCCCGTTTTACTCAACCTTGGTCTCGGGGAGCGCAAGGGGGTATCACCAGTCTTTTCTCTGAGTTATCCCTTTTCCGCTATGTCATTCCTCCCATTGCAGGGATTCTCATCAATCGTCGTCAAAATTTTAAAAATTGGCAAATTCTTTTCGTTCTTCTAGTCTTATTTTTTACCCTTTATGAGGGATTCACAGGGGGAACTCGCAGTGTTTTTGGCGCTTACTTAGCCAGTTTCTTAGCTGGATATTTTCTCACCTTAAAAGAGGTTAAACTCTGGAAAATTTTAGTTCCTTTGGCAATGGCTGCTTACGCCTTAATCTTTGCTACTCGTCATATGCTTGGCTTTAGGACAATTGGCTTGAGAACCTACATTGAATTTGGATTGTATGAATCGGTTCAAGCGGATGAAAGTATTGCTGTGGACTATAATTTACTGTCTCTTGGGAAGATTATTGATGCGATGCCAAGCATTTATGACTTTTTAGGATGGAACTTGATTTATGTGTTTGCTACGAAACCCATTCCTCGGTTTTTTTGGGCTGACAAACCTGAAGGGTTAGAAACTCCCATTGAAACAGTTGTTGGGGCAGAGGGATTGACAATTGCTATCACTTATGTGGGAGAAGCCTATATGATCGCTGGCTTGATTTCTGTGATTTTGGTCTCTTTACTGATCGGCACTCTAAGTAATTGGTGGACTCGCATTATTGCCCAACAGTCTTCAGGTTATGCAGTTGCTGTGGGAGCAGTGGGTTTTTTTGTGGCAGCAGTCACGATGCGGAGTTTAGCCTTTTTCACCACGATGATTTTGCCGATTATTGCTTTGATCTTTTTTGCTAAAATTGTCCCTTCTTTGATTGGGGCAAAAAAATAATTATTCTGGAAAACTCATGCGAGTATTGCACGTGATTCCCTCAATTAGCCCCAAATTAGGCGGTCCGACCCAAGTCGTTCTTAACTTAACTCGATCGCTGCAAGCCTTAGATATTGACACGGAAATTGTCACGACCAATGATGATGATGATGGCTTGCTTGATGTCCCACTTCATCAACGCACTGAGTACGAAGGCGCACCTGTTTGGTTTTTCCCGCGCCTGGCTCGGATGAAAGCCTTTATCCCCTCCCTCTCTCTCACCCGATGGCTCATGGCTCATGTCAAAAATTATGATATCCTTGACCATCATTATCTCTTCTGCTACGTTCCTACGGTTGCTGCGCGAATTGCCCGATCGCAAAATGTCCCCTATACTGTCCGCACAATGGGACAACTCACCCCTTGGGCTTTAACACAAGGACGCTTGAAAAAACAGGTTTACAGCACTTTATTTGAACGCCAAACCCTCAATCAAGCAGCAGCTATTCACTGCACCTCCCAAGGAGAAGCTGAAGACGTAGAGCGCTTTGGAGTGCGATCGCCCAAAATTGTTCTGCCCCTTGGCGTAGCTATCCCTGACCCCATCCCAGAAGCAGATCAGAAACTGCGCCAGCAATACAACATTCCCCAAGACACCCCGATCATTTTATTTCTCTCTCGACTTCACTACAAAAAACGACCAGAGTTACTAATTGATGTCCTAGCTTCCCTGATTAAACAAGGTCAGTCGGTTCACTTGCTTCTAGCAGGGTCGGGAGAAGATCGCTACCTCAAAATGTTACAAGAACAAATCACTCGTCTGCATTTAGAAAACCACGTCACCTTTAGCGGGTTTATTACAGGATACGCTAAGGATTTAGCACTACAAGGCTCAGATATCTTTGCTTTACCCTCCTATTCCGAAAACTTTGGGATTGCTGTTGCTGAAGCAATGGCTGCTCAGTTGCCAGTTCTGATTACTCCAGATGTCCAAATTGCCCCAGAAATTCAACAAGCCAAGGGGGGAATGATTATTGAGGGCGCTTGTGAGCCTTGGCTTGAGGCGATCGCTCAACTCTTAAATCATCGTGAATTACGGCAGCAATTGGGAGAAAATGCGCGAAACTTAGCACAAAAACGGTACTCTTGGAGCGCGATCGCCCAGCAACTCGCCCTAGCTTACCAATCCCTCATTTTTAACCACAAAAACATCTAACCATGCTTGAAAAACTGAACTCAA
Organism: uncultured Dactylococcopsis sp.; assembly: GCA_964463655.1. Taxonomy (GTDB): domain Bacteria; phylum Cyanobacteriota; class Cyanobacteriia; order Cyanobacteriales; family Rubidibacteraceae; genus Halothece. Next base: position 14,835 of record CAYXDG010000010.1, read on the forward strand.
GAAATTGGGGACAATGGTTGCTCATCAGCGTCATCGCCATGCTGGTGCTTCGCATCGTAGTCATTCCCCTGCAAATCGCGATCGCGCACTCTCAGTCCCCACAACCCCAAGCCATCTTTGTTCCAGGCTCGGGAAAACACCGAGAAAGAGGGGCTGCTCAATTAGCTCTGGCTCATCCTGAGCTTCCGATTTGGGTCTCCTCTGGCAGCGATCCAGACTGGACTTACCACTACTTTCGGGAAATCGGCATTTCTCCCGATCGCTTTGAATTGGACTATTGCGCCATCGACACCGTTACCAATTTCACTTGCTTAGTTGATGAACTCAAAAAACATAACATTCAGCACGTTTATCTGGCTACTTCCGATTTTCACCTCCCCCGCGCCCATGCGATCGGATTTTTGGTTTTTGGCAGTCACAACATTGCCATGACTCCTTGGAGTATCCCCACTCAAGCTCTCCCAGAATCAATGACTCCTCGGATTCGAGATAGCGTCCGCAGTACGATTTGGATTCTCACGGGATTGACTTTTGAACGGTTTCATCCAGGATTCAAAGCCCGATCTCACCTCCTCAACTGGGAGAAACCTGATGAGAGTCAAAAACATTAAAGTAAGATAACAAACTAATAACTAATTAATCTCAGATCTAATGAGAAAGATTTCTATCATTACTCAATATTATCCCCCTGATTATGCGGCAACTGGACAATTAATTGAAGAATTAGCTTCTCAGTTAAGTCGCCAAGAAATAGAAATTCAAATTCTGACAGGACAGCCAGCTTATGGTGGGAAAAAACAAAAATTAGCTCCTCGTGAAGAGAGCAAAGATAACATCCATGTGCTGCGATCGCGCACGTCTCGCTTTTGGCCGCAATTGCTTCGAGGACGCATTATCAACGGCTTATTATTCTGCTTACGCATCGTAGTTAGACTCTGCCAACCTCGCTACAGAGGAGAAGTAATTTTAATTACAACCGAACCCCCCTATCTTCTGATCGTCGGTTATGTTGCCCAAAGACTCTTTAAACTTCCTTATGTCTGCTTGCTCTATGACTTATATCCTGATGTAGCAATTGGTTTAAATGTTATCTCCGAAAACCATTGGTTAGCTCAATTCTGGAATTGGTTGAATCGCCAAATTTGGCAACAAGCACAAGGAATTATTGTCCTCAGTTCAAGCATGAAGAAACGTATCCTTACCAAATCCCCAGAGATTGCTGATAAAATTAGCGTCATTCATAGCTGGTCTGACCCAAGCTATATTGCCCCAAAACCTAAAGCAGAAAATCCCTTCGCCATTAAACATAACTTAGTGGAAACCTTTACAGTCCTCTATTCAGGCAACCTAGGACGCTGTCATGACCATGAAACAATAGTAGGCGCGGTTTGGGAGTTAAAAAATGATCAAAAGATTAAATTTGTCTTTATTGGTGGTGGGGTTAAATATGAAGATTGTCGCCATGAAATTCGAAAATGGAAAGTAAGCAACTGCCTGTTTTTACCTTTTCAACCCAAAAAAGATTTACCCAACTCCTTAACCGCTTGCGATCTATCTTTAGTTAGCATTGGGATAGGAATGGAAGGGTTAGTTGCTCCGAGTAAACTATATGGTACACTAGCCGCAGGTAAACCAGTAGCAGCGATCTGTGAGCAAAACTCATATCTTTGTCATCTTCTTCAAGAAGCTGATTGCGGTCAGAGCTTCGTTCAGGGAGACAGCAAAGGCTTAGCTGAATATATTCGCTTGCTAGCAACCTATCCTGAAAAAGCAGCAGCAATGGGAAAAAGAGGTCGTAACTATTTGCTTAAGCACTATACACCAGAAGTGATTGCTCAACAATATGCAAAGGTTTTGTTAGGATAAATTTTTTTTAGATTCAAAGCAAACACAACCCACAAAAGAAACCCCTTGAGGTAAAATCAACATAACTATAACTTCTAGAAATCATCTCTGGCTGCTCTCTCTAAAAAAGTAATCTGCATATATTTCTCAAGCCAACTGAAATCATTACATTAACGGTGGAATCATGACATCTTCTGCTTACTCTTATCCCCAAGCTAACCTACCTTCTTCAATCAATAATTCCGCAATGGAGTTACCTCCCCCGAAAGAAGACGACTCATTCAATTATCGAGCCGTCCTAGCGGTTGCTAGCCGTCGCGCTTGGTTAATTTTAATTGCGATGATTGCCGTAACAGGAGTCATCTGGACAAGAACCTTAAACCAACCTCCTCGTTATCGCAGTGGTTTCCAATTATTAGTAGAACCCATTGCAGGAGACCAAGACTTTGAACAAGAATTAGGACGACTCGGTCAAACTCGCGCAGCAAGATTAAGATTAGACTACGCAACCCAAATTCAAGTTTTAAAAAGTTCGCAAGTGATGCGCCCCATCTATCAAAAATTAAGAGAAGATTACCCAGAATTAGGTTATGGGGAATTGTTGACAGGTTTAGAAGTGAGGCGTTTGGGAGAGACAAAGATCATCGTGGTGACCTATGAATCAGAAAACGCAGAAATAGCAGGTGCAGTTACCAGAACTGTATCGGAAGAATACATTGACTACTCCGAAGAACAACAACAAGCAGGAGAAACAAGGGTTTTAGAGGTAATTGAGGAAGAACTCCCTAGTTTAAGAGAAAGGGTAGAGTCTATTCAAGATGAAGTTCAAGCCTTTCGCCAAAACAATAATGTCCTCGACCCGATCACAAAAGGGAATCAACTGTCATCAAATATTAGCAATTTAGAACAACGTCAAATAGAAACAGATATTTCAATTCAAGAAAACTTGTCCTTGCGAGAAAATCTGTTGCAGCAACTGGGTTTAAGTCTAGATGAGGCAATCACAACGGTCGCTTTAAGTGAGGCTCCCCGTTATCAACAGCTTTTGAACCGATTGAAAGACCTCGAAACCGAAATCGCGATCGAATTAGGACGCTTTAAAGAAAATAGTCCAAACATAGAAGTGCTTCAGCAGCAAAGAGACAGTATTTTACAACTGCTCGAAGAAGAATCGATAGCGGTCTTAGGGGAGCAAGGGGTTAGTCAAGAACTGCGTTCTCAAATTAACTCCCCCAACCCCCTCCGTCTGGGTTTAACTCAAGACTTAATTGGGGCAACTAACCAAATTGAAGTCTTGAAAGTGCGCCAAGGAGCTTTGGAAGAAGCCGAGGAAAAACTTCGGAATGATTTAGAAGACTTAAGTGAGTTAGCAAGAACCTACGAAGCGATCAACCAACGCTTAAATGTAGCTCAAGAAAACTTAAGGCGATTTATTAATCGTAGAGAGCAGTTAAAGATTGAAGCCATCCAAAGTGCCTTACCTTGGCAAATTCTTGAACCGCCTTACCAGCCAAGTCAGCCCCTATCGGGAACTAACACCAGAGGCTTAATTATAGGACTGTTTGCAGGGATGTTGGCGGGTGCTGGTGTCGCCTATCTAGCGGAAAAAGTTGATAATAAATTCCATAGCCCAAATGATGTGAAGGAAGCAAGTCGCGTTCCTTTATTAGGCGTGATTCCTTTTTCGAGAACGTTGGAAGAAGCAGAAGGAAGAGGTTACAAAGCAGTCGTTCCCATAGAGCAAGGGGAAGAAGTTAATCATGAAATTAGTGAGAGCAACGGTAATCACACCAGTAAGAAAGAGTCAGTGGTGGATGATCTATCCTTCGCTTTCAAAGAAGCGTTCCGCACCCTTCATGCTAATCTTTCCTTCATGAACCCTGATGATCTGCCGATGAAATCTTTAGTGGTGAGTTCTTCCGTTCCAGGGGAAGGAAAATCAACCGTCTCACTGAATTTAGCTTATGTGGCAGCTTCCATTGGGAAAAGAGTTTTATTAGTTGATGCAGATATGCGTCGCCCTCAAGTTCACCAAGCCCTAGAACTGCCCAACCAATACGGATTGTCAAATGTTATTTCCACAGGTCTCACCCTAGAAGAAGCGATCCAACGGTTACCAGGGAACAGTAACCTCAATATTTTGACTTCAGGGCCAACCCCTCCCGATCCGAATCGCCTTCTTTCCTCTGAAAAAATGAAACAACTGATGGAACAATGGCAAAGTCAATTTGATTTAGTCATTTATGACAGTCCTCCCCTCGGTGGTCTAGCTGATGCCAAAATGCTAACCTCTCAAAATCTTAGCGGTTTAATTATGGTCGCAGGTTTAGGGGTGGTCGATCGCAACCTATTTAAGGATGTTATGGAAACCTTACGTCTGTCCAAAACAACGGTCTTGGGAGTCGTGGCGAACGGACGCAAATCAGCAAGTATGGGAGAATACTCTTACTACTACTACGACAACTACTACTACAGATACAGTCGGGCTGCTGCTTCTCAAAGCACTCTCGCTTCTGGTAATGGAACAAGCAAGTCTTCTTCAGAAGAATAAGAGAAAGTGGTGTGAGGAATTGATGATGAAGCAAAAAGATCACAACCAAGGAATCAGAGTACAGTTGGTAACTGGAAAGAATCAAGTCAAGAGACCCAGACTTCTGAAAACTGTCATGCTCAAATCGATGGTGTTCCTTTTGGCGCTAGGAGTGCCGATGGCAAATTTAGGATTATTATTGGGGGCTCGACCAGGGCAAGCTCAGATTCCAGAAATCTTGCAAGAACCTCCACAGGAAGGGATAACAGCCCCAAGAACAGGCTCAGGAGCGACCGTTAATTATGAAGAAACTCCCTATCTCCTAGGGCCTGGGGATGGGATTAGCATTAGTATTTTTAATGTTCCAGAATACAGCGGTCAGTATCGGGTTTCAGTAGAGGGAATGCTGAACTTACCGATTGTGGGAAGCATAGACGTGGAAGGGTTAACGATTCCTGAAGCGCGGGAGGTAGTTACCAATCGTTACACAGAAATTTTACAGCGCCCGATCGTAGGGCTAACTTTAGCCCAACCTCGACCAGTTCGGATCGCGATCGCCGGAGAAGTCAATCGCCCAGGATCATACAGTTTGGGTGCTTCAGATGGGCAGTTTCCCCCGATTACATCGGCGATTCAACAAGCTGGCGGCATTACCCGATCAGCAAATGTCCGACAAATCCAACTGCGGAGAGTGATCCAAGGACAGCCTTTTCTTCTCAAAGTTAATCTTTGGGAATTAGTGGAAGAAGGAGAAATTGTCCAAGACGTGACCCTGCGAGACGGCGATCGCATTTTCATCCCAACGGTTACAGCTAATAATTCAGAAGAAACTCGGCTCTTGGGTCAAAGCGTCATTGCTTCTGCTGTTCAATCGATCGAAGTAGCCGTCGTGGGAGAAGTGGGTCGCCCCGGTCCCCATCAAGTGGGAGGGGGTGGAACAACCCCGCCAACAGTCACTCAAGCGATTCTAGCAGCAGGAGGCATTACCAATTTTTCCGATATTCGTGAGATTAGAGTCGAGCGCAACACTCGCGCTGGACAGCAAGAAGTGCTCAATGCCAACTTATGGGACTTATTGAGAGAAGGAGATGTGAGTCAAGATGTGGTACTTCAAGCAGGAGATACAATCGTCGTTCCTCGCGCCACAGAAATTAATCCCACCGAAGCAGAAGCGCTGGCAACAGCTAGCTTTTCTCCCGAAACGATTCGGGTCAGTGTCCTAGGAGAAACCAACCGCAGAGGAACTTTACAATTGCCCTCTAATACCCCTCTCAATCAGGCAATTTTAGCAGCAGGAGACTTTAGACGCGGTCGCGCCGATCGCAGTGAAGTTGAGTTGGTTCGTCTTAATCCCAATGGAACAGTGACACGAACACAGATTGAATACGATCCTGACCAAGGAATTGACCCCCAAAGTAACCCCATCCTCCGCAATGGCGATGTGATTATCGTTGGACGCAACACCTTAGCTGCCGTGAGTGATACAGTGACTGAAGTTCTCTCGCCCGTTACCTCAGTGGTTCAGAGCTTTCGCTTCTTTGATATTTTCTTCGGGGATGATGATAATAACTAACGGTTAACCCACGTGGGCAGATAATTTGCTTTAATAATTGATGGTTCTATCCACAATGATACTTATGCGCTTAAAACAACTGACAGCTTTAACCACAGCAACGGCTCTGGCTACGATTTTCATCCTGCAACCTAGCAATGCTCAAACCTTTGGCGCGCAAGAGGTTCCCCAGAAAGATTATGTAGCAGTGGCTGCTCCCTTTGGAGAAAATAATTATCAACTCCTGATTATTGAACAGAAATCAGATGAACGGGCTTGTTGGCGTGAAAGCGGTTCTAACCCAGTAATGGTTGATCCGTTGCTCATAGAGTTTGACTTTAGTGGGATTTGCGGGCGAGCAACAGATAGTAACGGTTATTCCATGCGAGTAGATGGACAAGACTATGGCTTAGATTATCTGTTGCAAGTCGTTGAAAGAGATGGTGAATTACTTTTGGTAGGAAGTCCTCGCAATAATCAAAATGAAGAAATTATTGTCGGGCGAACCAATGGCATGGCTGAAGGCTATTTGAAGATTAATTTAGAACCAGGTTGGAACTTTGCTAAACGAACCTACCAACAGAGAACTCTCGGTCATATTTATTTGGCAAAAACGACGGGTGAAGTGATTGATGTTCCCTTTGCCGATATCCGTAATGATATCTATCGGGAGGAAATTGCCACCGCAGTGGAAATGGGATTTGTCTCTGGGTTTAAAGAAGATAATACCTTCCGTCCAGAAGCCGAATTGACCCGAGAACAGTTGGTTTCGATCGCGATCGAAGCCCTGAAAGCCATTCCCGCCTTGAATGTCACAGTCTCCGAACAAGTAACCACCTCTCCCTATCCCGATGTCGATGCGGGGCGCTGGAGTGCTGCCAAAATTCAATGGGCTAAAGAAAACGATATTGTCAGTGGCTATCCCAATGGCACGTTTCGCCCCACCCAACCCGTAACCCGTGCGGAATTAATTGCAGTTGAGAATAAAGTCGCCAGATACGCTCGTAACCAATTGGGGATGACAGGAGAATTGCCCAACACCCAAACCGCGATTAGTTTTAGCGATACTAGCAATCATTGGGCTGCAGAGTTAGTGAGTCAGATGTCTGCTTATTGTGGGGTTGCATCTCCTCTGAATGAACGAGGCACTAATTTTGCCCCGAATGAACCCGCCAAACGCAATTATGCAGCAGCAGCAACCGTTAGAATGCTCGATTGTGTTATGGGAGCAGAAACCATCGGAAAAGTTCCTAATCGAGTGTGAAACGAACTAATGACAAACCTACTTTGAGAGTATTTGTTTACGGAACTTTAAAGCCAGGAGAAGCCAACTTTGATTCCTACTGCGCTAGTAAAGTGGTGGAGATGACCCCAGCTTATACCTACGGTCATCTTTACGCTCTCAAGGTGGGTTATCCCGCAATGACTACTGGAGATACTCAGGTTAGTGGTTATTTACTCACCTTTGAAGACAGCACCATCTTAGCCAATCTTGATGAATTAGAAGATTATGATCCCACTCTGGCTGCTGCTGCTAATCTATATCAGCGAGAGTGGATTACTTGCTATGCTCCTTCTGGTGAATCTCTTGGCCTGGCCTGGGGGTATCGGATGGCGTTTTCTAAAGTGCAACAATTGGGAGGGGTTTTCTTGACTTCAGGGGTTTGGCGAGGTGGATAAGGCTTCCTTTTCCTTGACGAATGGAATCTCCATAATCGGTTGATTCACTGCAATCTGTAAGGCGGAAGCATTGACCTGCTCAGATTTGACTAACTTGGGAGAGGGAGCATCACTAGCAGAGAGGACAGTTGTTATCACTGTTACAAAAGTAGCTGCGATCGCGCTGCTTGTCCACAGTAATCCCTGTCTGAAACACCGAACCCTAGCTTGAGTGGTTACCTTTTCACTGAGCAGAGCAGGGGAAGTTTGGGAGGAGGGAACAGGGGTTTTTCTTAAGTGGTGTCGCAGTTGCAAGAGACTTTGATAAGTTTTTTGTGCTTTTTGGTCATAGCTCAACCATTGTTCAACTTTTTCGGTTTCTTCTGCAGATAGTTCTCGATCTAGATAAGCACTTAACAACTCAAAGCGTTGTTTGTTATTCATGTTGTTCCTCATTCTTTAAGTGACTGATGAGCGATCCTCATCATGATTTGACTGCTTAATTCCCAACTCATTTTAAATCAATCAGTGACCCTAAGATAGGAAACGACCCCCAAGTCATCTGGGCAACTAAAAACACTCAAAAATGATAAATTGGGGGAGTCAAAACCTGAGAGGCTACTCACTATCTGCTATCTAGTCTAACTCAAAATAAGGTTGTAAGACATTCTGTAATTTGGCTCTAGCTCTGGCAATTCTGGATTTAACTGTTCCTAAAGAAACCCCTGTCATTTGGGCAATTTCTTCGTAGGAAAAACCTTCAATTTCCCTTAAAATAATGGTCGTTCGGAAGGCTTCCGGTAAATCCGCGATCGCTTGATGTAATTGATCATAAAACTCTTGACGACTTAAATCTTGGTCGGGACTCGGAAGATCTGTTGGAATTTCCCAAGTGATTTCACCGTCTTTCATTTGACGAGGCGCATCTAAAGAAATTGGATTTTTAAATCGCTTCCGTTTGCGGAGTTCATCATAAAATAAATTAGTGGTAATTCGACTGAGCCAACTCTGAAATTTCATGGGGTCTTTGAGTCCTTGAATATTACGATAAACTCTAATCCAAACCTCTTGCACTAAATCAGCACGGTCAAACCAATCAGGAGCAAGATGATAGAGGATTTTTTCCACATGAGATTGATGACGACGCAATAATTCGGCAAAAGCTGCGCGGTCTGGCTGCATTCCTTGTTGGCAAGATAACACTAATTGATCATTAGAAAGTTGATGGAGAGGAAGTTTGACTGGAGAGGTTTGAGACACTCCCATTTTTAACCAAGAAAAAGAAGAAGGAATGGATTGATTTCTTGCCGTCATTGTTAATCCTTACGATGTTAAACAATCAAACGTTGCTTTGTTTGCTTTTTATTTTGCCAAAGACCTTTGTCAGATTTTGTTTAATTTTGAGTGTTTCTTTGTCAGTCATCTGCAAAAGTGTCACATCATCTTCTATGACGAATCATTCTTGTTTTTGCTCCCAAACTAATCTCTTTTGCTTGCCACCCATGTTAAATAAACTTAAATTACTTTTTTATGTGATTTAAGGAGAGTTAGCTGAATCAATCCAGAAAAGAAAGGAGATGGGGATTCTATAGCAGTACCAACTTGTGAAGGATTCCCCTTCGACAGGAGTTCGGCGCAAGCTGGTCGCGGGTGACAGTGTGCGATTAGATCAATGGCAGTTCATTGCAGAGAGCCGTCAATTCCCCTGCTACAATCTGGCTAGGATATACTAACTTAACCTTCCAACAATCGACTCAAAAAAGCGTAGTCGCCATTTTAACCCAAGGAGAGAGGAGTGAACTCGTGCAAACTGTTAAAGAATACGTCCAGCGCTGGTATCAGAGTGGGCTTGCTCCCGATGAATACATCTGCCATCGTAAAGAAGGTAACTTTGTCGAAATTGAACACGCTAAAGATGGCACTCGACAAACAGTGCTGACTTTCTGTACAAATGATGTTTTAGGATTAGTCCAAAACCCTGCTGTTAAAGATGCAGCCATTAACGCGATTCACCAGTATGGAACATCCAATAGTTCCTGTTCCGTACTTAGTGGACGCATTGACCTACATCGGGAGTTAGAAGCAGAAATTTCTGCATTTAAAGGACTCCCTCATACCCAATTATTTCTCAATGCCTGGATGGCCACCCAAGCGCTAGCAGATGCTTTTTGTCATCTGGCGATCCCTGTTCCAGGTTTTGAGCATACCAGAGAAACTCTGATTATGACCGATGTTCTTAATCATGGTTGTATTGTCTCAGCAGTTGTCAACGCCAACACCAGGTCTGGAAAGGTCTTTGGCTATAGCCCCAAAGTTCGGGTGAAAGCCTACAGACATTGTGATTCTAAGGATTTGGCTCGGAAATTAAAACGCTATGCCCGTCCAGACGATCGCATTTTAGTGGTCACAGATACGGTCTTCTCGATGGATGGTGATATTGCACCACTGCCAGAAATGATTGAAGTCCTTTCTGATTATCCCGACAGCGTTTTATTCTTAGATGAGGCTCATGCCAGTGGGGCGATCGGGGCGACTGGACATGGTATCTTTGAACATTATCAAATACGCCCGCAAGAGGCAATGGCTCAAGGCTTTCATCCCCTAGTCATGACCACCTTTTCTAAATTTGCTGGTTCAGCCGGAGCCGCGATTAGTTCTTTTGTTCCTGAATTAATCCCCCTTTTAAATGTGTCTCCCACCTCGATTGGGACGATTTCCCTTCCCCCACCCACCACCGCTGCTGCTTTAGAAAGCATTCGGCAAGTGCAACAAAATCCTCATCTCGTTAAAAAACTGCAATACAATACAAAATATCTGCGATCGCACTTACAGGAAGCGGGCTTTGAGGCGATCGGGGAAACCAATGTCATTCCCGTCCTACTCCCACCAGAAATCAACCCCAAACACTTTGGACGCAGCCTCCTCGCTGACTATGGAATTTGGGTTTCCCCCATTTGGTTTGTCGCGAAACCTCGCTTGCGAATTACAGCCAATGCCTTGCACACAAAAGACGAAATGGATCAGCTAGTTTCAGCAATGGCAAAAACTCGCGATCTCATTTATCAACCCGTCATCAGTGCCTAATTATTCGTGATTTCTCCTCACTTGCTCCACCTAAAATTCAAAGATTACTGTGCGTACATTCATCACAACTGTTACCATCGAACCCGTGACCACCCCTGCCGAGGAAGAACAATTTCTGAATGTTCCTTGGCAAGTGTATCACAACGAACCAAACTGGGTTCCCCCCATTAAGGCGGACATAATCAAACAACTTTCTCCAGATCATCCTTTTCGGGAGTATGGCAGATTACAAGCCTTTATTGCTGTTGATACTAACCAAAAAGCGGTGGGGCGCATTGTGGCGACGGTGAACGATCGCCTAATTGCTAAAGAAAAGCAAAACATTGGTTTCTTTGGCTTTTTTGAATGTATTAAAGACCCAACTGTAGCTTCGGCACTATTTAAAGCAGCAGAAACTTGGTTGCGAGAACAAGGGATGACAGCGATGCGCGGCCCGATTGATTTATCGACTCACAATAACTGTCTGTGGTTAGTGGATGGCTTTGACAGTCCTCCCCAAGTGATGATGCCTTATAATCCCCCTTATTATGAAGAATTTTTTCTCAATTATGGGGGAAAGATTGCAAAATCGGCTTATGCTTATCTTTTGTCTCTCAAAGAGGGCTTGGGAGAGAAATTTGAAAGAGCTTATCGCATTGCTTGTCGTTCTGGAATTACTTTCCGTCCTCTGCAAACCAAGGGAGAAGCCTTCAACAAAGAGGTCGCTGATATCTATGACCTCTTTAATCGTACTTTTGAGGACAGCTGGAGTGCCACTCCTCGCACCCAAGAAGAGTTTATGGCACAAGCGCGATCGCTGCAAGATTTAGTCGATCCCGATATCTTCCCCATCGCCGAGGATAACGGGAAAATGATCGGCTTTTTTATGACGCTTCCCGACTATAATATCCCCCTCAAACGGGTGAATGGAACATTAAACTGGTTCGGGATTCTCAAGTTTCTTTGGTATCGCCGTCAAATTAAACAAGCAAGAGTCATTGTGATTTGTTGTCTCCCTGAATATCGTCAGAAAATGGTTCCTCTTGCCCTCATTTATGCTGCATTCCGCCAAAGAAAGTTTTACCAGCGTGCTGAACTCTCTTGGGTTTATGCTGATAATCTTCCCTCTCGGCGCTTGATTGAAGAAACGGGCGCAACCATTTATAAAACTTATCGAATGTATGAGAAAGCAATATGAAAGCATTAGTCACAGGCGCAAATGGCTTTACTGGCTCTCATTTAGTGAAAGCTCTCGCTGCTAGAGGAGATGAAGTGGTGGGATTGGTACGCCCCACCAGTGATTTATCCCGACTGACAGCTTGCCAAGTAACCTTGGTCAAGGGTGATATTTGCGATCGCGCTATCCTCGAAAAAGCCATGTCTGGGGTTGATTGGGTGTTCCATGTCGCCGCTTATGTGGAGTTGGGGCTAGTGGATGCCACCGCAATGGCACGGGTAAATATTGAAGGGACCCAAGCAGTGATGGAAACGGCAAAAGCTCAAAATGTCCAGAAGATTGTCTATTGCAGCACGATCGGGGTCTTTGGGGACACTCAAGGGCGAGTGGTGGATGAAACCTTTACCCGGGAACAAAAAGGCTTTTCATCCGCCTATGATTGGACAAAATACGAAGCCCAGCAAATCGTTGATCACATGGCCGATCAAGGATTACCTGTGGTTAGTGTTCTCCCTTCTGGTATCTTTGGCGGAGACGATCCTCACTTTGGCAAAATTATCCAAGCCTTTCGAGGGGGGAAATTAAAATTCTGGCCAGGGCGCGATCGAATCACAGGGATTGTTCATGTGGATGATCTGGTGACAGCCATGCTCACAGCAGCCGAAATTAGCCAATCTGGGGAGCATTATATCATTTCCGCAGGTTCACTCACGATCGGGGAAATGTTCGACTTCCTGAGCGAAAAAACAGGCATTCCCACCCCAAAAGAAGCCCCGCAATGGTTGATCCGCATTCTTGGTAATGTCCTCACTCCCATTGGACACTTCTTGAAATGGCAACCCCCCCTCAGTCGCGAACGAGTTCACTATATCTACGATCGCTGCGTGCGCGTGGAGGCTAGCAAAGCTAGACGAGACTTAAACTGGCAACCGCGACCAGTAGAAGCGGTTTTACAGGAACTGATTACGCCACAAAAAAGATAGGCTGCACATTTCTAACTAGGCTAAGGCGTTACTTGGTCAATGAGATTAATCTCTCCTTGAGCTTCCACTTGCCAGACATCATAACTGCTGATTGTATCTCCAAAGCGATCGAACTGAAGATTACCACTGGCCCCTTGATAGTTAATCTTTTCTCCATTGCGGATTAATTGGATGGCTTGGCAGGGGTCAGACACGATTTGACCAGGAGTACTGGCAACATCTTGTAAGTGATCTTTAATTGCCGAACCAGTGTTTTCATCAGCTTTCTCGGCTGCTAACATCATCAAAATCGCTGCATCCCAAGTGTGAGCAACAAAAGCCGTCATGGGTTCCCCAATCGCTTCTTCCCACTTTTGAGTCAACCCCTCTAACCCAGGACCACTAGCTCCTGGCACTGTTCCTAATGCTCCCTTGAGGATTGATTCATTTTGCTCCGTTTTTCCAACACTATTCACAAACTCTTGGGAATATACACCATCAGTTAACAGGAGTGTAACCCCTTGACTAAAACCTTGCTCATAAGCAGAGCGTAGGAATAACGCTCCTGTTTCTTGGTAAAAGATTCCTAACACAGCTTCTGGCTGCTCGACAAATAACGCAGTAATCTCGCTGTCTAAACTACTCGGGTTAGGATCGTAGCGCACAGGATTATTTTGATTGGCGATTGTCCCTCCTAGTGCTTCAAACGCCGTGATAAACTCCCGTTCAAAACCACGACCATAACTATTGTCGATAACTATGGTGGAAACGCGATCGAAGCCTCGTTGATCTGCTAATTGAGCCAAGGCTTGAGCTTGATAGGTATCAGAGGGAACAGTTCGCGCCCAATAACCATTGTATTCTCCCGCCCTAGCCTTTTCGGTGAAAGTGGGACTGGTACTCCCTGAAGAAATTTGCATCACCTCGTTTCTGACAGCAATCTCAACAGTAGCACTAGAAACACTGCTGCTCCAAGCACCAACTACTCCTGCGACCTCCTCCACTGCCACCAGTTTGGACATAGCGGTGATTCCAGCATCAGGATTAGTCTGACTGTCTTCTTGTACCAGTTGGACAGGTTGATTATTCACACCCCCACAAGCATTAATGGTCTCTACTGCTAAAGTGACTGCTTTGGGGAGATTTTTTCCGATCGCCCCCGCATCCCCCGTTACAGGAAGTAAACTCCCTAATTTTAGCGCTTCAGGGGAAGTTCTGGTTTCAGGTTGACAAGCTGTGATCACAAAAGTTATGACCAGTGCGGTTAAAAAGTTGAGTTTCATGGTTGCTGATGATCCTGCAGATTTTGCTCATATTTTGCCATCCTTTTGTGCTTCTTAGGTCATCAGTTGAATAATTTGGGTTTCCTAAGCTGAAAAACCTGAATCTCTTGAAACCACTAAAAATGTTGATCAAAAGCTACAGTCAAATAAAAATCAACTCGAAAAATGCTAGAGGTTATACGGATAAATAAATTAAAATAATTCGATAGTATTGATATTAGCCCTTAGTCTTCAGCGTCAATGATGAGTCAAATCGATCCCAACTCTTCTGAGTTGCAATCTCTTCCGTGGCGAGAGCGATCGCCGAGTGAAACAGTGCATCCGTCTAACACTCAGCTTAACAATAGCATGGCACAGTTGCTGTTAGATTTTTCTAGTCGAAAAAGTAGTGGCTTTTTAGAAGTTACATCTGGAGAAGTCTCTTGGAAAATATTTCTAGAGCAAGGAAATATCCAATATGGGTTAATGTCCGTTCAAACGCTAGAAAATCTCAATTATCATTTACGCTATTTAAATTTTCAAAAAGCACTTGAAACGCTAAAAGATGTGACAGCTAATGAGCAAAATAAGCAAAGACTAGCCTTAGCTTCTTTGGATGTGGTCGTTAAGTGGTTGCGGGAAAAGCAGTCTTTGAGTCGCGAAGAAGTGTCGCTATTGGCTCAAGAACTGACAAAAGAGGCGATCGAGCCGTTGTTTTGGCTAATAGAAATTCACCACAGTTGGGAAGAAATTAATCCTGATACTCCCGCAATTAGTATGACTCCTTCCCTCCCGATTCCTCCCTTAGTTACAGAATTTTTAGAACGAATAAAGTCTTGGCAAAAACTAGCCGATCAAATTAATTCTCCCTATCAACGACCTTATCTTTTTAAGACTCCAAGTAATGAAAATACTTCTAGCCAAAGACTGATGAAACTTTCCCAATTGATGCGTGGCTATAGTATTCATCAGATCGCAAGTCTCATTAAACAAGATGAAATTAAACTCGCTCAAATGTTATATTCTCATGTCAAAAGCGGAGAAATTTATTTGAGAAAGCCAGAAGCAACCTTCAATCAACTACCAACTATCCCCAAAGTGTTCGAGGTTAATACTCAGGAAAACGCCAATTTTGAACCGACAACGAAGATACAACGAGTAAAAATTGCTTGCGTTGATGATAGTCCCACAATTTTGCGCGAAATGCAGCGTTTATTGGGAGAGGAAAACTATGAACTCACAAAAATTGATAATCCCATAGAAGCTGCTTCGGTTTTATTTAGAGTGAAACCAGATTTGATTTTAATGGATATTTCAATGCCAGAAATTAATGGTTACAAACTTTGTAGTTTATTGAGAAATAGTAAAGCCCTCTCGGAAGTGCCAATTATTATGGTAACCAGTCGAACAGGGGTAATTGATAAAGTGCGGGCAAAAGCATCAGGAGCAACGGGTTATTTAACAAAACCCTTCACAAAGGAAAGTCTTTTAGAGGAAATTGAAAAACACCTTGAATGATCTCAGTAACTTTGATCGTTTGAGCATAAGATTCTAGATGAGTTGCCTAAACCAGAGGAAAACCATGAAACAAGTCTTAGTCATTGATGATCTTAATTCAGAATTACAGCTAATCAAAAGCTATTTAGAAAAAGGGGGATATGCTGTCACCACTGCCTCAAGCGCGATCGAGGCGCTGGAAAAGCTCAAAAAACAAACCCCCGACGTGATCGTTACCGATTTGGTGATGCCAGAAATGAGTGGCTTAGAATTATGTCGGAAATTAAAGAAAAATGAAGCAACCGCACAAATTCCAGTGATTGCTTGCACCACAAAAGATCGGCAAGTGGATCAAAAATGGGCGCAAAAACAAGGAGTGGCTGCTTATTTAGTGAAACCTTGTAATCAAGCGCAAATAATAGAAGCTGTGCAAAAAGTCATTGATAGTTAGCCCCTATGGACACAAAAAGCCCAACCGAGCGATTACAAGCCCTGTTACCTCAACTGTTTGAGACCGATCGCAAGTCGGGCGATCGCTACCTCCTGTTTGACATCACTCCCAAAATCACCGCAGCCATAACTTTAGATCAAATTTGGGAGGCGACTAGACTTAGTGCTAATGCGGTCACCCCAATTCCCTTGATGGCTCCTTATGTTTTAGGATGGAGCAGTGGTCGCGATCGCGTGTACTGCATCATCGACCTAGCCGATTTTTTAACATTAGACATCAGTGGCAAAATCCCTCGCCAGTATTCAGTGATTGTCGTTCAAGTTCCGAAAGCGGGGTCAAAAAACAGCGACTTCTCCTTACTCGGACTCAGTGTTAATCGCATCATTCGCACTGTGACCAGCACCGAAGAAGTCATCTCCCCAGAAGAAGAACCAGAAGAAGCACTCGTTCCCTATTTGAAGGGCTGTGTACCCATCGGTGCAGAAAAAATTCCCCTCCTCGACTTAAATGCAATGGTCGCTAAAATGACCACCTGAGCTTCCTCTATTCCTTACTCAAACCGATCAACCATGAGCCTGGAGCAAGACGATGAAAACCACGCCCAAAAAACCTCAAACCTCACCCAATTCACCTGCTGAGCTTAATCAAGCAGTTGAGCCACCATCCCAACCTCTAAAAACCAAGGACCGCCCAAAAATTAGCGCGATCTTCACCATTCCCCTGTGGCCAGTACCTTTAGTTCTCATTGCAGGGGCGATCGGGTGGATTTCTTGGCAGAGCGGGAGAACAGCAGTGAGTGAGCTAACAGGTCAGTTACAGACCAAAACCACACAACAGGTAAGAGCAGAATTAGACAACTACTTAAACACCCCTCACCGTCTCAACCAGATTAATGTTCAAGCGATTGCATCTGGGGTGATTAACCCCGATGACTATGAAGGAATTAGCCGTCTGTTTTGGGAACAAATGCAGGTGTTTAACATAGGTTATATTAGCTACGGCACAAATGAAGGAAGATTTATTGGCGTTGGCAAAAAGCCAAACGGAGAATTTTCTATTGATAGTTTACCAACACCTGCCGAAGGCAATGTTTACTTTTACAATGTCAGTGAACAAGGCGATCGCAATAACCAGTCTCGTCGGATAAAAGAAGGATATCAACCGCGAGAAGATGCTTGGTATGCTGATGCTGCTCAAAGTCGAACCCCAGTTTGGAGTCAAATTTATCGTTGGCAACCTTGGTATGAAATTGCTCCCGATCAAATTTTTGATGTGGTTTCCATTTCAGCTAGTTCACCAATATTAGATAATAAAGGTCAACTAATTGGCGTAATTGGAACAGAGCTTCCCCTCAACTACATGAGTGACTTTTTACGTGACCTCGAAGTGGATCAAGTGGGAGAAGTGTTTATTATGGAGCGTGATGGTCGTTTGGTGGCAAGTTCAAGCGATCGCTCCATTTTGAATGCAGACGGAGAACGGTTATTAGCTAGTGAAATCCAAGAACCCCTCATTCAAGCAACCGCCAACTATCTAAACCGCCAAGAAGTTGAAGATTTATCAGCCATGAATGAAACTCAAATGCTGAGCTTTGACCTCAACGGCGCTCGCCAATTAGTAGAAGTGATTCCTTGGCGAGATCAATATGGCTTAGACTGGCTTATTGTCACCACAATCCCCGAATCAGCATTCATGGGAGATATTAATGCAGGCCGCAATCAAACTCTCGCCTTAATCATATTTGCCGTTGCGATCGCAGGAGGATTGGGAGTTCTCGCGGCTAGGTGGGTCGCAAAACCGATTCGAGAACTCAATCAGGTCGCCGAAGCAGTGGGGAATGGTAACTTACAAGCGAGAGCAGTTCCCACGGGATCAAAGGAAACCCAAATCTTGGCTCACAGTTTTAATCGCCTCGTAGAACAGGTAAAAGAACTGATCCAAGAACAAGCAGCCAGCATGGAACAGCAGCAAAAGCAACAGCAGGACATAGAAGCAGAAATCTTTCGCTTAATCAATGATATTGAAGACGCTGCTGAAGGAGATTTAACCGTGCGAGCGCAGTTGATGGCAGGAGATATTGGGATTATTGCTGACTTGTTTAATGCGGTGATAGAAAACCTCCAAGAAACCGCCCAACAGGTAAAAGATGCAGCCAGTCGCGTGAGCGCTTCTCTAGAAGAAAATGAAACGGAGATTCGAGAAATGACCCAGAGCGCGATCGCAGAAGCAACGGAGATTCAAACCACTCTTCAATCAGTGGGGATGATGAACCAATCCATTCAAGCAGTCGCTCAAAATGCCCAAAAAGCAGCTGCGATCGCCGATAGCGCCCTGAACACCGCTCAAGAAGGGAATCTTGTCATGGAACAAACCGTACAGACCATTCAAGGGTTACAATCAACGGTGACTGAAACCGCTAAAAAAATGCAGCAGATGGGAAAATCAGCCCAGAAGATTTCTCAAGTGGTTTCTCTCATTGACCAGATTTCTTTGAAAACCACTCTCTTGGCAATGAATGCGAGTGTGGAAGCCAACCGCGCTGGGGAAATGGGACAAGGGTTTACCGCCGTTGCTGAACAAGTGGAAGCACTAGCCGAACAATCAGCCTCCGCTGCCAAAGATATTGCTCAGATTGTCGCCAGTATCCAACATGAAACTCAGGAGGCGATCGAGACGATCGAACAAGAAAGCAGTGAAGTGGTCGCCAGTACCCGTTCTGTGGAGCAAGCAAAAGCCCGTCTCAGTGAAGTGGTACAACGCTCCGAAGAAATTAACCGTCTCATGCAATCAATTTCTGAAGCGACAGTCCCCCAAGCAGAAACGAGCGCCAAAGTATCGCAACTCATGGAACAGGTAGCGCGATCATCCCAAGACCGTTCTCAAACTTCTAAAACCCTAGCGCAAGCTATTCAAGAAACCGCCCAAGTCGCCCAAAATTTAAAAGCTGATGTGGATAAGTTTAAAGTAACCAAAGATTCTTAAATTAATTCAATGCACAAAATTAGGTAAAAACAATGACCAACTTAAAAGATATCCCAGAAACTAAATCTGATCAAACCCAAAACACCGCTCAATCAGTCCATCTTCACAACGGACACAACCCCAATCATCAAGAACCTCCCCTCTATTTAAATCCAACAAAAGTCAAAGAGAGGACTTTACAAAGTCGTCTCCTCTTGGGAATTTTGCCAACGGTCTTAGTCCCCCTAGGCATTGCAGGGGCGATCGGGGTTAACATAATTAGAACCAATGCGGAGGAAGAATATCAAACTCGCCTAGAACAACAAACCTTGATCGCTGGGGAGGATATGCGGGAATGGCTCAGCACCTATCAAGCTATTGGTGAAACCTTAGCCAACAATCCTTTGATTATCCAAGCCGTACGGGAAGGAAGCAACCAAGCACTCAATGACGGTCTCAATACTCGATCGACTCGTCAATTGGAAGAACAATTTCAGGATACTAAGCTACTGCGCTTAAATTCTGCATTAAATAATTATTTCCAACAAATGAGTCGTACTCATAATCTCAGTGAAATTATTCTCACCGAACAAAACGGTCTGAATGTCGCTTATAACATCATTACCTCTGATTTCGTGCAAAAAGAAGAGCCTTGGTGGGAACAAGGAAAAGCTCAAGGTCAATTCATTGGAGAACTGGAGTATGATGAATCAAGCCAAGCAGAAGTGATTCCCTTGATGCAGTCGATTTCAGACCCAGACAGCAAAGCCTTTTTAGGGCTGATGAAACTGGGAATTCCCGCCACCTCCTTAGAAACCGTTGAAAAAACCTTAGAACACTCAGGGATTTTACCCAGTGGAAAAATCCAAATTCTCAATACTTCTAATCAACAAGTGCTGCTGAGTGTTGGGTCACAAGGGACAATGCTTGATACAGCAGTTGAAGGGGGACAAGCCGTTCAAGCCTTTGCTAGAGAAATGATAAACACCAAAACAGCAGAGCTTACGGTGCGAGAAGAAAATTTGGGCGCGATCGCCAAAGCTAACGGCTTCAGTAATCTTTCACTAGGCGAACACGATCATGATCAACATGATGATCAGGCTCATGAAGGGGAAGAAGACCTGATCTTCCAAGCCAGTTTTACTTACGAAGGACGACAATATCAACTAGGTACGATTCCTCAATCAGATTGGATTACGATTTCCTCAGTGAGCGAGCAAACCTTGCAAGCAGCTGGCAATGAATTAATAGGTGTGTTTGCTTTGGTGGGAGCAATCCTCGCACTGGTAGCAACGGGAATTGCCTTTATTTTAGCCAATCAATTGTCTTCACCTCTGATTAATGTTTCAAGCTCTGCGGAAAAAGCAGCAGAAGGCGATCTCTCCGTAAGAGCCCAAGCCCAAGGGACGATCGAAACCAAAATCCTTGCTAACAGTTTTAACAACTTAGTGGAACAGGTGGAAAGGCTGCTTGAAGATCAGAAAAATAACATGGAACAACAGCGCTCTTCACGGGAAGAATTAGAAGCAGAGGTCTTTCGTCTGATGAGCGATATTGAACAAGCAGCCGAAGGAGACTTGACTGTGCGAGCGCAGTTGATGGAAGGAGATATTGGGATTGTCGCTGACTTGTTTAATGCCGTGGTGGAAAACCTCCAAGAAACCGCCCAACAAGTAAAAGAAACAGCGACCCGCGTCAGTGATTCCTTGGGAGAAAATGAAACAGAGATTCGAGAAGTCGCCAAAGGCGCGATCGCAGAAGCAGAAGAAATTCAAACGACCTTAGCATCTATCGAAGCCATGAACCGATCGATTCAGGAGGTGGCTCAAAATGCCCAAAAAGCAGCCGCGATCGCTGATACTGCCCTGAATACAGCCCAAGAAGGAAACGAAGCAATGGATCAGACAGTGCAGAGGATTCAAGAAT
Source organism: uncultured Dactylococcopsis sp. (assembly GCA_964463655.1). GTDB lineage: Bacteria > Cyanobacteriota > Cyanobacteriia > Cyanobacteriales > Rubidibacteraceae > Halothece. The sequence goes on from CAYXDG010000010.1 coordinate 35,720, forward strand.
TGCGCTTAACAGTGGGTGAAACAGCGAAAAAAATGAAACAGATGGGAGAATCAGCGCAAAAGATTTCCCAAGTGGTTTCTCTGATTGATGAAATCTCCTTGAAAACCAGTTTACTGGCGATTAATGCGAGTGTGGAAGCCAACCGCGCAGGAGAACTCGGACAAGGCTTTACCGCCGTTGCTGAACAAGTGGAAGCACTAGCCGAACAATCAGCTTCAGCAGCCAAAGATATTACCCAAATTGTCGCAGGGATTCAAAATGAAACCCAAGAAGCGATCGAAATTATGGAACAGGGCACCAGTGAAGTGGTCGCCAGTACCCGCTCCGTTGAACAGACCAAGCAACGACTCGGAGAAGTGGTGGAACGATCAGAAGAAATTAACCGTCTCATGCGATCGATTTCCCAAGCCACCGTCTCTCAAGCGGAAACAAGCGCGGTAGTCTCCCGACTCATGGAACAAGTGGCTAAATCATCCCAAAACCGTTCTCAGACTTCTAAAACAACCGCCCAAGCCATTCAAGAAACGGCTCAACTCGCCCAAAGTCTCAGAAATTCCGTTGATCAATTTAAGGTAGAAAAATGAAGAATCATTGAGAATTCTTTATTAGTTATTTGTTCCTCACTGCTAACTGCTAACTGGTCACTGTTATGGACATAGAATTACAAGCAAGACTGGAGTTCTTAGAAGAAGCGATCGAATACTGCGATCAGCTAGAATCATCCCTATTAGGAATTGCAGACACAGGGATTGATTCCCAAAAACTCGACGCTGCGGCCCGCGCTGCTCACTCCATTAAAGGGGGAGCCGCGATGATGGGATTTAAGGTGATGACTCATACGGCTCATTCCTTAGAAGATTATCTGAAAATTCTGCAAGCTCGTTTTCAGGGACAAGACATTGATCCCCAAATCGAAATTTTGTTATTGCAAGGGGTGGACTGCTTACGAGAAATTGGAACGTCCTATCGTCAAGGAAATGAACCTCAGCAAGAATGGTTCGAGAAATATATCACTTCCACGTTTGACCCCCTACACAAAAGATTAGGAGATTTAACCGAAGCTGATGAAACAGCCCTCTTGTCTAAGGAAGAAGGGACAAATGTCGCTGATTTATTATTTGGGAGTGGGGTTGAAGAATGTCTCGCGCGCCTCAAAAGCCAGTTGAAGATTCTTCCCCCTGATGAACTTGCAGAACATTTAAACAGCACAGCAGAGGAATTAGCCGATTTTGGGCGCATGATTGAATGTGAAGAATTTATTGGCTTGTGTGAGTCGGTGAAGGCTTATTTAGCCCAAAGTCCCCCAGAAGAAGTTAATTCTCTGACTCGAAGCGCGATCGCCCAATGGGAACGCTCCCAAGCCCTCATCCAATTGGGACGCTACAATCAACTCCCGAACACCTTAGACAGCAGCGAAATTACAGCAGAAGATAACAAGTGGGATGAAATCGAGATTCCAAACCTCGATGACTTTGACCCCGCCGAATTTGCAGACCTACAAGCAGAATTTGATTTCCCCGATCTAGAAAAACCAGAAGGAGGACAGGAAGAAGATTTCTTCGCGATGGCTGTTCAAGAAAGCATTGGACAGGACAAACAAACCTTAGAAGTCGAACTAGAATCGAGCAAAACTCCTATCCCAGAAGATACCACAGTCCGAGTCTCCGTGGAACAATTAGCTCGGATTAATACCCTATTCAGTCGCTTGATTCTCGAACGGGAAATGCTGAACTCACGGATTAGACAGCTAGAAGAATTTGTGAGGTTAAGTAAATCTCGAACTGATCAACTCGAAACAGCCAATAAACAATTACGGAAATGGTACGACAAACTCGACTATAACAGTATTGCAGTTTCTAATTTGATGAACACTCAAACCGAAGGGTTTGATACCTTAGAGATGGATCGCTACAGTGACTTACATCTCTTATTCCAAGAGCAAATGGAAACGATCGTGCAGTTACAAGAGGTGACAAGCGATATTGAAGTCAGTTCCCGAGAAGTCACCCAAGCAATGGGAAACTTAAACTTCACCACCAGTGACCTGCAACGGGGGATTACACGGGTGCAAACTCGCCCTTTTTCCGAAGCAGTGAAAGGAACACGACGCATGATCCGCGATTTATCTCTCCAATATGACAAACCCGTTACCATTAAGATTCAAGGGGAAAATACCCTGATCGATCGCGCTGCTTTTGAAGCTCTAACCGCCCCTTTAAACCACTTGTTACGCAATGCTTTTGATCATGGCATTGAAGACTCAGAAACTCGCAAGCATCGGGGGAAACCTGAACAAGGTACAATCACCCTCAATGCCGTGAATCAGGGGAATAAAACGATTATTTCCATTTCTGATGATGGCGGTGGCATCGATCGCGATAAAATTAAGGCTTGTTTACGGAAAATGGGCAAGTCTGACCAAGAGTTAGGGAAAATGAGCGATCAGGCTCTGCTGAATTCTATTTTTACTCCAGGCTTTTCTACCGCCGAACAAGTGACAGAATTATCAGGTCGGGGTGTTGGGATGGATGTTGTTCGTACTAACTTAGAAAAGATTCGCGGTGAAATTTATGTGGATACAAAGTTGGGGGCGGGAACAACGTTTAGGATCAGTTTTCCCCTTTCTGTCTCGATCGCACGGGTAGCGATTGTGGAAAGTCAAGGCTTGGTTTTTGCTTTACCTGCTGAGATTATTCAAGCCTTTGCTCCCCATAATGAATTTATTGAAGAGTCTGGGACGATGCTTTGGAGTGAGGGCGAGATTCCTGTGGTCGGTCTCGAACGCTGGATTCAGTTTAACCGTGCTGTTAAGCCTTTTGCAATGGAAGGAATGCCAACGCTCGATCGCCCAACTGTCTTAATTGTTGATGCTGGCGATCACCAACAAGGCTTTAAGGTCGATCGCTTCTGGCGAGAACAAGAAGTCGCTCTCCGCAGTGTCGATAGCCCGCTTCCCCTTCCTGTTGGGATCATGGGTTCAACGGTTTTAGGCGATGGTCGTCCCATTCCCTTAGTCGATCCCATGCAACTCTTAAGTGGTGAGAACAGATCAAAAATATTAGCAACAGAAAACATTGATGATTATCGCTTTGATGAAGAAAATATTACTGAGGAAGCCATTTTTGATCTGATTGATCGTCATCGTTCTACTACAGAAGAAGATACAATCTTAATTATTGATGATTCGATTCATGTGCGTCGCTATCTCGCGATCGCCCTAGAAAAAGCAGGCTATCAAGTGGAACAAGCCAGAGATGGACAAGAAGCGATCGAGAAAGTCTTTAGCGGTTTACCCATTAAAGCAGCGATTTGTGATATCGAAATGCCTCGTTTAGATGGTTACGGCGTGTTAGAAGAGATTAAAGGACATCCTAAATATAAAAAGCTCCCGATCGCCATGCTCACTTCTCGCGGTAACGAAAAACACCGTCAGCTGGCCATGAAGTTAGGAGCTACTGCCTATTTTTCTAAACCCTACAACGAGCAAGAATTGTTAACCACCCTCGCTTCAATGATCAATAGCCAGTGACCCCAAAATAATAATGATATGACCCTTTCCATTGCTCATCTTGGCCCAAGGGGAACTCACTCAGAAACGGCAGCCTTAGCCTATATGCAATGGCTGCAACAGAGCAAAAGTCAATCCGCACTCCTCTGTCCCTACCCCAGTATTGCACAAACTTTGAAGGCGGTTGCCAAAGGAGAGGTTAATTTTGCCGTTGTTCCTGTAGAAAATTCCACAGAAGGCAGTGTTACCATTACCCTCGATACTCTCTGGGAATTAGAAGGTTTACAAATTCAAAAAGTTCTAGTGCTTCCTATTACTCACGCTCTGTTATCTCAAGCAAAATCCTTAGCAGAGATTAAAACCGTTTATTCCCATCCCCAAGCCCTCGCTCAATGTCAAAAAGCCCTAGAAGCCTATCTTCCCAATGTGCAGTTAATTCCCACCCCTTCGACAGTAGAAGCGCTGCGATATTTAAGCCAAGCATCAGAAAAAGAAAGTGCAGGCGCGATCGCCTCAAACCGTGCTTCTCAACTTTATAACTTACCCATTCTCCTCCCTTCTTTGAATGATTATCCAGACAACTGCACTCGTTTCTGGGTCGTTGGGTTAGAAACTACGGTTCAAGGTCAGTATATCTCACTAGGTTTCACCACGCCAACCAATGAACCAGGCGCTTTAGTCCGTCCCCTTTCCGTTTTTGCCCAAAGACACATCAATCTCACTCGCATTGAATCTCGTCCCACCAAACGGTCTTTAGGAGAATATTTGTTTTTTATTGAAATTGAAGCCAACGCCATTGACTCTCATGTTAAAGCGGCTTTAGCAGATTTGCCTCAACATACAGAAGTGCTTAAAGTTTTTGGCAACTATGATATTTTACCAATTAGCAATTAATTGGATCGCGATCTTCACTTCTTAAAAGAACAAGAATACTTTGCATCCAAAGCAGCTTTTGGGTAAGCAATGCGTTTATGATTACTTTGTTGCCAAACTCTGACAAATACCTGAGCAATTTTTTTTAATTCGGTGCGACTTAAATTTGCATCTTGCAGTTGTCCATCTTGCCAACGAGCGCGGATAATTTTATTGACCATGCTGAGAGCTTTTTCTGGAGAAACATCATTGAGCGATCGCAGTGCTGCCTCACAGCCATCTGCTAACATAACAAGACCTGTTTCTCTGGATTGAGGAATCGGCCCATCATAACGAAAATCACTTTCTGAAACCTTTCCCTGTTCCTGCTGTTGCGCTTGACAATAAAAGTAAGAGATTAATAACGTCCCTTGATGTTCAGGAATAAAATCGCGAATCGCTTTCGGTAAACCGCAACGTCTAGCCATCACTAAACCTTCGCTGACGTGCTTTTTAATAATCTTGGCACTTTCATAAGAATTATTAATTTCATCATGCTTATTTTTCCCACCCATTTGGTTTTCAATAAACCCCAATGGATCGTGCATTTTGCCAATATCATGATAAAGGGTTCCCGCTCGGACTAATTCTACATTACAATCCAATTCTCTAGCTGCTGCCTCGGCCAGAGAAGCGACAAACAAGGTGTGTTGAAAAGTCCCGGGCGCTTCAATGGCTAACCGTTGTAATAAAGGGCGATTGGGATTGGCTAACTCCGCTAAACGGATAGGAGTTACTAGGTCAAATAATCGTTCCAGATAGGGAGAGACTCCAAACGCAACAATACTCCAAGCTAACCCTGATAAGCCATAAAGAACAGCACTTGGTAACATTGCATACCACACTATTTCCCCACTGGTGTTTAAAATGAGACTCAATAGGAGATAAACCGCCCCTTGAATCAGCCCGATTACCCCTCCCAGAAGAGCCAACTCCTCACGCGATCGCAGCTGTCCGGCCACTCCTGCTGCTAGGAAACCCCCGACAGAGCCTGTGATCAGAGCTTCCCAAGGAATAATTGTTCCCTGTGCGCTCACAAGTGTGTAAACTTCTAACCCACTCACCAAAGCCACCTGCGTTAAAGCCAACACCGGCCCATAAAAACTGCTAACCAGAAGTCCCATGGCAGGCAAACAAGAGTAATGAATGCCAAACATGAGTAATAAAGGGCTCGAAACACTAATCAAAATCAGCAATAATTGATCCCGTCTTCGTAGTGAGCGCTTGAGTGTGATTTTCACTCGCCAAAAGGCAAAAACCGTCAATGATACCAATCCCCCACAAATCAATAAGCCGTCCCAATTAACTCCTCTCTGACTCAAACCCAAAGCATCTAACAGTAAAAATTGTTCCCGATTAATTTCCTCTCCTGCTTCAACAATGACTTCTTCTGCTTTCACACTCAACATCACAGGAGCAACTGAGGAGGAAATAGCGGTCGCCTGACGTTCGGTTCCTATTGTATCTTCCACTAAATTCGGTTCTAAAACCCTTAAAATCTCTGTCCCTAAAGCAACCCTCTGAGCAGGCATTTTTCCCTCTAATTGGAGTTGAATTGCGGCGTTGAGACTAGATTGAGGTAAACCAGGGGCAAGGCCTTGAGCGAGCATTTGTTCGGCAATGTGTTCAATGTCCTGTCTGGTGCTTTCCCAAGCGGAGGGGGATAATTCTAAAAGAACTGACTTGGCGATCGCATTGAGACCACCCATTTCTCCTTCTTGAAGCACTGTTTGATATTGCTGACGAATAATTTCAATTTTATTGAATAATTGTCCAAATTCTTCTTGGGTTAAACGTTGTGATAATTCATTAAGCTCAGCTTGAGCTTTTCTGAGTGGGGAATTGATCTTTGAAGAGGTAGAGGGGGGAGCTAATATTCTTGCCAATTCTTGAGAGGAACAAGTGCGAAGATAAACCTGTGCTGATTCAGTTAATTGGTCTGTGGTGGTAAATAACTCTGCTCCTGCTTTTTTTCTCAGCGCAGTCAGGGTTTTTAGCTTTGCGGATAATTCCTTAAGAATGGCTTGATTTTTTCCCTGATCGATTTTCAACACAGGGACTAAACGTGACCGCGCAGATTCTAATTTTTGAACTGTTTTCCACTCATCTTTAATTGTCAAGTCTGAGGGGGCGACAATGGTTACGGGGGATTGAGTCCCGATCGCCAATTGCGGTTGATTATAAAGGCGATTTCCCACGACTCCTGTCAACATTAAAACCGCTAGGAGGAAAATCAACCAACCACTGGTAGAAGTAACCAGATGCGAGACTCTTTTTCTTAACCACTGGAGTAAAGAAAGCTGACCGCGATCGTCGTTAGGAATCAGATAAGGAATACTAGGAGACTGTTTCATCAGCTTTAATCATCGCCTTGTCAAGCATAATCAGAGATTTAATGGGGGGTCTGAAATCCAGATTCCCTTTCTCCGTTTGGAAGGGCGGGGTTTAGCGTCTTTGAATGACTCCAAGCGACGCGATCGCTGTTCCCTTCACTCGACCCGTGAGCGTACCTTTTTTGAGAGGCTGGTTGATCTTAGCAAATTTGTAGCTACCTGACCATGTGCCTAACATCAATATTAACTTACGTTCCTCTTCCCGTTTTTGTTTATGTAATAACAAACGCCAAGAAAGAGGAAAACCCACCATCCCATTGTGAGCGCCTGATAAAGCACCAACTAATGGAAAAACCCAAGGATTCGTTCCTTTGATTGTTTTCACTCTTCCCACACTCAACCGCAAATCCTCTGATGTTATTCCGAAACAGTATAGAGCCAACCCAATGTCTTGACAAGCCCCTGATAGTTCAGCTTGGGTTTCTTCCAGGGAACTTCCCTTATTTCGTTGGGTTTGTAGGGTTTGTAACCATTCATCAATTTTTAGGTCTTCAAACCAATTTTTGCCTCGAATTTGTTCTTTTAATATCCAACTCATGACTGTTGCATAAATCTCGATCGCTTCCATCGTTTCTGCTGATTTTTTGGGGAGTTGTGCGATCGCCCTGAGACGCTCTTTTAATTCTTCTTCTTGGTCATGAAAAAATAAAATCAGAGGTAAACACTGCACTAGCATTTCAGCAGGATTAATGTTGTGGGATTTTAATCTGGGTTTCCATTCTCCCGTTTCGGTTAAAGATTTAATTCCTTCCTCTTGAATTTCGCGCCATGATTTTAGTTCCGCTTCCTCATGAGCGCCAAAAATTGCTCCCAGAAAACTCCCCAATAAAGCTCCTTGCCACCGCGATAACAGAGTTTGACGCATCTTTTACAATTAATAATTGGTTCATTGTTCTACTGTTTTCTTAAATAACGAACCAGCGCTTCTAATCCCAGCAAGTAGCTGTCTAGACCAAAACCGCTAATTTGCCCGATCGCGATCGCAGCGATATAGGAATGATGGCGAAAGGATTCTCTTTGATAAATATTGCTTAAATGCACCTCCACCACTGGCAAATTAACCCCTGCCAGCGCATCTCGAATAGCTACGCTAGTATGGGTATAAGCGCCAGCGTTGATGAGAATGCCATCCTTGCTTCCTAACGCGCCGTGAATTGCTTCCACGATCGCGCCCTCAGAATTCAACTGTTGACACTCTACATAGCTATGCAGCCCTGCACAGGAATTTTTCAGAGCTGCATCAACTTCTTCCAACTTTAAATCACCATATATTGAGCGTTCACGAATCCCAAGCAAGTTTAAGTTCGGGCCGTGTAACACTAAAATCTGTAGTTGCTGCACGAGCTTTTACTCACGATTCCGTTAGCGATAGCGACGAGAACCATGCTCTTCAACTGGGATAGGAATTGGCTCTGGCTCTGGTTCCATTTCTGGACCGAGTAAAAGCTCAATTAGTTTGCGAGCCCAATCTTTTAATCTTTCTAGCGCTTCTTCGATATGTTGCATTGAACAAATGGCTCCTATGAGACCTTTTTCCAACTTTTTAGAAGTTTCAGCCTTAAAGACTTCACTCCTTCGGCATAAACGGAGACAAGCAACCGTTCCACCTTTTATTTTAACTAATGACATGAACAACTAGCTTTCGCAGCCATCTGTTTTATGTAATTATGTTAAGTTTAACATACTTTCTTTGAAGACTTTTTCACTAAGACATGGGTTTGTGTAAGGAATGATTAATGATTAATGATCAATTCTTGAATCCATTTTTGCACGATCGGATTAACTTCTTCTGGAGCTTCATCTTGGGGGCAATGTCCCAAACCAGGAAGCGAGATAAACTCTTGCACAGAGGGATACTTGGCTAATTCTTCCCCCAGCGCGATCGGTTCCCAAGGGTCATCACTGCCCCATAAAATTAATGTTGGACAGTTTAATTGAGGTAACAAGTCTTCAGGAAGGGGTCCTTGAGAATAGTTGGTAAACGCAACAAAAACATCGGCTGCACCTTCATCTTTTGCGGGAGTGAGTAACATTGCCACTAATTCATCCGTGACGGCTTCAGTGCGTTTGTAGGCTTCTTTTAAGACATTTCGCACAGTTTTCGGTTTAGCTAGTTGACTAAAAAAGAAACGACCCATCGGAGGATAACTTAATAATTTTTGGGCAATGGGGGCACCATAGCGACGATACCAAGGGAGGGTTTGTCGTTTCCGTTCATGAAGTAATCTTAAAGAAATATTAATATTTATCACCGCGATCGCGATCTCAGGTCGCATCACAACAGCTTGCATCGCAGCAATACACCCGATCGAGTTTCCCACTAAAATAACAGGAGTGCCAACCACCTCTTGGCAAAAATCAGCAATTTGCTCCCCCCAGGTTTCAAAGGTATAATCAATTTCAGTCTTAGGTTTGGGCTTGGCTGAACCGCCAAAACCAATTAAATCCAGAGCATAACAGCGAAATGATTCCCCCCACACAGGCAAATTTTTGCGCCAATGTCCTGAAGATGCGCCAAACCCATGCACACAGACGATCGCGCTTCCCGCTTCTCCACAATGGCGATAAGTAATAGGATAACCACGCCAGTGCCAAGTTTTAATTTCTGTTACTGTTTCTGATAATGTCATCGTAATTTGTCAAGATATACTAAATAATTTGTAACAAAAAAGCAGAGGCAGAGACCAGTACAATGTGGAGAGACGACAGAAACCGCAACGCTTATGTCAATTCAAACCCCAGATTGGGTCAAAAACGCTGTGTTTTATCAAATTTTCCCCGATCGCTTTGCCAAAGGACAACCCCCAAACACTTCACCAGTTTGGCAAACCGTACAATTTGAAGCATGGGACGCAGCGCCAACCTTACAAGGATATAAAGGGGGAAATCTCTGGGGAGTGATTGAAAAGCTGGATTATTTGCAAGATTTGGGCATTACTGCCATTTATTTTACACCCATTTTTCAGTCTGCTTGCAATCATCGCTATCACACCCACGATTATTATCGCGTCGATCCTATTTTAGGGGGAAATGAAGCCCTACAAGCTCTTTTAAGAGCAGCCCATCAGAGGAAGATGAAAGTTATTTTAGATGGGGTGTTTAATCATGCCAGTCGGGGCTTTTTCTACTTTAACGACATTTTGGAAAATGGCCCCTATTCTCCTTGGGTGGATTGGTTTAAGATTCTCGATTGGCCTGTTTGTGCTTATGATGGCAATTTTCCCGCCAATTATGCCAGTTGGGTGGGAAATCGGGCGCTTCCCCAGTTTAACCATGAAAATCCTGATGCGCGAGAATATATTATGCGGGTGGGAGAATATTGGTTACAACAAGGAATTGATGGCTGGCGGTTAGATGTTCCTTTTGAGATTACAGTTGCAGGATTTTGGGAAGAGTTTCGCGAGAGGGTGAAAGCAATTAATCCGATCGCGTATATTGTGGGGGAAGTGTGGGGAGATTCGAGACAGTGGTTAGATGGAAAACAGTTTGATGGGGTGATGAATTATGTGTTTACTGGCTCAACCATTGCCTTTACAGCAGGATTGCGGGTCGATCGCGCTTTAGTGGAACAACCTGAATATAAACCCTATCCTCCTCAAGATGCAACAGAATACGCGCAAAATATTGAAACCTTGTTGAGGATGTATCCTTGGGAGATTCAGCAAACCCAGTTAAATCTTCTCGCTAGTCACGACACCGCACGCTTATTAAGCATTGCCCAAGGCGATCGCGCCAGTGTTAAACTTGCCACAATGCTATTGTTGACCTTTCCAGGGGCCCCTTGTATTTATTATGGGGATGAAGTAGGATTATTCGGTGGACTTGATCCTGATTCTCGGCGTAGTTTCCCCCCCAAAGAAGAATGGGACGAAGAATTATTACAATGGCATCAAGATTTAATTGGCTTACGTCATCGTTATCCAGCCTTACGTACAGGGGATTATCAACTGGTTTATGCAGAAGAATGGGTTTATGTGTTTGGGCGATCGCTGTCTGAATCAGAATTAATGATTGCGGTTAATGCTGGGGTTGAATCAACAGAAGTCAAGATTTCCCTTGAGACATTCCATCAACTGCCCGATCGCCTGTTGTTCGGGAATGTTAACTGGCAAGGGGACAATGAGCAACTGGTTTTGAGTTTACCCCCTCGTCAAGGTTGTATTTTGAGCAACCATTAAATTTTTGGAGAAGGTAAAATCCCTAAAATCAGAAGAAACCAAGGCACTTTAAAATCTGGAATCAGGGCAAAATAGTTTCTTAAAGCAGGGACAGCAGAAGGAAGAATAAATCGCAGCGATCGCAGCGAAGCCGGCTGATTTCCCTCTTGATCGCTGATACCATAACGTTGAGCGACTTCTGCAACCACCTGCACTTTTCCTGTTAAAGATTGTACATTAGGAAGGCTGGCCAATTTCGCAATCACTCGTCCTGTCAGGAGAGGGGTTTCCCAGTTAAAGCGATCGCGCAACACACTCGCTTGCGGATTCAGGTTGTCTTCTTCTTGCATCTGGTCAGCAAACTGACTAAATTGTTCCGTACCCACAATCCCTGGCCAAATCGCTACAGAAGTAATGCCATCGGCTTTTAACTCCCTTGCCATTTCCGCAGCCAGGCGATCGCAACCCGCTTTTCCCACCCCATAAGCAGTGCCAAAAATGGGCGACATTCCCCCCCAAGAGGAAATTGTACAAATTAACCCCTGTTGGCGCTTTTGCATCATTCGGACGGCAAAAATACTGGCTACATAATGACTGCGTAATCCCACATTAGTCACGTTATCCCATAAACTTGGGTCATGTTTCCAGAATGGGCTTCCTGAAGCAGACGCGATCGCCTGCACTCCTGCAAAGGCATTATTGACTAAAAGATCAAGCTGTCCGTTTTGTTCCCTCTCAATTTGTTCAAATACCTGTTGCACTTGTCGATCGTCACTGTGATCAACTTGCACAGGAATCCCAACGCCACCCACAGCCTCAACCGCAGCTTGAGTCTCTCTGAGATTGCCCATTTGCTCTCCCTCAGCGCTGAGAGTGCGACCTGTCATGTAAACGGTTGCCCCTGCTTCCCCTAAGCTAATCGCGATTCCTTTCCCAATTCCTCGTGTAGCCCCAGTGACAAGAGCGACTTTTTTATTGAGAGATTTTATCATAATTGCTCCTAAAATCTATTAAGTAAGTACATAGAACAAGCGAGCAGCTTCCTTCTAGAGAAAGCGATCGCGCCTGAAAAACTCAACGATACAATAGAGAAAAAGTAGAACAAGAGCGTAACGGAGGTTTTCATGACAACTGCTGCACCTGCTAAAACTGAATATGAAGCGGTGATTGGGTTAGAAACCCATTGTCAACTTAACACAGCTACGAAAATTTTTAGTCCCATCTCCACTGAGTTTGGTGTGCCTCCCAATACCAATGTCTCCCCGATCTGTCTTGGCTATCCTGGGGTGTTGCCCGTCTTAAACCAAAAAGTGCTAGAGTCTGCTGTCAAGACTGGACTCGCTCTAAATTGTCAAATTGCCCCCTACAGCAAGTTTGACCGCAAACACTATTTTTATGCAGATTTACCGAAAAATTATCAAATTTCTCAATATGATCTCCCGATCGCGGAACAGGGTTGGCTAGAAATTGAAATCGCTGAAAAACCAGGCAGTGATCCCATCCGCAAAAAAATCGGCATTACTCGCCTACACATGGAAGAAGATGCGGGAAAATTGGTTCATGTGGGCAGCAATCGACTTTCAGGATCAACTCATTCCTTAGTAGATTTTAACCGCGCTGGTGTCCCTTTAATGGAAATTGTCTCTGAACCAGACATCCGCACTGGAAAAGAAGCTGCCGAATACGCCCAAGAATTGCGTCGTATCGTCCGTTATTTGGGCGTGAGCGATGGTAATATGCAGGAAGGGTCTTTGCGCTGCGATGTGAATGTTTCTGTGCGTCCTGTGGGCAGTGATCAGTTTGGGACGAAGGTAGAAATTAAAAATCTGAACTCTTTCAGCGCGATCGAGAAAGCCATTGATTATGAGATTAAACGGCAAGTTAAGGCGATCGAGAATGGAGAAACCATCAGCCAAGAAACACGGCTTTGGGAAGAAGGCAGTCAATGCACCATCAGCATGAGAACTAAAGAAGGGTCAAGCGACTATCGTTATTTCCCTGAACCTGATCTTCCTCCCATTGAAGTTTCCAAAGCACAACTAGAAACATGGCAATCAGAACTACCTGAACTGCCAGCCGAGAAGCGCCATCGCTATCAAGAAGAACTGGGACTCTCTGCTTATGATACCAATGTTTTAACCGACGATCGCGCCGTTGCGGAATATTTTGAAACCGCCGTGGCAAACGATGCCGATCCTAAACAAGTCGCCAATTGGGTCACTCAAGACATTGCAGCCTATCTAAATGAGAATAAACTCAAAATCACAGAACTTCCCCTAAAACCAGAAGGGCTTGCCGAATTAGTCAATCTCATCGATCAAGGAACAATTAGTGGGAAAATTGCTAAAGAGATTCTTCCTGAATTACTAACTGATGGCGGATCGCCAAAAGCACTCGTAGAAAGCAAAGGCTTAACCCAAATTTCCGATCCCAAAGAGTTAGAAGAAATCATTGATAAAATCTTAGCAGATCACCCCTCAGAAGTAGAAAAATATCGCGGAGGGAAAAAGAAACTGCAAGGCTTCTTTGTCGGTCAAATTATGAAGCAAACCAGTGGACGGGCTGATCCAAAATTAACCAATCAACTGTTAGGGAAAAAACTAAACGCTTAGCTAATTGATGATGGTGGGCATTGCCCACCCTACGATTTCTGCCTTGAAAGCAGCCAAGTGTAATCATCTGTATCTGATAATCCCGATCGCATTCCAAGAAGATTCTTTAAAATCCCATAATAGAGATTGAATGAACATTTAATTTTTTGGTTTCTTTTTCGTTTTTAGAAGGTTTTAGCAGTTCATCAAAAATTTCAAAGGCTTGCTCATCAAACGCATAATCCATCACTAACAAAACAGGCTTTTCTTGTTCTAAATATTTGCGATCGAGTGAGATTTCTGGACTGAGTTGATTAAGGGGTAATAAAGCCAGATCAAACAATTGTACTGGAATATTTGTCCCAGCGCGATCGGGCAAATAAGACATTCCATGTTGTTGTGCAAACTCCACAATTTGTGCATTGAGGTCTTCATTTTCTGGAAGGTTTAATTCCCTGGCAATTTCTTCGATTGTACATAAAAGTTAAATGGGTCAAAATATCATAAATCTCGCTACGTCCCCTTGTCACTTCCACAAGCATGGTTTCCTCGTCAATGCGATAACAGTTGCGACGACGTTTAGCAGGAATAATTTTTTCAAACCCTGAATCTCCATAACCTTCAGCAGCGACTAGCTTCACAAAACGACACTTTTCAATTCCTCTGGGGAGGCGATCGATCACATAGACTAAGCCATTGAGTTCCACTTTTTCAGAATCAGCACCTTATCTTGATAGTTTGCTCTCAATACTATTTATCTAATGGTTTTTATTGAAAAATACTATAGAAGTATTAAATTCTCCCTTAGTCCTGTTAAAAGGGCGTTTGAACCAGGATTGCACTAAATGAGATCAGAATTATTTACCATTGATTTCAACAACGAATAAGGGTAAAGTAAGAAAGCCTATTCAAATTAAAACTGATCTTTTGACATTAAATTAATGAAACAAATTTATCAAACTCAACTCAAACAAGGCAAAGATTTGATAGTCACCACTGTTGCAACAATCGGTTTCAGTCTGATGATTACCTTGCCCGCAATGGCGCAAGAATTTAAGCCCAAGGAAGCTGGAGATATTTTAATTCGCTTACGAGGAATCGGTGTCATTCCTGATGAAAATGGAGACCTAAGTGTTGGTGGCAGTGACATTTCTGGGGATGTTGAAATTGATGATGCGTTTGTTCCTGAGTTAGACTTTAGCTACTTCATCACCGACAAGATTGCTTTAGAATTGATTTTAGCCACGAATCGCCATGATGTCGAAGCGGTTGGTACTCCTTTAGGAGATGCTGACTTAGGAGAGGTGCAGTTGCTCCCACCAACGTTAACCTTGCAGTATCATCCTTTACCAGATCAGCGCCTCAGTCCTTATGTCGGTGCAGGGATTAACTATACAATCTTTTTTGATGAAGAAGATGGAGACGCAACCAGCATTGATTATGAGAATCGTTTTGGCTTCGCGTTACAAGCGGGTGTCGATTATGCTCTTTCTGGGAATTGGTCGCTCAATTTGGATATTAAGAAAATATTTCTTAACACAGATGTTGAAACAACCGTCGGTGGAGTCGATATTGATGCGGATGTAGATATTGATCCCTGGATCATTGGGATTGGGGTTGGCTATCGATTTTAAAGCAAAGCAGCGATCGCCAAAAAAATCCCCAACTTATGGGTCAAAATGGGGTTAGAATTCGCAACATTTGACGAATTTGTAAGAGAAAAATCACTTCTTGCACCCTGGGGTTTAATTGGGGAGGATAGGGAGATTCTGCTAATTCTGCTTGTAATAGTGCATATTCGGCTGGAGTTAAGGGTTTCCCATCAATCGGCGATCGCGCTTCCAAAATAATTTCGGTGCGTAGCACTTCTTCTGGGGTATCTTCAGGAGGGGGAAGGGCAACACTTGGCGCAGTGATGCTAACGGAAGTTAAACTAATGCTGATTAGGTATTCCCAGAGTTTTAATCGTTTCATCTAATCTTGATTTTTAGTTTAGAGTAAAGCTCGATCGACCAAGTAGAGCATAGCAAAACTCAACCAAAACAGTAACCAGTTATCAATGATCAATGATGATTACCTATAGTCCAGCCTACACCATTGTTCCCACTTATGAATGTTTTAATCACTGTTCCTACTGCAATTTTCGCACCGATCCCAAACAAGACACTTGGTTAAGTTTAGAAGCAGCAAAACAACGTTTATTGTCTCTCCAAAACCAAGGAATCTGGGAAATTTTAATTCTCTCAGGAGAAGTGCCTCCTAACTCCTCCAGACGAAGCGCTTGGTTTAATCATATTTATCATCTCTGTGAATTAGCTTTAGACTTAGGTTTTCTTCCTCATACTAACGTCGGGCCACTTGCTTATTCTGAGATGAAACAACTCAAAGAAGTCAATGTTTCAATGGGGTTAATGCTAGAACAAATCACCCCAAAACTTTTAGAAACCGTTCATAAACACGCACCGAGTAAACAGCCAGAAGTGAGATTACAACAGTTAGCTTTTGCGGGAGAATTAAAGATTCCTTTTACCACAGGGATTTTATTAGGGATTGGGGAAACTGAAGCTGATTGGTGGCAGAGTTTGAGGGCGATCGCGCAGCAACATCAAACTTGGGGACATATTCAAGAAGTTATCTTACAACCACACCGCTTAGGCAGCAAACAAAGCTGGACAAAAGATGGATTTAATCTCGAAGAATTTCCGAAACTCATTGCAACCGCTCGTCAGATTTTACCCTCAGAAATAGCCATTCAAATTCCTCCTAATTTAATCTCAGATTCGCAATTTTTACTCACTTGTTTAGAAGCTGGTGTCACGGATTTAGGGGGAATTGGTGTTCTGGATGAAGTCAACCCAGATTATCCCCATCTCCATCCTGATTCTTTACAAGAAATTTTAAAGCAAGGAAACTGGACACTACAACCCAGACTTCCTGTTTATCCTCAATATGATGCTTGGTTATCCCCACAATTACAATGGATAGTGCAGAACTTTAGAAATGTCTAGAGAAACAGAAGAACAAATGCGTATCCTTCACACCATGCTCCGAGTAAGCGATCTCGATCGCTCTATTGCTTTTTACACCGAAGTTCTAGGGATGCAACTCTTGCGTCAGAAAGATTATCCAGGTGGACGCTTCACCTTAGCCTTTGTTGGCTATGGCCCAGAATCAGAGGGAGCAGTGATTGAACTTACTCATAATTGGGACACCCAAAGTTATGATCTAGGCAGTGGCTATGGTCATATCGCTCTAGAAGTCGATGATGCCTACAAAGCCTGTGCTGACATTAAGGCAATTGGCGGAAATGTTACCCGTGAAGCAGGTCCGATGAAGCATGGCACAACGGTCATTGCTTTTGTTGAAGACCCAGACGGCTACAAAATTGAGCTAATTCAGAAAAAACAGTTAGTTGAATGAAAATCTCCTACAAATATTCTGTTAATGCTTCGCTAAAATTACCATAGAATCTAATATTTTTTGGGTGTTGAGGAGAAAAATGAATTACTTAAAAGTCTTACTGACAACAGCAACAGTAACGACAACGTTTTGGCTAACTTCAGACAGTGCTTGGGCCCAAGCTGCTTATGGAAGCTATATGGGCGTGGGTGTGACCTACGGTGCTTCAGAAGATGATAACAATCAAGGTGAACAAATTGGCGGAGTCATTGGAATCCGCTACAAGTTTTTAGAAACTCCGATCTCACTGCGAGTTCAGAGTCTGATTGGGGCAGGAACGGCGATTGTCCCCACGATTTCTTATGATTTCGCGCTCAATTGGCAGACAGATGCTTATTTGGGGGCGGGTGTCGCTTTTGCAACGGGAGAGTCTCCTTCCCCTGTGGGAGATAAAACCAGTGTGGTCATTCAGCCAGGGATTGATTATATGATTCCCAATAGTAACACGGTGTTATTTGGTAATGCGATCGTTGCCCTCGATGCTTATCGAGAAGGAAGTAATGCTGCTTTCTCCTTACAAGGAGGAGTCGGGTTACAATTTTAATGAATAGATTCTCATCATTATTCCTCAGAAAATATGTTCCTGAAAAGCCTCTTTAAACCCTCCCCAAAAGACGAATGGCAACCCATCATTCAAGCCTTTGCTAAGGTTGTTGGAAAAGATGGGGTGGTGCGACGCAAAGATGAAATTCTCACTTATGAATGTGATGGCTTGGCTAGTTATCGCCAACGTCCAGCAGTGGTGGTGCTGCCCCGTAGCACTGAACAAGTGGCAGAAGTGGTGAAAATCTGCGATCGCGAAAATTTGCCTTGGGTGGCCAGAGGCGCGGGAACAGGGTTATCTGGAGGAGCATTACCTGTAGAAAATGGGGTTTTGATTGTGACAGCCCGTATGAACCAAATTTTAGCCACTGATCTGGAAAATCAACGGGTGGTCGTTCAACCAGGGGTGATTAATAATTGGGTCACACAAGCGGTGAGCGGAAAAGGCTTTTATTACGCCCCTGACCCCTCTAGTCAAATTATCTGCTCGATCGGGGGCAATGTTGCTGAAAATTCTGGCGGGGTTCACTGTTTGAAATATGGGGTCACGACTAATCATGTCTTAGGGCTAAAAATTGTCACCCCAGACGGCTCAATTTTGGATATTGGAGGAACAATCCCAGAAATGCCTGGATACGACCTAACGGGCTTATTTGTGGGGTCTGAGGGAACATTAGGCATCGCCACCGAAATTACCCTCCGCATCCTCAAAGCACCAGAATCAGTCGCAGTTTTATTAGCAGATTTTGCAACGATTGAAGCCTCTGGAAACGCTGTCGCAGCAATTATCCGCAGTGGGATTATTCCCGCAGGAATGGAAATTATGGACAACCTGACCATTAACGCCGTAGAAGATGTCGTGGGTTCAGGATATTATCCTCGCGATGCTGGTGCAATTTTATTAGTGGAAATTGACGGTCTAGAAGTGGAAGTGACGGAGAATATTAAACAAATTGCCAGCCTTTGTTTGGAAAATGGTGCGCGAGACACCACGATCGCCACAGACCCCGAAAAACGAGCTAAATTATGGAAAGGACGTAAAGCTGCCTTTGCTGCAGCAGGGCATTTAAGCCCTGATTACTTTGTCCAAGATGGGGTCATTCCTCGCACCCAGTTAGCAGATGTTTTACGGGATATTGAGGCTCTAAGCGAAGAATACGGCTATCGCATTGCGAATGTGTTTCATGCCGGAGATGGCAACTTACATCCCTTAATTTTATATGATGAATCAGTGCCTGGGGCGTTAGAAACCGTTGAAGAAATTGGCGGAAAAATCCTAAAACGTTGTGTGGAAGCTGGGGGAAGTATTTCTGGCGAACATGGGATTGGGGCCGATAAAAATTGCTATATGAGCGATATGTTTAGTGAGGTTGACCTTGACACGATGAAATATGTTCGCACGGCGTTTAATCCGAAAGGGTTAGCTAACCCCACCAAGTTATTCCCCACCCCTCGCACTTGCGGGGAAGCAGCCAATGCAAAGAAAACGGCAGCATTGAAAGGGGCGCAATTATACTAAATTCTTGGTTGATTGTTCTTGGGGCTATAAACAGAAAAATAAAACTTAAACATTACTTAACTAAGTTAGTCAAAATCTAGGATACAACAGGAAGGTGGCTAAATTAAACTAATCGATAACCCAGATCGCTTAATAAGTGGTCACTATTTGGCGGTGAGTTACATCGTTTCGGCTCTGTGGACTAGATAACGCCGACGTGACTAGGAGAAGCAGGAAGTGGACATCAAGTATAGTAAGTTTCTCAAAAACCTGTCTAGATTTGTATAAGTTCCTCAGAACGGAAATTAGACAATTGTCTAGAGACGTTCCATGTAACGTCTCTACAATGTCAATTCTTTAGGCAAACGTGGAAAAATCATTCCCCAAGGGAACATCCTGTAACCGTCCATTCCCAACGGCTTGGATGGCTTCTTTGAGATCAATTTTATTGGCATAAAGCGATCGCCCTAAAATTGCTCCTGTTACCCCGATCGATTCCAAAGCAAGTAAACTCAGTAAGTCGGTGATGGAACTAATTCCTCCTGATGCAATGATAGGAAGAGAAACGTTTTCAGCTATGTCTCGCAATGCTTCTTTATTCGGTCCTGTGAGGGTTCCATCGCGATGGATATCTGTGTAGATAATGGCTGCTGCGCCTTGATTTGCCATTTGTTGCGCCAAGTCTTTCGCCATCACTTCCGAAGTTTCTAACCAGCCTCGCGTTGCAACTTTTCCGTTACGAGCATCAATACCAATGGTGATTTGTTCTGGAAAGGCTTGACAGAGATCAGCAACCAGTTGCGGTTGTTCCACTGCGATCGTGCCAACAATGACATTGCTCACCCCAAGAGCAAGCAATTCAGTAATACTGGAGCGATCGCGCAATCCACCCCCTACTTGCACAGGAATGGAAACGGTTTCAATGATCTCAGCAATGGTCTTTTGATTGATCGGTTTCCCTGCTTTTGCCCCATCTAAATCTACTAGATGCAGACGAGTCGCTCCTTGTTCCTCCCAATGCTTTGCCATTTCCACAGCGCGATCGTTGAACACCTCCACTTGATTATAATCACCCTGATAGAGCCGTACACATTTCCCTTCTAAAATATCGATCGCGGGAATAATATCCATATCAACTTCCTTTTTTTTCACCCAGATTTTTTTATTGTATAATCTCATCAAACCAGTCTAAAAAGCGATCGCGCAACGCTGATAAAGAATATTCTGCTTCTGCTTGTTGACGACACTGGGCGCGATCGATCTCCCCAAGACGATCGATGGCTGCTATTAACCCTTCAACACTGTCTGGTTCAACCAAAAAACCTGTTTTCCCATCACGGATAATCTCTGCAGGACCACCGCGTCGATAGGAGATGACTGGCACACCGCAAGCAAGAGCCTCGATCGCCACATTCCCAAAAGCCTCCACCCAACGGGGAGTCATCAGCAACCCTTGACACTGACGAATCTCGCGCTGTAACTCCACTGTGGAGAGAAACCCGCCATACTCGATCGCTGCATTGGGATATTGAGCTAAAATCTTCTCCCAATAATCCTGATCCTGTAACCAACCAAAAATCTTCAAGGGTATTCCTAACTCATTTACCGCAGCCACTGCGTCTTCTAAACCCTTTTCAGGGGTAATGCGACCCAACCAAACCAAAGACTCATGGCCTTGAGCGCTGAACTCATACAAGGATAAATCAAGACCGCTACTTAAGCAACGACAAGCCTCCGCAAAGGGGAAGGTTTCGGCTTGTGTACGGGTATAAACCCCGATCGTTTTGGGATATCTCAGGGCAATTTTTGCCATCATCTCATCCAACGCTTCACTCATAGACCCCATACTGATGAAATGGGCAATGGGAGTCTCAAAAAAGGGCGTAAGGTAGAAGGGAAGCCAATCAAAGGCAAAGTTAACAATCAAATCATAGTCTGATTGCACTTGATAGGCATACTCGCACATATTGGCTAAAAAAGAGTTAGCAGGAAGATGAATCGGTGCGTCTCTTCCTTCCCCTTGCGCTGGGGTTTGGAGGTTTCCCGCGATGGGTTGAATGGGAATCTTGTCTAAATGAGAACCCGTCGGCGCAAGAATGTTAACCTGATGGTTCGTCTCCAGCAAGTCTTGAGCAAGATTTTTAATGGTTAATTCGACACCCCCCCCTTCACCTGTTCCTAAAGCACCCACTGATGTGGAAAGAAAAAGCAGGGATTGGGTTTGATTAGATTGTGTCATTGGCTTTTTTTGGGAAAACGATTGTTTCTGGTTGAGTTTCAGGTTATTTTTAAGTTGATCTACAAACACTTTATTCTATTGGTAACTGATATGAAATTCCAAACTTTATCCCATCGCTTAACCTGCTTCAGTGCTGCTGTAACTCTACCTGCTGGTTTATTCTTTCTCCTTAGCTCCTTACGTCCTGTGGAAGCTGCGATCGGGGGGGAATTTCAGGTGTGCGCTGAAGAGCTAGAACAAGCGGGTTTACCGACAGATCAGGTGGCTGCTGCTTGTGCGGATGCTTTGCGACCCAAAGATTTATCGTTATGTGTGTTAAGTATGACTCAACAGGTGGGTGTCCCCGCAGAGGAAGCCTTGTTTAACTGCTATCGCGATCGCCGTCCCCTTGAATTAGCGACTTGTGTTGTTGATATTAACCAATTTTTGATCGCTGATAATCTGAGCTTGATTGTAGAAAACTGTCGTCGCAGTCTCCTTCCCCTCCGTTATTCAGAATGCGTGGTGGGGTTAACTAATACTATCCGCGAGGCGATCGCACCAATTTCTGCTTTAGATCAGTGTTTAAGTGCAGAAGCCTTTCCTGAAAGTTTAGCCCCGATCGAGCCGTAAAATGGGTCTGTTTCCCCCACTGGGGGAATCTTTAAATCTTCTCTGAACCTGATCGCGCTCAGTGATCATTCCTGTGGTAAAGTAACTTTATGTAACAAACAAAGGACAAAACAAGCAAGGGCGTGATTAGGAAACATTATTGGCAAACGGCTTTAATCGTCATCACCAGTCTCCCGATCGTTTTCAGTTCTCCAACCGCATTAAGTTCAGGGTTAGTTGAAAATGAGGGAAAACAAAATATTTACCTCGCGCAAGGAAACCGCCAAGACCAGTTGCGGGATTTGCTGCGACAAGGACGAGCAATGGTGGAAGCCAAAGAGTATGAAGCAGCAAGCAAAGTTTATCAGCAAGCGGCTCGTTTAGACTCAGAAAACCCGAGGATTTTTTCTGGCATTGGTTATCTCGAAGCACAACAAGGGAACTATAATACTGCGGTCTGGGCATATCGGCGGGCGATCGAGCTTGACCCCAACAATGGAGAATTTTACTACGCTTTAGGGCATACTCTCGCCAAACTAGAAGAATACAGCAGCGCCACAACTGCATACTATCGCGCCACTGAATTGACTCCTGATAAGCTAGCCGCTTATTTAGGATTAGGCACTGTATTATTGCGTCAGGACGATCGCGCTGGGGCTTTAGTCGTGTATAATAAACTTTTAGAAATTGAGCCAAATCATCCTGAAGCTAACGCAACGATCGGATCATTACTGGTACAACGAGGAAATTATCCCCGCGCCATTACCTACTTAAACAAAGCCACACAAATCGCCCCAGAAAACGCTTCTGCTTGGTTTAATCTCACCACAGCCTATCAACAGCAAGGAAACTTCGCTTTAGCCTTCCAAGCCATCGAAACCTTTTTGAGACGCTATCCCCAACACCCTGGCGGTCATTATCGAAAAGGGAAACTCTTACAAGCACAGGGTAACATCGCAGCAGCAGAATCAGCATATAAACAAGCGATCACCCTAGACAATCAACCCACAGAAGCCTTAGTCTCTCTAGGAGAAGTGCAACTCAAACAAGAGGAATATGGGGGAGCAGTAACTACTTATCGCCGTCTGAGAGAATTACTCCCTGATAATCCTGGAGTCTATTATAATTTAGGATTGGCGCTTAAAGGAAAGGACAAAATCAGTGAAGCCAGACAAGCATTTCAAAGCGCTTACCAACTCTTTAGAGAAGTCCAAAACCAAGAGGGGAAAGATCGATCGCAGATGCAACTCCGCAACTTGTAATTTAAAGCGCAAAGAAATTGAAATGCTCGATCGCCTCTAGAATACCAAGGGCATAAGCCTGTTGAGCATAGTAAATGCGATCGGTGTCAGCTAAATGAGACAGTTCTTCATAGTGACGGTTTGCGACCACCACCGCTAAAGTATTTCCCCGCATCATATCCTCATCAGCGCCAGACCCCCCAGCCACTAAAATCTGATCGAGAGGCATTCCCCAAAGGTCAGCAACATAACGCAACGCTTGACCTTTTGAGGCCCGAAACGGCAAAATGTCCAGATACTGACCAAAGGAGAGGGTAACATTAGCAGCAAGGTCTTCTTGATAGAGCAAGCTGTTGAGGTCTTCTACAGGCGGAGCAACCTCGCCATGATAAAAATAGCTAATTTTGAATCGGCTTTGTCGCGCTTTAGGTTGTAATTCTAGACCGGGGACATCAGCCAGCGCTTGTTTGACTTTCCGAGGACTCCAACGGTGATCGATGTGTTGCCTCCACCATGAATCCTCGGTTAAATCTGGATTGTAATAGATAGCAGTCCCGCTACTGGTGATTAGGACATCAGGTTCAGGAATTCGATGCTCACTGAGGGCTTTCAGGGCAATATCCAACCGTCGTCCTGTTGCAATACCAAACGTGGTCGATTTGCGATTTTTCCGTAGAACTTCCATTAAGCGAGGAAGATCGGCAGGATTGCCTAATAAGTTCTGATCAAGGTCTGTAAACAGCGCTCGTTCATGATACAGCATCGGTCGTCGCGGAAGGGGAATTCTTTGTCCGACTTCGGTACGGGCGACAACGGGACGAAGGGTTTTTAGATAAGATTGAGCATGAGCGTCCCAAGAGTAGTATTCACGGACATTTTTTAAGCCATTCTCGGCTAACTTTTGCCATTCCTGGGGGTTTTCCAACAAACCCAACAAAGCAGCGCTGATGGTCTCAGGAACAAGGGGATCGATGAGAATCCCATTTTTACAATTCCCGATGATATCCTGCGGGCCCCCATCTTCGGTGGCGACAAGGGGTAGTTTACTCGCAGCAGCTTCAATGAGAGTGAGTCCAAAGGGTTCAGTTAAAGCAGGGTTGACAAAGACTCCTCCTGAGAGAGAAGCGAGACGATAGATATCAGGAACTTCCTCTCCTTGGTGGTGTTTGGGATAGGCGACCCGACCATACAGATCATAGTAGTCGATCGCGAGAAGTAAATCTGTGAGTACCTCTTGCGCTCCCTCCTCCATGCTGCTAATATCGTCCCGATTCCCTGCAATAATCACCAGATTGGCTAATTCTTGCAAGCGCGGTGACTCGCCGTATGCTTCTACTAAAGCTCTAATATTTTTACGGGCATCAGCACGGGAGATGGCAAGAATCATGGGTTTATTGGGTTCACGCAGAAAGCGGGCAATCTCTTTGGCAATGGGAGTTTCCCACTCTTCCCCTTGGGGAGGATAGAATAATTCTAAATCGGTGCCTGGGGGAATTACGCGCAATCGTTCAGGCTGATAGCAGTCGTAGAGTTCGTATTGTTCCTCGATTTCTTGATAAGTGCTAGCAATGACACGCTCGGCACAGGTTAAGGTCATTTCCTCTGCTTCAATGCGACGGAGCATATTGTAACGGCGATCGATCTCATCAGAAGACAACCCACTTGCCAGTAGGCGACGACGCTTGACCCTTCCTAAAGAATGCCCTGTATGCACAAGGGGAATGCCCAGAAATTCTGCAAGGCGACACCCCACATAACCCGCATCGGCATAGTGAGTGTGAATCAAATTTGGCACTTGCTCGTTTTCCCGAATAAAGGAAAGCATATTATCCACAAAACTGTCTAGATGATCCCAAAGCCCTTCTTTGGGAATATAATCTTCTGGATCACCCGCAACCATGCGAACGATCCGCGCCCTTTCCCCAATGTCTTCAAGCGGTTGGCTGTAGTCTTCATCAACTTTGGGAGCAGAAACAAGACGAGTAAACAAATCGACTTTGCTCACTTCAGGCTGGCGAGTTAAAGCTCTTGCTAGTTCGACCACATATTTAGTTTGCCCTCCTGTGTCTGCATCTCGTCCTAGTTCAAGGTTTTGACCTCGAATCAAACCATGTACGCTGACTAAGGCAATATAGAGACCTTCCATTTGCTGAGTTGACATTCTTTCCGTTCTGATAAACTTATACAAAACTGACTAAAAAGGACAATCTTTCTGTTAACTTCCTGCTTCCTACCACGAGGGTTCTTCCTAGAAGAGACGGCTCTATCTAGTCCACAGACTTACACGAGCGAACTACCCGCGAAAAACAAGTTAATACTTGCATTCAAATCTCTATCACAGCTAAAACCACAACTCTCACAGTGGAAAGTTCTTTCTGATAGAGACAATTTTTCTTTCTTAACTCCACAATTGGAACAAGTTTTAGAAGAAGGAAACCAACGGTTAATTACTACTAATTGAGAACCATAAAGTTGGCACTTGTATTCTAATTGACGACGAAACTCATAGAATCCCATATCAGCTATCCCTTTGGCTAACTTATGATTAGCTAACATTCCTTTAATATTCAAATCTTCAATTACTACCTTGCTGTGGTTTTTGGCAAGATAAGTGGTTAACTTATGAAGTACGTCTTTACGAATGTTGGCAATCTTTCGATGTAGTCTCGCTATCTTAATTTGGGCTTTCTTCCAGTTTTTAGAACCTTTTTCTTTATGGCGATTTAAGGATTGAAGACGAGAGAGTTTTTCTTCAAACTTTCGGTAAGATTTAGCTCCTTCAAAGACTTCACCAGTTGATAAAGTAGCTAATAAGGTTTTAATTCCTAAGTCAACTCCTACAATATCGTGAGTTTTAGGTGTATTT
>CAYXDG010000011.1:0-20995 GCA_964463655.1 uncultured Dactylococcopsis sp.
TCTCTTTGAGAAATAGCTAAATAATCTTAACCCTCTCCTTCGGGAGGGGGTTTTTAAATTTAAATTGGACAGGTGTATAGGAGTTTCCCGATTCAAAATTGCTTTAATATAAGACTTTTCTATCAAAGTCAGCACTTCATCTTTCTTAACCAAACAAAAATCAGGAAGGGGATTGACGAAAACGCGCCATTTCAGGTATGCTTAGGAAAACAATAATCCAAGGGAATTTTCTGTCTTTCGTCTTAAATATCCCCCTAAACTTCTGATTCTTTCATGGCTACCCGTAAAAAACTTGTCAAGTTTTTGCAGACAAGTCTCATGGATTTTTGTAAGGAAAATTCAAAAAATGTAAAGTGGGGTTGACAGGAGAGCGAAACTGTGTGTTTTAGCAGAGGTGGGTAAGCAAAATACCCACCAAAGATAAGCTCATTTACACATCATTGAGCGCAACAATGCCGGGGAGTTCTTTCCCTTCAAGGAGTTCTAGACTTGCTCCCCCTCCTGTGGAAATATGGCTCATTTTGTTAGCAACGCCTACCTTTTCCACCGCAGCAACGGAGTCACCACCACCAATAATGGTGATTGCACCGTTATCGGTTAATTCGGCTAAAGTCTGAGCGATGGCTTCTGTTCCTTTAGCAAAGGCTTCTATTTCAAACACACCCATTGGCCCATTCCAGATGATGCCTTTACACTCAGCAAGGGCTTCTTTAAAGGCTTCGACGCTTTTAGGACCGATATCTAAACCCATCCAACCCTTGGGGATGTTTTCGATGGTAACAGTCTGCGTATTGGCATCTTCAGCAAAGTTATCAGCAATGACAACATCGGTGGGGAATAATAATTCTACCCCTTTTTCCTTCGCTTTTTCCTCTAAAGATTTGGCTAAATCGAGTTTATCATCTTCGACTAAAGAGTTGCCGATACTGATGCCTCGGGCTTTAAAAAAGGTGAAGATCATGCCACCACCGATGAGCAGTTTATCGCATTTTTCAATTAAAGTTTCAATCACGCCAATCTTGCTGGAGACTTTAGAACCACCGATGATGGCTGCAAAAGGACGTTGGGGGTTTTCAACAGCGTTTTTTAAGTAATCAAGTTCTTTTTCAATCAGGTAGCCACCGACACAAGGGCTAAGATATTTGGTTACCCCTTCCGTGGAAGCATGAGCGCGGTGAGCCGTTCCAAAGGCATCATTGACATAAAGATCAGCGTTGGCTGCTAATTGCTGGCTAAACTCAGGGTCATTGGCTTCTTCTTCGGAGTGGAAACGGAGGTTTTCCAGTAGTGCTACTTGACCGTTTTGTAAGCCATCAATTTTTTGTTTCACTGCCTCGCCAATGCAGTCATCACATTTGACGACTTCTTGTTCGAGAAGTTGAGATAAGCGTTCGGCAACAGGGGTGAGGCGAAGTTTTTCGACAACTTCTCCTTTGGGACGACCCATGTGGCTGCAAAGAATCACTTTGGCATTTTTCTGGATTAAGTCTTGAACTGTTGGCAGCGCAGCGCGAATGCGGGTATCGTCTGTGATGTTTCCATCTTTGCTGAGAGGGACGTTAAAGTCAGCACGAACAAGCACCCGTTTCCCGCTAACATCGGCTTCGGTGAGGCTGGCAATGGTTTTTTTAGCCACAATCAATTTCCTCCTGTGGTATAAGTTTAATGATAATCGAGAGCGATCGAGTTGTCATTGCTCCCTTGCTGATTTTACCGTTGAGTGGGTTCTAATAGTTAATCAAAGGATTGTCAAGCCTTCTTGACATTTCCTCACTCTTCTGAAGCTCATCAATATAATAATTACCAAGGATTCCCAATTACTGTAAAGGTTGACCAATAATACGGGTGAGAAAAGTCCTGTTGAGCTTTAAACATTAATGTTTCTGAAAGGGGTGTGTTTCCGCGCAGATTGGATAAGGTATTCCCTTCAATGCGGACGCTTTGATTTAATAAAGCTAATTGCGCTCGTTGTAGCGCGATCGTTTTGGTAGGAGCGGTCTGTAATTCTTGATAAAATTGTACCATTAATCCTAATGTTCCTTGGTCGCTAACTTCCCACGAACTCGCAATTACTGACGTAACTCCTGCTTGTAAGGCTAACCCTGCAAAACTCATTTCTACTTCTTCATCAAGAGTTTCTGTTTCTTGATTGATAACAGCAGTATCGCAAGCACTTAGTACCAATAATTTTAGGTTTGACCAACCTGCTTTCTGGGCTAAACTTGGCATCTGATCGAGATTTAATTGTTCATCCCAAAACTGAATATAAGAGTTGCTAGGTTTACCCGATTTAATCTTAGCATGAGTGGCTAGATGGAGGATTGAAAAAGACTCTCTTTGGATTTGTGTGGTGAGATTATTGAGAGTAAAGTCTTGATTAAGAAAAGATTGTCCTTGCCAAAAGTCTGCTGCGATCGTGTTTAATTCGATCGGGACAGATGGCAGTGGAATCAACACTTCAAACTCAGACGCACCCATTGCTAAAACATTAGAATTTTGTAGAGAAGATGCTTCCATATTGGTTAGAGAAAAAGCGGGTAAACGGCTCACTGCATAGGTTTCAATCAGAAACTTTTCTCCATCATGCAGTGCGGAAAACGGAAGCACTCTTAACCCTTTTCCTAAACAAAAAATTAGGGTGTCAATGTTAGTTTTTTCTAAAATAGGAAGAATTGGTTCAATCATCCATTCATAGAGAGTTTGTGCGGGTGGTAAGTATTCGCTTTCTGGACTCAAAAAAGGGGATTCAAGAGTAGTGACTAATTGTTCTACTGTTTTTAAAATATGTTCTCTTGTTATGGGTAAATCATAAACTTGAGTCTTGTTTTCAGTGCTAATGGTAATTCTTAAATAATCAGGATAAGCATTCATCCAAATAAATGCAGCACGACTTTTAGTTTTTATTTTTGCTTGCTTTAAGTTCTGTTCTACCAATTCAGGGGTTACAATTGAGGTAGAAAAATTGCGATCGAGATGCTCCCGATATTGGCTTTCCCATGTTTGTTCTAACCCAGAAACAATCTCAATTAAGGGTTCTTGAGCAATGGCTTGATCTAAAGACTCAGCCAAAGGTGCTGCGGGAAAGGTTAAAGTTGAAAAACTAATCAGCACACTAGAGAATAAATATTTCATCGAGAATCTTCCTGAAATAGAATTGGAAATCGAGTCCTCTGAATTATCTGCCATTTCTGATTAATAATCAGACACCAATAGAAATTCATCTATCTAACCAATATCTGAATTTTGACTCAGCCCTTGCCCATAAACCTGTAAGATCAATACGAAGAAGGATGCTGACCCAATCAAATAGGATTTAATCATAATGACAGTTGCTAGCACAATTCCAGCATTTTGTCAAGGAATTCAATTTTTTGCCGAAACGCTGCCCGAATTTGAAACTTATGGAAAAACGGCTGCGATCGCGGAAGGAGAAACGAAAATTTGCTCTCCCAGTGACCCAAATGCAGTATATCAAACCCTCCTCGCTGCGGATGCGTTACGTTATTTAACCTTACAAATTACCGCGTCTAAGGCTTCAGGACACCCAGGGGGATTCGCCAGTATCGCAGAAGGCATTGCAGCCTTGGTGATGTTGGGGCATAAGAACATTATTACAGAAGTGGGACATCATGCCCCTGGATTTTATAGTAATGTCTTCTTAGACCGTTCTTTGGAGGACATGGGGATTGAAACCGTCCAACAGTTGCGCGATCGCTTTCGGGAAACAGATGGGTTGCTCGGACACCTTTCGGGACAAATCCCAGGACTCCTCAATCCTGCAGGACCCCTTGGACAAGGACAACACTTTGCTATGGCAGCAGCGAGACTCAATCCTAGCACGCTGTTTCCTGTGACCATTGGCGATGGGGGTATCGGAGAACCCTATGTCATATCAAGTATTGGTCATTTCCATACGGCTTATCCGAATGTGACCAACTTCCTCCCGATTCTAGTTTGGAATGGTTACTCCCAAGAACATCACAGCATGGTTTCCACGAAAAGCAATGATGAGATGATTAAATATTTTGCAGGGAATGGCTTCCAAGAAATCATCATTGTGGATGCAAAGGACTATGATGATGCTAAGCAAGCTGGAGATTACGCTGATAGCAGTCTCTTCTCCTTCAAACAGCGTCTCGCTTTCACCCAGGCAGTTTTAGAAAACACCGAGAAAGCAGCACAGTCGGCACTAGATGGGAAACTAACCGTTCTCATTGTCAAACAGTTAAAAGGAACAGGCGTTCACAAGCGCGGGGCAAAATCTCATAACCTCTATCCAGGAGATACTGTCGAGAAAGATTATATCGTCAAAGCGCTGCAAGAGCGATCGCTCACACCAGAAGGATGGGAATTAGTTCGCACCAACTATATCCGTGCGGGTGGCGGTGCTGCATCTCAAACAGTAGTCACAGAAAAAGAGTTACCCCTTCCTGATATAAAGACCCTTCCCAAAAAAGAATATACCGTTAGTGGTGACAAGCACGTTGCCACCACAGCAATGGGAGATTTAATCGCTTATGTGGGAGGACAAGACCCTAACTTTATCATTACCAATGCTGATGGCAATGCTGCTTCTGGGATTAATAATGTCAATCAGGCGTTGAAAATTATTCACCCCACCCCTGATGCTGTATATTTCCAACAACCCCAAGGACAAGTGTATGAACCCCTCAGCGAGGATGCTTGTGCAGGGTTAGCGGCTGCAACTTGTCTCATGGGAGCGCGATCGCTGTGGTGTTCTTATGAATCTTTTGCCATCAATGGACTTCCCATTTGGCAAACTGTCACCCAAGCAATGGCCGAATTACGCCGTCCCACCCCTTCCACCATTACCCTCTTTACAGCAGGAGCGCTCGAACAAGGACGCAACGGTTGGACACACCAGCGCCCTGAAATCGAAAACTACTTTGCTGCGATGATGCGGAATGGCAATGTGTTCCCCCTCTTCCCTTGTGATGCCAACAGCATTCAAACCTGTTACGAATGGGCATTAGGCACGAAAAACAAAGGGGTGACAATTACAGCGTCTAAATCTGCTCTCCCTGTACGCAGTACCTTCCAACAAACTGAGGAAGCGCTAGAGAAAGGAGGATTTATCCTGCAAGAAACCCCTGGAGATAAAACCGTTGTCTTTACGGTGATTGGGGATATGACCTTAATGCCTGTTTTAGAAGCAACGGAACAATTACAAGCGCAAGGCATCGGATCGAGAGTGATTTCTGTGATCAGTCCTCGCCGTCTCTATCGTCCAACAGATACCGCCTGGGAAACCTGCACGGAAGCAGATGGTGGTTTTCTCAGCGATGCTGACTTTAACCAGATGTTTAGCGGAGACGCTTTAATTGGAGTAACAGGAGGGTCTAGCGCCATGTTAGAACCGATTATGTTACGCAGCACCTCCCCTCGCGATACCTTTGCTTGGAAACGGGGAGAAACAGCAGCCAGCGCCAGTGCGGTGATGGCGATTAACGGGATAACTGCCGAGAACTTTGTCAAACGGGCAGCTGAACTTTTGGGTTAATCTTTCCTGTCGGGTGGGCAAAGCCCACCTTTCCCGTAGGAAGTGTACTCAGCACATCTTCACAACTCATTTAGAATTGCACTCCAACCGATCGCCTAAACTATGCTTAGATTATTTAAGATATAGTACCTCGGTTGAGTTTCTGCATCAATTATGGCTTTCCATCCTTTTGCTCATCGGACTAAAATTGTCGCCACGATCGGACCTGCTAGTCAATCAGAAGCAGTGATTCGTCAACTGATCGCAGCGGGAATGAATGTTGCTCGTTTAAACTTTTCTCATGGCAGTTATGAAGATCATGCCGCCACGATCGCAATGCTCAGAAGAGTCTCCGACGAATTAGACAATCCCATAACTCTCTTACAAGACTTACAGGGTCCAAAAATTCGGGTGGGTCAACTCCCCAACGGAGAAATGACACTTAACCCAGGGGAAATCATTACCTTAACTCCCGCCACTAAAACCAATGTCTCTCCCACTCATATTCCCATTGACTATCCTCACCTAGCAAAAGATGCCAAACCAGGGGCGCAAGTTTTATTAGACGATGGACTCCTAGAATTAAAAGTGGAAGCGGTGGAAAACACAGAAGTCTCTTGTCGCGTCATCGTTGGGGGAATTTTGAAAAACCGCAAAGGGGTTAACTTTCCCAATCTTAACCTTTCCCTTCCCTCA
The DNA here is from genome assembly GCA_964463655.1 of uncultured Dactylococcopsis sp. GTDB lineage: Bacteria > Cyanobacteriota > Cyanobacteriia > Cyanobacteriales > Rubidibacteraceae > Halothece. Next base: position 6,197 of record CAYXDG010000011.1, read on the forward strand.
TTAACGGAAAAAGATCAACAAGACTTAGCCTTTGGCATTGAACAAAAAATTGACTGGGTTTGTTTAAGTTTTGTGCGCGGTGTGGAAGATATCCATTGTCTCAAAGACTTGTTGAAAGCTAAAAAGGCAAATATTCCTGTAATCGCAAAAATAGAAAAACCACAGGCGATCGAACATTTGGATGATTTAGTCGCCGAATGTGACGGGATGATGGTCGCACGAGGCGATCTCGGAGTGGAAATGCGCCCAGAAAAAGTCCCTCTCTTACAAAAGAAAATTATTCAAGATTGTAATCGTCATGGTATTCCTGTCATTACGGCTACACAAATGTTAGAGAGTATGATTCATTCCCCTCGTCCCACTCGTGCTGAAGCCTCTGATGTAGCCAATGCGATTCTAGATGGGACAGATGCCGTGATGCTCTCTGGAGAGTCTGCGGTGGGGAAATATCCCGTAGAAGCGATTACCATTATGTCTCGGATCGCAGAAGAAATTGAACCCCAAGCGCAATTTATCGATTACCCTCCTGCGGAAAAAACGGAAACTTATGCGCTGAGTGAATCTCTCAAGTGTATTGATAAAATTATTGATTTGCGTTGTATTGCTTGTTTTACCACCACAGGTTATACTGCTCGAATTGCCTCTGATGAACGCCCAAAAGCCCCGATTGTCGCCTTTACGCCGAGTTTAGATGTCTATCATCGTCTGAATTTAATTTGGGGCGTTAAACCTTTATTATTGCAGCCTAATCAGGAAGGATTAGAGACATTGATTCATGAAATGGAATCGTGTTTATTGGAACGAAATTTAGTTCACGCTGGCGATAAAATCTTAATTTTAGGCGGGTCCCCTGTGCAACGATCGAGAGGGACTAATTTCTTGAAAATTCATGAAGTTTCTGGCTCTTAATTGTATTGCAATAATGTCCAATATCTGCTGTCGTTAGGAAACTGAGCGACCACCGCGATCAGGGAATTATTTACTTTAACATTCCCCATAAATAAATTATCCAAGCGCGTGAGTTTTGTCCAGCGATTCCTGGCCACATCAATCACTTGCACATCGACAGCATTCTCAACTTTTAACTTAAATTGAACTGTTTGGTTTGCTGTCAATTCCCCAGTGAGAGGGCTGTATAAATAGCCATCATTTTCTTGAAAATTGAGGAACGTCTCTGGAAAGGGAGCATTAGCATAATTGGCTGTTATCTGGTACGTGAGAATATGAGGATAGGTTTCAGATTGTTTAGCATTGGCGAAAATCTCTAACTCATACTTTCCAGCTTCTGGAAAAGCCGTATGGATGATGACGTTTTCCCCTTGCCGTTGGATTAAATTATACTGGTCGGAGAGGGGTCGATCGTTCTTTTTTAACTTTGTCGTAACCACTATCTCTTCAGGAACGGATAAAATAATTTCAGTGGAATTTTCTATTGTAATCGCTTTTTTGGGGTGAGAAACCAAATCAATATTTTTTTCAAATAACGCTGGAGAAACTGTTGGTAAGTCTTGGAATTCTTTTTGAGTGTAGGGGGTTTCTAACAATTGCCATACTCCATTTGCTGGGAAATGATCGAAAATTAATTGCTCTGGCGGTGTGGCAAAATAATAGGGATTAAATCGTTTCTGAAACTGATTGTCTTCAACAATTCCCGCCCCCCAAGTAACATCTAATAAATACCATTGACCTTCAATTTTTACGGCATTCCAAGCATGATTAATTGTACTCTCACCAACAACATAACTAGCACCAGTTGCCGTTCCTTCAATGATAGCAGCATCGAGTCCCATTGCTTTGGCTAAGGCTTTGTATAAATTTGCATAACCTGAACAAATCGTTTGACGAGTCTCTAAAACAGTCGTCGCTCTGACATCAGCAAAATAAAGATTACCGAGAGACATTTCTACATCATAAGCGATATCGTCAGCGATCCAAGTGTAAATGCTTCGGGCTTTTTCCGCTTCAGTTTCAGCTAAAGAAGAGAGGAGATTGGCAAGTTCTTGAATTGATTTTCCTTGATAGTTTAAACGAAAAACTTTTTCGTCAATGTTTTGAAAATTATCAGCATTCAGGGAATCAGTTTTTCCCCCTATAATCTCAGAAGAATTGAAAAGGGTGTCTGGTTGCGATAAATTAAAGGAGGGCGTTTGTTCGGGAAAAAATGAGGATAAATGGTCACGAAATAAAAATACTGTAATGACCCAGAATCCTAGAAGGAGGCGGAAAATACTCTTAACTTGAGAGTGGCGCTTTTTTCTCTTACGTCGAGAAGAACGAGAACTCATTTTAATTTGTAACGTGCGAAGGAATGGGGAATTACTTTTTATTATGACATTTTTTGGGCTGATGAGGTATAATTTTATCTAATCCTAATCCTGCAATACTAAGGGTCACGATCGCGATCCCAATCATTTGTCTTGACTCTAAGGTTTCTTGTAAAATTAACCATGCTAAAATTGCGGTCAGTGCAGGTTCAATTGACCCAATTAAAGTCGCTGTTGGCGCACCCACTAAGCCAATCCCTAAATTAGTAAAGACTAATCCTCCTAGAGTAATTGCGCCTGATCCGAAACTCCAAATTAGCAACGGAAACCAGACAATTTGAGCAGGATTTAAAGGTAAAAATAAAACCGTAATACTAGACAAAATAAAAAGGACAGTAAAGGTGATTAAGGAGAAGGAAAGAGAGGGAAATGCTCTCAGTGCCGATTGTGCAGTGGTCGCATATAAAGCAAAGCCAATTCCCGCCCCAAAAGCACAACTAAGACCCAAGGTAAATTGAGAAGAAAAATTAGTCTGTAACTCTGGAATTACCCAAATTAAACCAATCATTACCCCCGTGATGATTCCCCAGCGAAATAACGTCGGTCTTGCTTGATTTTGCCACCATCCTAATAACATGACTGCGATCGGGTGAATAAAAAAGACAGTAATCGCAATGCTAGCAGGAATGCTACCAATGGCTAGATAAAGGAGAATAACAGTGATAAAATAAATCGTACCACTGATGATAGGTAACCTGAGACGCGATCGCGCGATCGCAATTTCTCCAAACACTTTGGGCTGAATTCGCCAAGCCAGTAAACTTAGGAAAATCACCATAAAAAAGGTTCTCGTTTGTAAAAATAAAACCGTATGCTCAAAATCAGCAGGAAGAATGCCCCCGATTTCAGCATTTCCTTGAAAAAAGATGCGGACAATAACATTTTGAATGGACAAAAAGCCCGCAGCTAATAGCATGACTAAAATTCTAACCATATAATATTAATAATTTTTTCTGGGTAGAGCCATTCCCTAGAACATCTCTCCCTACATTATTTGATCATAAATGGGACAAGAACCTTTACAATTTAATTGTTCAATCAATTATCAACTTTTGCCTTTATGAAAAAAACGATTCTGGTGACCGGGGGTGCTGGCTATATTGGCTCTCATGCGGTACTGGCCCTCAAAGAAAAAGGATATGACGTGGTTATTCTCGATAACTTGGTCTATGGACATCGGGATATTGTTGAAAATAACTTAAAAACAGAATTAGTGCTGGGAGATACTACCGATCGCACTCTTGTTGAGAGTCTATTTCGCGATCGCGACATTGCTGCAGTGATGCACTTTGCCGCTTATGCCTATGTGGGAGAATCGGTGGAGAATCCAGCCAAATATTATCACAACAATGTTTTTGGCACACTTACCCTGCTAGAAGCAATGCAAAGCGCAGGGATTAATAAGTTTGTCTTCTCTTCCACTTGCGCTACCTATGGAGTCCCCGAAACAATCCCCATCCCAGAAACCCATCCTCAAAATCCCATTAATCCCTATGGTGCAAGTAAGCTCATGGTTGAGCGTATCTTACAGGATTTTGATACGGCTTACAATTTCAAATCGGTGGTCTTCCGTTATTTTAATGCAGCAGGAGCAGACCCCCAAGCTCGCACAGGTGAAGACCATAATCCTGAAACCCATCTCATTCCCTTAATCCTCCTCACAGCACTGGGAAAACGAGATGCCATTAAAATCTTGGGTACAGATTATCCCACCCGTGATGGCACTTGTATCCGCGATTACATTCATGTGACAGATTTAGCCCAAGCTCATGTTTTAGGCTTAGAATACTTACTCAATGGCGGTAAAAGTGAAACGTTTAATTTAGGCAATGGGAATGGGTTTACCGTGCGGGAAATGATTGCAATGGCAAAAACCGTGACCGAAAAAGATTTTACCGTCCAAGAAGCCGCGCGCCGTCCCGGGGATCCGCCAATGTTAGTAGGAAGCAGCGAAAAAGCCCGTCAAATCCTCAACTGGCAACCAGAATACGCTGATTTAAGCCAAATTGTCCGTCATGCTTGGCAATGGCATCAAAATCGACATCGGTAAACCGTGCTATGGTATGGATAACCAGAGAGAAGCTCTAATCAAAGATGTGCCATTGACTTAGGGCGATCGAAATCTTTGGAGCAACCCTTTTATAGAAGTGCAAGCTATTTTTTAATCAGGATTCATCATGTCTTTGCGTACTGTTACCACCGCTACATTCCTCAGTGTGCTATTTTCTCCCTCAGTAGCATTTGCTGAAAATCTCAATGATCTTAACCAACTCCTATCGACTCAAGTTTGTCAAAATTGTAATCTGGTTGATGCTGGCTTAGTGAGAGCAAACTTGGCTGGAGCGCAACTCCAAGGGGCAAATCTAACCAATGCTAACCTCAGTCGAGCCGATTTAACAGGTGCTGATCTAAGTGGGACGAACTTAACGGGCGCTTCCCTTCATGGTGCTATCTTAACAGGCGCTAACCTCACTGGGGCAATCTTGACAGCGACTGATTTCAGAAATGCTTACTTAAATAATGCCAACTTTGAAAACGCTGACTTGGAAACTTCATACATTCGAGGCGCGATCGGTGTTCCCACATCTGCGGGTTCTGCTCAACAATTTTATCGCCTTGCTGCGGCCGAAGCACAAGCCAATAATTACGAACAGGCTTTAGAATATTGTAATTATGCCATCAGTGTCGATCCTGAATATGCCCCAGCCTATCTGGGTAGAGGAGTCGCTCGTTATCGCCTAGGGGATGAAGTGGGAGCGATTCAAGATGCTTACATTGCAGAGGCTTTATTTACAGAACAGGAAAACGCTAATGGCCTTGTCGCTTCTCAACAATTTATGAAGGCGATGGAATTCGCGCAGGAACAACAAGAAAATAATCGTGGTGGTGGTGGGAGCTTAAATCGTGTTTTTACCAGCCTTGGTTCATTGTTCGTGCGCTTTTTACCTTCCATTTTTTAAAATTAGTTGCCCTCTCTTCCACCAGTGAGGAGAGGACTAAAAACCTTTAGCAGCAAACTAAAGCCCCACCGATCAACAAGAAGGGAACAATACTTGCTACAATGACCAATAAGTTATAAATAGTGAAGCAAGTCTTACTAGAAAAAACGAGTTATTAATTGTTAATTATTCATTGAATATGCAAGTTTCTGAAAAATTTCCCCCTGAAGTTCGCAACAGCACCCCACAAACGATTACCCTAGATGTGGAGGGGATGAAATGCGCGGGTTGTGTCAGTGCGGTAGAACGCCAAATCGAACAGCGTGAAGGGGTCATCGCGGCTCAAGTGAATCTCGTGACAGCAACAGCAGTCGTTCAGTATGAACCTGATCAAGTTGACCCTGATGAAATCGCAGCGCAACTGACAGCCAAAGGGTTTCCCTCTCAAAAACATGACATCGATCGCGATAACAGCGCCACCAGCTATGAAGAGAAACGATCGAGGCTCGATCGCTCTAACCTCCAAAAATTAACCCTCGCCAGTGTCCTGATTATCTTATCAGGTTTAGGACATCTGGGACATTTGACAGGGGTTCACCTTCCCGTTTTAAGCAATATCTGGTTTCACGCCCTCCTAGCTACCCTCGCGTTGATTCTACCAGGCCGAGAGATTATTATTGATGGTGCTAAGGGATTATGGAATCGTGTCCCTAACATGAACAGTCTGATTGGGTTGGGAACACTCAGCGCTTATACAGCTAGTTGTATCGCGTTACTCTTTCCCCAACTGGGTTGGGAATGCTTCTTTGATGAACCTGTGATGCTTCTGGGCTTTATTCTCCTGGGACGCACATTAGAACAACGCGCAAGAGGAGAAGCTGGCGCTGCGTTATCAGCGTTAGTGTCTCTCAAACCCCAAACGGCCCGTCTGGTGAAAGAAAAACCAGGGGACAAAAGCATGGAAGTTCCTGTGGCAGTGGTACAAGCGGGACAATGGCTGCGAGTGCTACCAGGGGAGAAAATTCCTGTTGATGGAGAAATTATCGAAGGGAAAACCACTGTTGATGAGTCGATGTTGACGGGAGAATCGATTCCTGTGGCGAAGGAAACAGCAGCAGTTGTCAAAGCAGGGACGATTAATTTAACAGGGGTGATTATCTTAAAGGCTACCCAAGTCGGAAAAGATACGACCTTAGCTAAGATTATCGCGTCTGTGGAAAATGCCCAAACTCGCAAAGCGCCTGTTCAGAAGTTAGCCGATCAAGTCGCTGGTTACTTTACTTATGGCGTGATGACAGTGGCTGCGTTGACCTTCCTCTTCTGGTATTTTATCGGAACAAATGTCTGGACAGAAGTAACGACCCAAACCAGTCCTCTGTTACTGAGTCTAAAACTCATGATTGCTGTGTTAGTGATTGCTTGTCCTTGTGCGTTAGGGTTAGCTACACCAACGGCAATTTTAGTGGGGACTGGCATCGGTGCTAAACAAGGTTTACTCTTGAAAGGAGGGGATGTTCTAGAGAAGGTTCAGCGCTTGGATACGTTGGTTTTTGATAAGACAGGAACATTAACTGAAGGGAAACCCAAGGTGACGGATTATTTAGTCGTTGCGACACCCGATTTAGACGATGAAACCTTGTTACAGTATGCAGCATCGGTTGAACAGGGAACTAATCATCCCCTCGCTAGTGCGATTGTTAAGCAAGCAACGGAAAAAGGACTTTCTCTCTTCCCTAGCAGTGAGGAGGAAACAAAAGCAGGTTATGGGGCGATCGCCACTCTTAACTCTAATCGCGTGACCGTTGGCAATGCAAACTGGTTACAAGAGCAAAACATCAGCATTTTAGAAACAGTGACCCAGAAAGTCTCCGCGTTAGAAAGTGCTGGCAAAACGGTTGTTTATGTGGCGATAAATGGCGCATTAGTAGGAGCGATCGCCCTCAAAGATGTTTTACGTCCAGATGCAGTAGAAACCGTCTCCAAGCTGCAAAAAATGGGCTTACAGGTCATGTTATTAACAGGGGATCAGCAAAAAGTGGGAAATGCGATCGCGCAACAGTTAAATATTCCTAGCAATCAAGTGTTCGCGCAAGTCCACCCAGAAGCCAAAGCAGAGGTAATCCAAGCCCTGCAAAAAAAAGGACATCAGGTGGGTATGATTGGAGATGGAATTAATGATGCTCCCGCCCTCGCCCAAGCAGATGTAGGGATTGCGATCGCCCAAGGAACAGAAGTCGCCATCGAAACCGCAGCCATTGTCTTGATGCGCGATCGCGTTTCCGATGTCATAACTGCTGTGCGCTTAAGTCTTGCGACCCTCAACAAAATCCGTCAAAATCTCTTTTGGGCGCTGGGATATAACGTGATAACGATTCCTTTAGCAGCAGGAGTCTTATTACCGAAATATGATATTTTACTAAGCCCCGCGATCGCAGCTGGGTTCATGGCCTTAAGTTCGGTGATTGTAGTGACAAACTCTGTTCTACTCAAACGTCAAACATTCCACTGAAGGCGTTGTCTTTTAATTTCAGTAGTTTAGCCGAATCTTCTCAACTTAAACCCTTCTGATAAAAAATTGGGTTTAAAACCCCGTCCTAAAAGGACGAGCCTTTGCGTTAGAGTGAAAATAGTCGCGGGCGGGCTTCCTGAGACTCAAAACGGATGTCGGAGGGAGTGTAAGACTACCGATTGGGTAGCTGTTCCCGTTGAAGCGTCAACCCACCGAGAGGACAAGTAATTAAGTTTGTTCTAGTAGGAATCTAGACCCTTTAGGGTGGAGAGGATGTCAATCAATCATTAGAAGAAATGAACCAAGAACCGATAACCGTAGGAATTAGTGGCGCATCTGGTTTAATTTATGCCGTGCGTACCCTCAAATACTTATTAGCTGCTGACTATACCGTCGATGTTGTTGCCTCCAAAGCCAGCTTCATGGTTTGGCAAGCTGAAAATAAGATTAAAATGCCCGTTGAACCTGATCAACAAGAACAATTTTGGCGAGAACAGTCGGGACAATTAAAAAGAGGCAAACTACGGTGTCATCGGTGGGGGGATGTGGGTGCAACCATTGCCAGTGGGTCATATCGGACACAAGGAATGTTGATTATTCCCTGTAGTATGAGTACGGTTGCGAAAATTGCTCAAGGGTTAAGTTCTGACTTATTAGAACGAGCCGCAGATGTCCAATTGAAAGAAGGACGAAAGTTAATTGTTGTTCCTAGAGAAACCCCTTTTAGCCTCATTCATCTGCGAAATTTAACCGCCTTAGCCGAAGCTGGAGGAAGAGTTGTTCCCGCCATCCCTGCTTGGTATCATAATCCGCAAAGCATTGAAGACCTTGTTGACTTTGTGGTGGCGCGAAGTTTAGATCAATTTGATATTTCCTGTGTCCCTCTCAAACGCTGGGAAGGACATTAAATATCTGCGACGCGCAACGGAACAACCCTCAGACCCATTAATTCATCAAACGGAATAATAAAATTTGAGTGACTTCTTCTGGGTTAAAGTTATCATCACTAATCACTAATAAACTTTGAGTGCCATCTGCTAAATGCGGGCCGATCGCCAACCCTTCTAAATTATACAGATCAAAGTCTAATTCTGAGAAATCAAAGAGTAACTTTTTTTGCATCGGTTGTAATCCACCTAAACTCCCATTAAAGGTCTCAACTCCCGAAGTATCCGTTGCATTTCCAACCGCAACTAAAAATAATTTTGCCCCATATCCAGACACACCAAAGGTTCGTTCTAGGGTGAGGAAATATCCTTCTGGTTTAATGGCTAAAACTTCCGTTAATCCATTGGCAAGTGTCCCCAAAGGAGGATTATCTAATAAGTAAAGATGTTCGGCAATGGGAAGCGGTTGTCCAATAGGATTAACCACATAATGTAAAAAGCGGACTCTGGTTTGTTCTTCTGATTCTGCGGGTAATTGGTCTTGAGAAAGAGAAGATTCGGTCGCTGTAAACACTCGAAAGGGGTCGCCATCAGGACTAACAACGCCACTGGGATTAAGGGTTAAAGATTCAAACCCTAAATTATTTCTTACTCCTCTTGGCGCTTCTTCTTCGGTTTCTGGTAATAAGAAACGGTCTGGTAACGGAAGAGTTTGTTTTCGTTCTCCTGAGCTTAAATCAAAGCGACCCACAAAAGGATTAATGTTTTTGCGGGTATCTCCTTCACTGGAAATAAAGACTGTATTGCCAGGGGCAAAAGCGATTCCTTCGCTATCAATTTCACCATTCGGAAACAATTCTCCATCTTCTTTTCGCAAAAGCGTAACATCTTTGACGGTTACATTTTTAATCTTAGTTTCCTCAAAATCAATCTTGAGGGTGTAAAATCTTGCAGGGGCGTACTGGCTGCGATCGTCGGAAATAGCATAAAATAAGCCTTGTCTTTCACGATAGGTTAAACCCGATAATCCGCCAACAGGTGTTTTCTGATAAGTCTGTTTTGGTAATTCGTAACTGTCTAGAAACTCAACAGAGACTTTCGGAAAAAGGCGCTCTTGTGCTTGGACTTGCGAAGAAACACCACAGGCATTTAAAGCAATTAGGACTAGGAATGTTATTAAAAATCTGAGAATCATTGGATAGGATTTTAGAATAAAGTTTTAGATTTTGGGGTAACATAATGGTATTATACTACCCTAATTTTAGATGAGCAAGCGCGTAGGTCGAAGACCGAGCCATAGACATCGCAGCCCCTTTTGGCATTTCTTCAGCAATGATAATCTCATTCGCTATCTCCTTTTATTTACCTTTGGTTGGGCAGTTATTCAAATTATTGCTTATTTCCAAACGATTATTGTCATTTTTGTTTTTGCTAGTATTCTTGCTTTTTTGCTCAATTATCCTGTGCAATGGCTAGAGAGATATCTCCGACATAGTGTTGCAGTTGTTATTGTCTTTTTTAGTAGTTTAATTCTCTTTCTTGTTCTATTCTTTACGCTGGGTTTAACGGTTGTTTCAGAATTACAAGCCTTTCTCAGACAAGCACCGAATTTAGTTGAATCATTACTTAATTATTTAGAACAAACCGAAAGCTGGCTAGAAGAGTTAAACCTTGCCATTAATCTCGACTTTTTACAAGCAGAATTTCAAAAAAGAATTGGCAATGCGTTAAGTTTTAGTACAGGAATTGTTGGCAATCTTTTAACCCGCTTTGTCGAATTCATTATCATTTTAGTGATTGCCTTTTTTATGCTGTTAGATGGAAAAGCAATCTGGCAATCTATTGTTAAGATATTTCCTGTAGGTTATCAGTCTCGGTTGACAACTTCTCTGCGAGATAACTTCTTAGGTTTTTTTCGGGGACGCTTGATTTTAGCAGTTTTTTTTGGCTTTTCTGCGCTGTTGGTCTATTTAATCATACAAACCCCTTATCCTTTATTATTAGCTATGATCGGGGGTGTTTTTGATTTAATTCCGGGGATTGGCGCAACGATCGGGATTAGCTTAGCTGCATTAATTGTGCTTCCTCAAGGCATTTTTATCAGCCTACAAATAATTTTATATTGTGTTTTGCTGCAACAGATTGAAGAAAATATTTTAATGCCTAGAATTATGCAAAGTGCTGTTAATCTCAATCCCGTGTTAATCTTTTTTTCCTTGTTAATTGGCGTAAGAATTGGAGGATTTTTAGGGCTTTTTCTAGCGATTCCCATAGCTGCAGTTATTGTCAGTTTTCTTAAACAAGAGACAAATGAATAAAAATGTTGTTGCATCTGTTCAACAACAATGTGATAACATTAGTCAACATAGGGGAAATCTCTAACAGCTTCTCTTCCTGCGCGATCGAACTGAATAGGTGGACACACACGCACTCGAATCTTAGTAGGAAGAGGAAAATTGATCAACGGGCTAAACGCAACCCCCCAAGATAGCCCCAAATAAATGGGAAAAACTTCTGGATCGAGATTAAATAGCCAAGGGAGACTCTTTCACGCAGTTATAGTGTTTAATGATTGAGCGGCTGTTAAAACCTCTTGTCTAGCTGTTTGATTCACTTCTAAAATATCCTCTAAGGAGGGGGTTGGAGTGTTATAGTTAGAGGCGCGATCGCAGACCGTTTCAATGAGACGAGGAATATCTAAAAAGCTGATTTTCTCTTCTAAAAATAGGGCGACAGCTTGTTCATTAGCAGCATTTAAAACTGCAGGCATTAATCCCCCAGCTTTTCCTACATTATAAGCCAATTGCATGCAAGGATACTTTTCATGATCAGGCTCTTTGAAGGTTAAACTTCCCGCTTTCACTAAATCTAATGATTCCCAATCTGTGTAGAGGCGATCGGGGTATGATAGAGCATAGAGCAAGGGTAAGCGCATATCAGCCCACCCCAACTGCGCCAACACTGAGGTATCTTGTAGCTCAATTAAAGAGTGAATAATGCTTTGAGGATGAATGACAATATCAATCTTGCTGTAGTCTAATCCAAACAGATAATGAGCTTCAATCACTTCTAAGCCTTTATTCATCAAAGTTGCAGAATCGATCGTAATTTTCTGACCCATTGACCAGTTTGGATGTTTCAGCGCATCCGCTACTTTCACAAATGGTAACTTCTCAACAGGTAAATCTCGGAATGCTCCCCCAGAAGCGGTTAAAATAATGCGTCGTAAGCCTTTTTTGGGGACTCCTTGGAGACATTGAAAAATTGCCGAATGTTCCGAGTCAGCAGGAAATAATTTGACCCCATGCTTTTCGACTAATGGTAACACCACAGGCGCTCCTGCAATCAGGGTTTCTTTATTGGCTAAAGCAATATTTTTTCCCGCCTCGATCGCTGCTAGAGTGGGAAGCAAACCAGCACAGCCAACAATACCAGTGACCACACTTTCCGCATCGCCATACCGTGCCACTTCGGTCACGCCTTCTTCACCCGCGAGGATAATGGGAGAATAGTCTAACGTGGCTAAAGCATCTCTCAATTCGGGTAACTTGTCTTCATAGCAAGTGGCGACAATTTCAGGGCGAAACTGTTGCACTTGTCTAGTTAAGAGTTCAATATTGCGTCCTGCAGCCAGTCCAACAATTTTAAATTCTTCAGGGTATTGGGTTGCAATTTCAAGCGTTTGGGTTCCGATCGAGCCAGTTGAGCCGATGATAGTAATAGATTTCACGGTTCTCTTCACCTTTGGGGAGCATCATGCGCTATTGGTTAATATAGCACGTGAATCCACCCACGACTAATCTCTATCGAGATGTAGTCGGGGCTTTTTCCTTATCCTTCCAAAGGACAGCTTAAGGTAACGGGAGTTCGCCGTTTGGATGAGGAAATTTGCGCGATCGCTCTCCCCCAGATTGTGGGAATACTAGGAAGGGACGATCGCGCTACGAGTAGTAATACCATTTTGAACAATTAGTGCTACAAAGTGACTACTCCTGAGTAAGGGGGGTTGACTTTTTGAAAATGGTATAACGGAACTTCGGACTAAAGAAAAAAGAAAACTGTTGCTGTGAGCGACTTCTAGCTATTTTTCAGTCGCAGCTACTGGGTACATTACCATGGAATCCGCTTGTAGAGAGGGTTTGATGCGCGTAGAGCTTTGCTCGTGCCGAAGGCATCGCGGTTCTCACTCATTTTAAGAAAATTGAGGAAATTCGTCAATTTTCTACATGGACACACTTTTGGAGGGGTGGGATAGCGCGATCGCCTACTCTGTAACAAGTTTAGCGATTTTGAGGGGCAAAATTTTTCCGAAGTTCCGTTATCAGGTAAATAATTCATTGTTCTTAAAGTTTGATCGCGCCTTCCCTCTCATCCCAACCCCGATGCGGCGAAGCCACTGCTCTACAAGCATCGTGCTAAAATAGCAATAAAGTCTTAAATAATTCGGTGATGATCTCTATGTCTAATCCCAAAACAGAATACCTTATCCCTAATGATTATCCAGTTAACAGATACTAAAAGTATCTTTTTAAGCAACCATGCTATTTTACAAATTGAAAAACGCAAAATTCAGACAAGCTGGATAAAAGAAGCCTTTATTAATCCTATAAAAATTGAATTAGATCCGAAAGATCCTCAGCTAAAATGGACTTTTGGACAAGTTAAGGGTCAAGATGGATCAATTAGGGTTTTAAAGGTAGTTTATAAAGATAGCGTTACACCTTTCAAGGTAATAACGCTTCATTTTGATCGAAATGCTAAAAGGAAATTATTATGAAGATTAGACATGATCCTGTAGAAAAAACAGCATATATCGAACTGTTATCTTCAGATATTATTGAATCGGAAGAGGTGACTTCAGGTATTATCTATGATCTTGATAAGGAAGAAAGAATTGTTGGGATTGAACTTTATCATATTGATAAACTTTCTTTAGAGGAATTAAAAAATATTTACACAATTCTAACTACCGAAACTGAGAAAGAGCAGCTAAGTGAATTTTTTAGTTCTCTTTTATCAGCAAAAAGTATTTAGTTTTATTCGTTAAATCCCTTTTAAAATCATGATCGCGCCTTCCCTCATCCCAAAAACAGTGATTCTTATTCCCCCCTTTTAGGAAGCATCAACTCTTATCCCCCCCTTTTTTAAGGTTAAAATGGAAGGGTATCACTTTCACCAAAAATAATTCATGATGTCTGACGCGAAAACCGAATCGGGAATCCCCTTTGAAGTGGAAGGAGAAACCACTTACCTCAGCCCTGACTCCGCAGAGGGAAAAGCGTTACAACGGATTGATTCTCTTGATCCTGATGATCCCACACCATGGATTACTGTTGTAGAAGAAGGTCAGGAAATTGATGTTGATGGGGCTTTATAGCGGTTAAGAGAACGTGGGTACGAAGTCTAAATATCAAGTTCAAGTTCATCCTGCTTGAGAAAATTAGAGGATAGGTAGGTACTTGACGAAAACAAGCATTTCTAAGAATGGTGTCACGATTCGCTTACCTGAAGAAAGATGGCAACATATTACTCAAAGACACCAAAACTTAACTAATCAACAAGAAGTAATTTTAAATACTATTGCTAACCCAGAACGTATTGTCTGCGGTAATGAAGGTTCTCTGATGGCGGTTCAGACTTGGATGGAAGAGAATAAATTTATAGTAGTGGTGTATAAGGAAATAGATAATCGTGATGGTTTTGTGATTACCGCATTTCCAACTCGTCGTTTAAGTTCTATTAATAAAAGGAGACAAGTATGGCCCTAGAAGCCTTAAATTATCTTAAGTTTATTCCAGTTATTCAAGAATTACCCAAGCATCCTTTTTCTTTACTTTATGATGCTGAAGCGGATGTCCTTTATATTGATTTTTATAGCCCTCCTCGCTCAAGCGATGATACAGAATTAAGAGATGATGATATAATAATTCGCTATGGAGAAAGGGATGAAATTGTTGGTTTAACTGTGCTTAATGCTAGCTCCCGTTAAGTAGTCTGATCACGCTACTTTCCAACCTTGATCGCGCAATGTTTAGATTTACCCGTTGAGGTGGTTAGAGAAGAAGCTAACAAGAAACAAAAATCGCGCTAAGGAAAAAAAGACGGATCGCGCTTTGGCAAATGGCAGAGCCACATCGCGC
>CAYXDG010000011.1:21095-21568 GCA_964463655.1 uncultured Dactylococcopsis sp.
CCTTTAGGAAGAGTCAAATCTTATCCCCCCTTTAGGAAGAGTCAAATCTTATCCCCCCCTTTTTTAACCGGAGCTTTAGTGAGGAGGGTTAGGGGGGATCATCCCCTCAAGAACATCAACAACACCTGTAAAATTGTATAAAACATCGTCATTGTTAAATCGAATCACTTTTAACCCATAAGATTGTAAGATTTGTGTCCTTTCTTGGTCATAGTTTTGAGCGTTTTCATCATAGTGACTCTCCCCATCAATTTCAATCACTAATTTTAATTTAGGACAATAAAAGTCAACAATAAAGTTGTCTATGGGGCGTTGTCGATAAACGCGATCGGGAAAAGTTTTTAAGTAATTTTTCCATAGTTTCTGTTCCGCTACGGTCATATTTTTTCTGAGTTCTTTAGCTCTTGATACTAATTTTTTGTTATCAGGTAAATAATTCATTGTTCTTAAAATTCGATCCCCCCTAGCCCCCC
>CAYXDG010000011.1:21668-37765 GCA_964463655.1 uncultured Dactylococcopsis sp.
TTAAGAAAGGGGGGAATTAAGTATAACATCTTAGAAAGGGGGGAATTAAGTGTAACACCTTAGAAAAAGGTACGATCCCCCCTAACCCCCCTTAAGAAAGGGGGGAATTAGGTGAATACCTTAGAAAAGGTACGATCCCCCCTTAAGAAAGGGGGGAATTAAGTATAACATCTTAGAAAGGGGGGAATTAAGTGTAATACTTCTTAAAAGGAGGGGATGAACTGATCGCTGTTCTCTAGATATTGGGAATGCTAAAAACAAATGATTGATCGCGCCTTTGGGAGGATAATAACAGATGTCTAGTGCGCCAATGACGATGAAAAAACGCATCATTACCATTATCATGGGAGTGGGTTTTCTCGGTTTCATGGGAACTCAGATTCAAGGGATGATTAGCGAGGGGAGGCAAACCAGCCAACAGCAGGAACAACAAGCAAATCAAGTTCGCCAGCAACAGCTTGAGGAGTTACAAGCGCGAGAAAAGGGATATAAAAAGGTTTTAGAGCGCGAACCGAATAATCAAAATGCGTTAGAGGGATTGGTGCAAGCGCGGATCAATATGAAGGATTATGAAGAAGCAATTCCGCTGTTGGAAAAGTTAGTAGAATTAAATCCAGAGTGAGAAGATTATCAACGGGTTTTAGGGTAGCTAAAACGAGAAACAAATCAAGAAAAACCCTCTTCCAAAAACAAGACTAGAAACAGTTACGAATAACTAGAGTGATTCTAAAAATACGCCGTAAAGTTGCTGAAAATCAGTTTGAATTCTCTAAACACGCTGTTGATCAGTCTATCTTGCGACAAATTAGGGTTCAAGAAATCAAGGAAGCCATTGCAAATGGTCGAGTGATCGAAGACTATCCCAATGATACATAAGGAGCAAGTTGCTTGATTTCTGGTTGGACTCAAACTCAACGTCCGATTCATATTCAGTGTAGTTATCCTTCTCGACCACTGCTCAAGATTATTACACTCTATGAACCTAACCCCAAACGATGGAATAATGATTTTACTCAAAGGAGGCTTAACACTGATGACAAGTAAATGGCAAGAAAAGTTAGTTGAAAAGCAAGTAACCTATACCTTAAATCTTAATGGCAACACGATTATCGTTGAAAATGTGCCTGCTCGCGTCAATCAAGAAACAGGAGAGCAGTTTTTTTCCCCATCTACTGTCGAGCAGTTACAACAAACAATTTTAGAGGACAAAGAGCCTGATCATTATGTGAAAGTTCCTGTTTATAATTTTAGGGAATAGTGATTGAGGGTTTTAGAGCGCGAACCCAATAATCAAAATGCGTTAGAGGGATTGGTGCAAATGCGGATCAATATGAAGGATTATGAAGAGGCAGTTCCGCCGTTGGAGAAGTTAGTAGAATTAAATCCAGAGCGAGAGGATTATCAAGAGGTTTTAGCTCAATTAAAGCAAGCAACTTCTCCTTCTCAAGACAAAGGAAATACCTCTGCTGAATAAAAATAATTTTACATGAAGTAATAAATTATCTCTAATAATATCAGAATTAGAATATTACTTAAGTTCTCCTTAGTATCCAAAGAGGCGCACAAAACCTGAAAACTGTTCATAATAAAGGTTTTCTAAATCTGGGCTAATTTCAGCTAGAGATTGATTAGTTTTTCCTTGACCTATAAAATACTCTCCCTCAGATGAACCACGAAAAACAGTTGTCTCTTTGTTGTGTTTTTCTTGTATCTCTATCTCTCTCAGGTTATTAATATCACAATCTTTCACTACTTCTTGTATCCTATTTTCATCTATCTCTAGTTCTAAAAATTTAATGACGTTAGTTAGAGTTTCAACTGGTTTTTCTCTTAATTCTTCATATTTAATAAATAAGTGAGGAAATAAAGATACTCCATCCAACCAACTAATCAAATGTCCGAAATAAGTTCCCATCCCCATTTTTGTCCAGTGATCTACTCCCATATTTTTAATAAAATTTTCTGCAAACAAATGTAGCAACTTTTTGTCTTTATTGAAACCGAGATAGCGAGCATTACTTAAAATAACATCTCTGGGATTTCGCAAAATATAGATAAAGCCAACGGTATTACCAAAATAAGGATGTTGACTAGATAAGAGAAAATGAGTTTTTACTAACACTGATCCATCTAAACTTGATTTAAGTTGTTTACCTTCAGAGATCAGTTTATGTATATCTGGTACTTTGTCCTCTACTTCTTTTGTCCTGTCCATGACATCTGCATAGATATATCTATAAAGAAGCAAACGTAAAAATGTGTTACCAGATTTGGGGTATGAGGCAAGCCAAACAATATCCATAGAGTTAAAAGACCTGAGTGATAAAAGGATAATTTACTTTTTATGAGTTACTAGAATCAATGATAATAGATTGATCTTTAATTGGTTTAAATGATCTAAAATATTCCGAAGAATCTTCATTTACATTAGGATCATCTTGACTATAGTCGCTAATTTTTGAGTTTCTACTTTGAGTTTTCACAATAGAAAATTCGCTATCTTTATAGGCAACAACATTAAGGCTGATTAAAGTATCTAAAAACTTCAACGAGCTGCAATCATTGAAAAGATTAAACTCTTTGACTCGGCTAACTTGTTTGAAGTTAGCTTTTTCTAAATAGACCTTTAAGGTAGTAAAATCAAATCCTACCTTATGCACATCATAAATGTTCGTTTGCCCTCCAAACATCATTCTCATAATATGGAAGCGTTGCTGGAAGTTTAAATCCTTCCGAATATAAAGACCACTTAATACTTCTAAATCAGGAACACTAATCATTAGTTTTCCATCTGGCTTAAGAACGCGATACCATTCTTTTAAAGTGTTGAGCAATTCATCGTTAATTCCATAGTAAAAATGTTCTAAAGTATGACTAGAATAAATGGTATCAACAGAATCAGACTCAAACATACTTAAATCAGAAGCATTGGTAACATAATCAACTTCAGATCGAGGTTCGACATCGACAATTTTCCAGTCTGGATGTTGCTCTTTTCCACCGATATGAAGATTAAGAGGTAATGTTTCTAATTGCTTGTCAGAGTTTTCAGATACATACTTCGCCCACATCTGCTGATAAGCGGTTTCCATATCAGTTACAAACTGTTCCACATTCCAGAGAGGGGCTGTTTTCCGAGATTGCAATAACTTCCAATGGACATCCCGCCGTAAGTTTTCATCTGTTCCAAACTTAACTCCCCACTCCACATACTCCTCATCCGTCCATGCGATTCCTTCTTCTACTCCGACATTTTTCAGGAAGGTATAGCTATTACGGGCGACATATTGTTCTCCCACTTTTGTGACTAAGGGAACACCCATCCAGAGGGTTTCTAGGGTTGTGGTTGCGCCATTGTAAGGATAGGTATCTAAAACTACATCAGCAATTCCTAAATTAGCACGATGGATAAATTCATTAGGAGACCACGGGAGAAAGCGTAAACGGTTGGGATTAACGCCTTCTGCTTCTGCAATCTCTTGAAAGAAGTCTTGGATCAAGTCATGATCAGATTTTCCTTTAATGAGGAAATAGCTATTGGGAACAGCTTTGAGAATTCGCATCTGTAAGCGAACTGTATCAGGATGGCGTTTAAATGCGCCTTGGGAGCTAAAATAAACGATCGCGCTCTCTGGAATGTCTAAATCTTCTCTCTTTACCGATGGGATTCCCACTTCAAATCCCTTCACAGCCACATAAGTAGAGGGTAAACGCCAGATCGTTTCGTGATAATAATCTTGCGCTTTTTCAGGCAACACATAGGGATCAGCAAGGTAATAATCCATATTGGGAAGCCCTGATGCGTCCCAGCCTAACCATGTTAACTGAATTGGTGCGACGCGATAACAAAGGGTGCGACAAGTGGGAGTTACGGTTAGACTATCAAGATCAACTAAAATATCAATTTCATCATCAATAATTTGCTGCGCGATCGCCCGCTCGTTATAATTAAAACGGCGCACTTGATCAACATTTTCAATCAATTCTCGCGTTAATTCGTCTTCATTTTGATAAACAAGATACAAAGTAATATGGAAAGCATCTCGATTATGATTTTGAACCAGCCAACGACATAACCAACCAACAGCATTTTTTCTAAAAGTATGGGCAATATAACCAACTTTCAGGCGACGATTTTTAATTAAATGGTATTGTTTGGGTTGATAATGAATGCTAGAATCTCTGTTTGGCAAAAAGCGATCATAAAGCTGCATTACTTGATTTTGTAGCCAACGATTTTCTTGAGCATTATCTGCCAAATATGCTAAATAGAATACTGCTAACGGGAAGGCATCGTGAGTTTCAGAGATAAGAGTTTCAGGAGGATTGCTAATGATTTTCTTTAAAAGCTCTTTGTGAGTGTCTGCCATTGCAATCGCTTCTGACAAAGAGCCAGCACTCAGTAAGGCTTTCAAGAGGATAGTACTTCCTTCTATTTTTCCAGGGATAGTTTGACAAAAAGATTGAAAATCCCTAGCTTTTTGAATTGCATTTTTATATTGATCACCTTGAGTATAAAAGAGTGATAACTTTTTAATGCCATTGATAAGGTTTGGTTTAATTTTGTAGCAAGTTTCAGCTAGTTTAATTCCGATATCAACTCTAGCTTTGGGAAAAGTATAATTGCTAGCAATAACTAAAACCTGTTCTAAAAAATGTGACTGGCTTTTAACTAATTCAGCAGTAAGAGCCAACATTTCTTCAGTTTCTTGAATCGGCACTTCGGATAAAATCAGAATGATTGTTTTTTGCAGTTGTTCCTGATCAAGATCGTCTTTAGATACTGATTTTAAGTTTTCAAGTAATTGCAACTCCTGAATCAACTCAGGTTGAAACTGATGGGTTCGGACAGAAACTTCTAATAATTTGAGTAAGTTATTAACATGAGGATTTAATTCTTGTAATTGTTCTCGTAATTGTAAACTAATTTCAAGTTTTTCTTGTGCTTGTTGCTGTTCTGCTTCTGCCTCTAAAATGGAAACTAACTGCTCAGTGCGCTGCTCACTATCTTCTTCCCCTGGGGCTTCAAACATTCC
Organism: uncultured Dactylococcopsis sp.; assembly: GCA_964463655.1. GTDB lineage: Bacteria > Cyanobacteriota > Cyanobacteriia > Cyanobacteriales > Rubidibacteraceae > Halothece. Next base: position 26,705 of record CAYXDG010000011.1, read on the forward strand.
CGCCAGCCAAACCCCTTGGGCTTGCTCAACATTTTCTTGTAGAAGATAGATTAGACCCAGATACCAGTAGGGTAAACTACCATTAGAACCTTCTCTAATGGCTTGCTCACACCACTGAGACAACTCATGATATTGATTAGCTTGTAGAAATGCTTGTGCCTGTTCTTCCCAATTCATCTGTAATTACGAATAGTTGCTATTTTTCAGTTTAATTTATAAAATCTTAAATGGACTATCAAAAATTCATCAATCAACTTCCTAACTTTTCAGCCAACTGGACACCGAACTCAAACTCTTCTGCTAATGATTCATTTCAAGCTATTTTTAAGCAACTTCCTGAACAAAATGTTACAACGAGCAGCTTACAACTCCTTAACTGGTCTGTCCAGTGTTTAGAAAGTGATGAAATCTATTGTCAAGTCGGCTGTTTTCCTGCTGCATTCCTAGTCGGAGCTTTGTTAAATCAATCGGAAAAAATTGCTTATCTTGTTGATAACTTAGCTAATGATGAGGAATCAGAAAGCCAGTTGGAACAATTGAGCCATTGTCTCAAATCTTTTTCTTTAGAAGAGCAAATTGTATTTTCTGAGCAAGATGTATCAGAATTTGTTACTGATTTAAATGAATTTGCACCAGAAACTAAAATTGGTGTTTATTTTTATAATGCCTCCTCGGATTATCGGTCTGTTTTTCTAAGTCTGTTGTTGATTGTACCCTTATTAGCAGAAAAAGCAGTCATCGTAATCAACAATAGCAACTGGAGCAGTGTGCAACAAGCCTGTGCTGATTTTATCGCCACACAACCTCAGAGTCAGCTTTTACTAAGTTTGCCCACCCCAAATCCTGATTATCCTACCTTTAGCAATGGCATACAAGTGGTCAGTTGGGATCAAACCAAAATCTATAATCGCACAATTCCTTCTCAGCAACCGTTTACAAAAGCCCTAAAACAATTTTCAATTACCTTTGAGACGCAAGAAAAAGTACAAGCTATTAACCAACTCTACCAAGAAGCCAGCCAAGCCTATCAGCAACAGGAGTGGGAACAAGCCAAGCAAAAGTATCAGGAAATTTTATCTTGGTCACATCATCAAGCGCTTACTTTACATGATTTAGGACTGGTTTATTTTCAGCAAAAGCAATATCAATCGGCACTCCAGTATTTACAAGAAGCATTAGCCATTGATCCGATGAATGCGCTATGGCACTATCATTATGGCATTATTCTAGAACAAGCAGGACAAACAACCCGAGCCGCTTCTACCTATCAATTAGCCATTCGGTTTAATCCAAAGTTAATTGATGCTTATAATAATCTTGGCAATTTGTACATGAGGCATGGCAATTTTTCTGAAGCAGAATCAGTTTATCAAAAAGCGATTCAAGAAAATTCCCAACATTTTGGTAGTTATATTAATTTAGGCAATCTTTTGTTAAAGTTAAATCGTCTCAACGAAGCGGTGCAATGTTATGAAACAGCACTCAACCTCAAGCCTAATCATGCAGATACCTTACACAATCTAGAACTGGCTAAAGAACTGCTGAATAACCCAGCAAAAGCTGAGGCTAACTTGGGCAAAACTGCTTATCAAGAAAAACGGTATCAAGATGCCATTGCTCATTATCAAGCCTCTTTGCAACTTAAAGCAGGAACAATCGAGCTTTATCTCCAATTGGCTGATTGTTATTACCAAGAAAAACAGTATGAGCAGGTTATCACCACTTATCAGGAAGCCATCAAGCATTACCCTGAATACAGCGAGTTTTACTATCTCTTAGCCAAGACGTTTCAGAAATTAGGTCGCATTGAAGAAGCAATTGAGGTGGCAAATCAAGCAGCGGAAAAATTTCCTGAAAAACTCCGCATGAAATTATTACCAAAACGTTTGATTCCCATTATTTATAACAATGCTGAAGAAATAGAAATCTATCGAGCCAGATATATTGAAGCACAAGAAACATTAGTCCAAAATGTTGACTTAACCAGTTTAGAAGGAAAACAGGAAGCCTTAAACCTAATTGATACCGCTAACTTTTTCCTTTCCTATCAAGGGAAAAATGATCTGGGACTACAAAAACAATATGGTCAGTTTGTCCATGAAGTGATGAAAGCCCACTATCCCCAATGGACACAGCTTCGTTCTTTTCGACCTCTCGCAAGCAATCAAAAAATTCGTGTTGGCTATTTGTCCTCTAATTTATCCTTTCACACCATCGGGAAACTTGCTGTGGGTTGGATGGTACACCATAACCCAGACTTAGTTGAAGTGTACTGTTATCACCTCGGTGCAAAAATTGACAGTATGACGGAACAGTTTCGCAGATACAGTTATCAGTTTCGACATATTCCCGAAGGATTTGAAACGGTTTGTGAGCAAATTTTAGCGGATGAACTTGATATTTTGGTTTTTCTGGATATTGGTTTAGATGTCAAAGTCACTAAACTCGCAGGGTTACGCTTAGCCCCCATTCAATGTCAAACGTGGCTGCATCCCATTACTTCTGGGATACCAACCATTGACTATTTTCTCTCTAGTGATTTAATGGAACCTACCAATGGTCAAGACCATTATGCTGAAACCTTAATTCGCCTGCCTAATTTAGGAATTGCTTACCCTAAACCCCCTCTTCCGAAAAAAGCGAAATCTCGTGGAGATTTTCAACTACCTGAGAATAAAGTGATTTATCTATCTTGCCAGTCCACTTATAAATATTTGCCTCAGCATGATGATATTTTTCCCTATATTGCCCTGCAAGTGCCCAATGCACACTTCGTCTTCTTGGGGTCTCCTGTTAGCAATTCTTTAGATCAAAAATTTCAACAACGGCTTCAGAAGGAATTTGCTAAGTTTAATCTAGATATTCAGCAATACTGCACTTTTTTACCCCGCCTGTTCCAAGATGATTATTTTTCACTCAATCTTGTCTCCGATGTTTTCTTAGATACTCTAAGCTGGTCTGGCGGTAATACCACGCTTGAAGCAATTGCTTGTAATCTACCTGTTGTCACTTGTTCAATGGAATTTATGCGCGGTCGCCATAGTTATGGCATTCTCAGGATGTTGGGAGTGACCGAAACGATAGCAACAGATAAAGAGGAATATTTGAAGATTGCAATTAAACTCGGTCAGGATGCTGCTTGGCGACAGGAGTTAAGTCAAAAGATCGCTCAGCACCATGCTTGTCTTTACTCAGATCGCAAGGCTGTGGAAGGATTGGAACAGTTTTACAGTAAGATGAAAAGCAAAAAAGCCTGCTGATCCCCCCTCGCCCTCCTTGTTAAACACTGATCCCCCCTAACCCTCCTTATTAAACACTGATCCCCCCTAGCCCCCCTTATTAAACACTGATCCCCCCTAGCCCCCCTTATTAAAGGGGGGAATAATCAATAACGGTGCTTCCCCAATAGAAGGACTTTTTCAGCAAACCCTACTTACAACACCATTTTGAACAATTAGTGCTACATCATAATGATCAACTAAGCCTCCTTTAGCAAGGGCGATCAACTAAGCCCCCCTTAGCAAGGGGGGTTTGGGGGGATCATTTGCAGCCTGACAGTAACACCCAAACGATCTCAAAAAAAAAATTGAGGGTGATCGCTTTGATGAAACAAGTGGGTAACTTGATAATAGAGCGATAAAACATACTCTCTCAATCGAACTCACTAAGGAAGAAATAAATCATGAATAGCTCACTCAAGTACAAAGTCCTCCAATTCCTCAATAGCAAAAAGCAAGACAAAGGTTTTACCCTAATCGAACTCCTTGTTGTAATTATCATTATCGGTGTTCTCTCTGCGGTTGCATTGCCTAACCTCCTTAGCCAAGTGGGTAAAGCAAGAGAAAGTGAAATTAAAAATGCTGCGGGTACGGTCAACAGAACTCAGCAGGCTTATCACTTTGAAAAACAGATTTTCGCAAATGGGAATACTAGCGGTACTACTGTTACCGACGGAGAGCTAACTTTATTAGGAGTTACTTTACCACTCGAGTATATTGATTCGGTTGATGTTGTTGGTAACAATGCTGGTAGCGCAACTGTTGCGGTAACAAACAATCAATTTGCAGATGACGGAACTCGTTCTTATTCTGGTCGTATTGATCACGCAACAGGTTCCTATACCCAAATCTTATGTCAATCTGATGAAGTAACAGATACTGCTGCTGTTCCTTCAGCTGCTGGTACCTGTGCTGCTACTACGAGTGAAATCAGATAATAGCAGATTCATTAATTTTGCTGTTACCTGTTGAGTTGAACTTGCAAAATTTCCACAAAGAAAAAGCACCAAGTTTTAGTTAAAAGAAATCAGGACTAGGCTTGGTGTCTTTTATTATATTCGTCTGATTAATGAGGTGTTAGCGATGTTTTTCCTACAAGCCTTTTTGAGGAGACAGTTAAAACAATCTCAAGGTTTTACTTTAATAGAATTACTGATTGTAATCATATTTATCAGTATTTTAAGCGCTGTTGCCTTCCCTAACTTTCTTAAGCAAGTGGGTAAGGCCAGAGAAACAGAAGCCAAAAACTTCCTTGGCACTATTACTTATGCACAGCAGTCCTACCATTTTGAAAAGCAAGTTTTTGCTGACCAAGTGGATAGGCTAGGCGTTAGTCTTACTTCAGAATACTACACTTTCCCAGACCCAACAACGGCAAACAGTAATATTGTATTACATCAAGCACAACCCATCAACGCTGGAAATGATCAAGTGAGAAGTTATGCTGCTGGGGTGTATTTTGGCACTGGGGATTATGCGACCACTCTTTGCCAAAGTGCTAGTGTGAGCAGCCCGCAAGCGTTGGCGGGAAACACTTCTGGGACTTGTAATGTTGGGGTGCTGATTAATTAGATAAGCACTTTAATGATAGACGATGATGTTAGTTAGTAATTCATTGAAAACGGTCTTTGGTATTAGTTTGTCCTTGCTGTGTGGACTAGGTATTTATTTTCTGCAAAAGCCGAATTTAAGTCAAAACCAACAGAAAACTCAGGCTGAATATGCTCGCCAAGAAAAGCTCATTCAAACTCGCTTACAAGTATTAGATGATCTTCCCAGCTTTGGCTTTAGCAATTTGATTGCAGACTGGACTTATTTGAATTTTGTTCAGTATTATGGTGATCCAGAGGCTCGTCTTGAAACGGGTTATTCCATTGCTCCCAAGTTTTTTGAGGTTATTGTCGATCGCGATCCACGTTTTGTCAATGCACATCTCCTTCTCTCTACTGCAAGCAGTGTTTATGCGGGCGCACCACAAAAATCAGTCACTTATCTGGAAGAGTCATTAAAATATCTTTCTCCAGAGGTTAATGAAGATTCTAATTTTATTTGGAGTTACAAAGGGGTTGATGAATTATTATTTTTAGGAGATGTTCAAGCAGCGCAACACTCTTTTGAAATGGCAGCGAAATGGGGCCTGGCTAGAGGGGATGAGTTAGGGAAAGTGATGGCAAGTCGTCATCAAGAAACGGCTGACTTTTTAGCGAATAATCCTGACAGTAAAAAAGCGCAGGTGAGTGCTTGGGCAAATATTCTGAACAGTGTCAGAGATGATGAAACCCGTCAAAAAGCGATTCGAGAAATTAGAGAGTTGGGTGGTGATGTTGTGCAAGGTGAACAAGGGTATCGTGTTGTGCTTCCAGAGGAAGATTGAATCGAATTGATATGATCCCCCCTAGCCCCCCTTAAGAAAGGGGGGAAATTGTGGGTTGGGAGGTGGGGGAAAGGGCGATCGGGTGTTTGATCCCCCCTAGCCCCCCTTAAAAAAGGGGGGAAATTGTTGGTTGGGGGGAAGCTCGATAATAAAGATAATTGTTTAAGATAAGATGGAATACGTTCCCACCAGTTTCCAGTTTAGTTATGGATAGAATTTCAGTTAATTCTCAAGTTCACTTTGGCAAACCTTGCGTCTCGGGGACACGGATCACGGTTCAAGCCGTCCTCGAACTCCTGAATGAAGGGCTAACATTTGAAGAAATTACTCAAGACTACTATCCAGACTTAGAAATTGAAGATGTTCGTGCTTGTTTGCAGTATGCAATTTCTTTAGTAGCAGTAGAAGAAATTAACTTAAAATCTGTTGTTTAAAAGTGAAACTTTTATTGGATCAAGACGTATATCAAATCACTGCTAAATTTTTGCTTGAACAAGGACATGATGTGTTACTAGCTTCAGAACTAGGTCTAGAAGAAGCTAGTGATGAGAGGCTCTTAAAAACTGCACAAGAGAAAGGTCGTATTCTTCTGACTCGCGATCGCGATTACGGTAATTTAGTTTTTGTGAAGGGAGCGGGAAAAGGAGTAATCTACCTTCGCATTCTACCGAAAAATATTAACTTGATTCATCAAGAGCTATCCCGAGTTCTTCAAGTTTACTCTCAAGAAGAATTGGTAGGGGCATTTGTAGTCATTCAAGCAGGTGGACACCGATTTAGAAGACAACTTTCATCAACCTAAGACAAAGCTAATTAGTTGACAGTGTGATGAATAGCTTCGTGTCACTGCATTCGCCAATCGCTGTTTGGGATGTGGGGGGAAGCGCGATCAGGTGTTGATCCCCCCTAGCCCTCCTCACTTCGCTCCGGTTAAAAAAGGGGGGAATTTTGTGGGTTGGGAGGTGGGGGAAGGCGCGATCGCTGTTTGATCCCCCCTAACCCCCCTTAAGAAAAGGGGGGAAATTGTTGGTTGGGAGGTGGGGGGAAGCGCGATCGGTGTTTTGGGTGTGAGGGAGAAGCGCGATCATTATAGATTGAAAACCTATTCAGTAACTTAGGGGCAAATATTCAATTCGATCTTGATACTCTTGCTCAAAAGATACCTCAGCCAAAAATATAAGCTCTTCTAGGGTTTCTCCTACGGTTAAATTGGGATTTAAAATAAAAATTCCTGGTATGTGTTTTCCCTGTGCTAAATGCTCATTGAGGTGAACAGAGCCTTGATCTTCGATTATTGGTTACTAGAATAAATCCTGTTGACTCACACCAAATTAAAATATCTGGGTCAAGTGTCCCCATACTCGGGGTTGCAGGTTCTCCAATTATTCGCACCACTAATTCAGGAAACTGCCTTCTCAATTGATGACCATAAGTTGGATCAACATTTTCATCTAATAAGTATTTAAGAGGCATTAGACAAAGAAAAACTTGCTTGAGATTGCCTTAAATTTTGTAACCTCTGCCTTGAGGGTGATGGATTTTGACGTTGTTCTTCTCTTATCCTTTCTCCATGTTCAATCCAGCTTTGTAAATATTGATTGATTGTTTTCTGATTTTCTAAGTAATAAAGGATAGTCGCATAAACTTGTTTTAAGCTCAGCGACCAATAAGTTTGAGCGATTTCTTCGGGAGAACGGGCATGATAGATATAATCATATAAAATTATCTCAATACCAATGCGAGTTCCTTTTACTCGAATATCATCTGAATGTAAAAACGTGAAATAATCTTCTAATTGCATAGATATCAATAATTTTTTAACTTTCCTGCTCTTCCTAGTTTAACTTGTGATTAGGAGATTGAGATTATGGTTCTTCTAGAATAGCTATGATAATCGGGTTTTGGGGAGGTGGGGAAGCGCGATCGGGTGTTTGATCCCCCCTAGCCCCCCTTTGGAAGGGGGGGAAATTAGAATCCCCCCTACTGCCTTAAGAAAGGGGGGAAATTGTTGGTTGGGAGGTGGGGGAAAGGGCGATCGGGTTTGGGATGGAGAAGGAAGCTCGATCGGGAATAACTTCAAAAGATTAAGCGATCTGTTGCAAATTGCTCAATCCCTGTACAATAACAAAGAATTGATTTTTGGTATATACTGGAAATGAAATTTGAATGGGATGAGAATAAAGCAAAATCTAATGTTGTTAAACATGGTATTACCTTCTCAGAAGCAGTAACAATTTTCGCTGATCCTTACCTGTTATTTACAGAAGACTCTCAGCACTCTCAAGAAGAAGAAAGGGAATGGGCAATTGGAGTTTCCGAGAACGGTTCACTGATCGTTATTGTATTTACAATTCGTGACGAAAAAATTAGGATTATAAGTGCAAGAAAAGCCACTAAAAATGAGCGAAAGCAATATGAACAAGGAATCTGAATTTCCCTTTGAAAGGGCAAGACGAGTCACCTCACAAGAACATGAACAATTTAAAGAAGCGATTTCATCTCAATTTGAGATTAACTTAAAAAATAGGGGACGACCCCCTAAAAATCAAGAAGAGAAATATGAGCCAATTTCAATTAGAATTCATCCGCAAGTGCTGGCTTGGGTAAAAGAAGAGGCAAACAAGAGAGGGATTGGCTATCAAACTATTATCAATGAAATTCTCCTACAGCAAATTCGTGAATAGCTTTAAAGCTTATGCTTTGCCATTTGTGATCGCTGTTTTGAAGAGATGGGGGAAAAGCGCGATCGGGTGCTGATCCCCCCTAGCCCCCCTTTGAAAGGGGGAAAATTGTTGGTTGGGAGGTGGAGAATAGCGCGATCGGGTTTTGGGAGGTAGGAGAGGCGCGATCGCTGTTTTAGGGAGGTGGATGGAGCGCGATCGGTGTTTTGGGTGTGAGGGAGAAGCGCGATCGGGTGTTGATCACCCCTAGCCCTCCTCACTTCGCTCCGGTTAGAAAAGGGGGGAAAATTGTTGGTTGGGAGGTGGGGAGAAGCGCGATTTATATGTTGTAAATCTCTCGACGATGCCCAATTTTTTCGATAATAATTGTTTCTGAATTTTGCTCCAAACTATAAATCACTCGATAATCACCTACTCTTAATTTATAAAATCCTGATAAATTGCCAGATAAAGGAAATAAGTTAACTTGCTCAAAGTTTTCGGCTAACCAGTTAATTTTATTAACAATTCGCTTTCCCGATTTCGGTGGTAGCTTTTTCAACTCGGCTACGGCTTTTGCATCATATTGAACCGTGTAAGCCATTATTCAATTCCCAATTCCTTCATTACCTCTTGGGAAGTTACTAACTTATTTTCTCCAGTTTGACGAAGATGTTTCCTTTTTAATAGTTCCTGTTGAATTTCAGATTTGATTGATTTTCCCTCATCAGGATCAGCTGATACTTCTTCAATAAATTCATCTAGTACCTCTCGAATTAACTCTTTTAACTCTTCAACTGTTAAATCTTTAACTTGCATTGTTTACTCCTTATTTTTTGCTGATTTGGAGACTACAAATACAGCTTTACTTGAATTGAATTTTTCTATCTATTGTAACCAATTTTAACATGATTGAAGACGCGATCGCTGTTTTTGGGAGGTGAGGGGGAAGCGCGATCGGGTGTTGATCCCCCCTAACCCCCCTTAAAAAAGCAGGGTTGTTTCATTCTCCTGAAATCACCTTCAGGTGGGGAGAGGGGGAGAGAGGGAGATGGGGAGAGGGGGAGCCGTTTACAGCCTGCTTTTTGCTAATTCTGGATGTTAGGAAAGGAGGACTTTTTACGGCTTTTTTCTTAAGAACAAGTCAATTCAGAAGAAATGAGCGCGATCGCGCCATCTTGTGAGAGTTTCACGCGATCGCTGCGAATTTTTACCCCGAGAATGAAACGACCCTGCCTTAAAAAAGGGGGGAAATTGTGGGTTGGGAGGTGGAGGAAGCTCGATCAGTGTTTTGAGAGGTAGGGAAGCGCGATCAGTTATCCATTCGAGGATAAGGACTAAAGCAAATCTATTAATTCATCGACACTTAATTCAGCATCTCTTAAAACTTTTCGTAATAACCCCTTACCAATATCTTGACCTTGATGTATGGGTACAGTCACCACCCTTCCATCAGAATGTTTTAATCGCAAATGGCTACCATGCTGTCGAACTTCCTCAAAACCTACTTTTTTGAGAGCGTTAACTAATTGGTCTGCTTTAACAACAGGAAGTCGCGACATTGATTACACTTCTATTTTGTGGATGCCAATAAATTCAGAGTGAGATTCATTGGTTTCCTCTTCTAAACAGAGTTGAATGACTTCTTTCATATTTCTCATCAACTCATCTAAAGTCTTGCCTTGAGTGTAACATCCCTTTAATTGAGGGACTTCCCCGACAAAATAGCCATCTTCATCTTTTTCAATCAAAACATAAAATTCCCGAGGAGTCATTTTTATTTCTACTATAAATTGGTTCTTCTTCACCTAGATTAGCTTATCACTGTTTTGAAGAGGGAGGAAAGCGCGATCGCTGTTTGATCCCCCCTAACCCTCCTCACTTCGCTCCGGTTAAGAAAGGGGGGAAATTGTTGGTTGGGAGAGAGCGCGATCGCTGTTTGATCCCCCCTAGCCCCCCTTTGAAAGGGGGGGAAATTTGTTGGTTAGGAGAGAGCGCGATCGCTGTTTGATCCCCCCTAACCCTCCTTAAGAAAAGGGGGGAAATTGTTGGTTGGGAGAGAGCGCGATCAGTAACGTGTATAATAAATAGGATGCAGTTTAACTTATCTAAACACGCACAAGAGGAACTAATTAAGCGAAACATTCCTTTGCAAGTTTTACAATTTATCTTAAATGAACCTAGTCAAATTATTCAAGAAAAAGAACTAACAATTTATCAAGGTTTATTTACTGATTACAATGGTAAAACTTATTTACTAAGAGTGTTTGTGAATCCTAATCTTGAACCAGTGAAAGTAATTACTGTTTATAAAACGAGTAAAATCAGTAAATATTGGAGGAACTCATGAAAATTAAATATGATTCAGAAGTTGATATTTTGCGACTACATTGGTCTAATGATGTTATTGAAGAAAGTGATGAAACTAAGCCTGGAATCATTTTAGATTATAATGAAAAAGGGGTTGTCATTGGAGTAGAAATTTTAAAGGCTTCAGAACAATTAGAAGATTGGAAACAGATAGAAGAGCTAACGGTTCAAAATAATAATTGAACTCGAATTTTAGAAGGTGGGAAAGCTGTACAATTAATCCTTAGCGTTACTACCAAAGATGATCTGTTTTTTAGATGTAGGAATAGTGTGATCGGGTTATGATCCCCCCTAACCCTCCTCACTTCGCTCCGGTTAAGAAAGGGGGGAAATTTGTTGGTTGGGAGGTGGGGAGAAGCGCGATCAGTTGAATCCCCCT
>CAYXDG010000011.1:37865-42450 GCA_964463655.1 uncultured Dactylococcopsis sp.
GGGGGAAATTTGTTGGTTGGGAGGTGGGGAGAAGCGCGATCAGTTGAATCCCCCTAAATCCCTCTTTGAAAGGGGGACTTGGCTTCGATCGAATCTTCGATTCGGTGCGCGGAGCGCAATCGCTGTTTTGGAAGGGAGAGGGAGAGCGCGGTCAGGCTCAAATTAATCCTTATGGGTTTGTGGAGACAAGGGAACACTTCGACAAGGCTTCGACGGTGAGCGGTTCGACTGATCTCACACCGAAGTCCGAACCGCTCAGTGCTTCGCAGTGAAGAGTGAACAGGGAATGGACAACAGTGGGGATGATCAGGTTTTTCAGCTAACTTAAGAATACTCGATTGAGATGCGTCTTAGCTTAAAAATGGTAAAGTAATCAGTAATCATTAACTATTAATAGTCATGTTGCGTCGTTTGGAAAAATGGTTAGAAACTCGTGCGTCTAGTCCTTCCTATGGTGGGTTGATTTTACTATTAATTGCGATCGCGTTTTTTGGGGCTGCAACGAATACAATGGTCGGTTGGTTATATGCGCTGAGTGGTCTAATTTTTGCCCTTCTCGGATTGGCAAGCGTGCTTCCCCCAAGATCATTAAAACAACTTCAAGTTAGGCGATCGCCGATTTATCCCGTGAGCGCTGGGGATAGCCTCACTGTCGAATTAATCGTCGATAACCCCACCTCACAACCGGCCACTCTCCTACAAATCCTCGATCGACTCCCTGAAACGTTTGGGAAACCTCCAGAAAAGGCGATCGAACTGATTCCCCCTCAAGAAAGTTATAGTTGGATTTATACAGCCCTAGCAAGCAAACGTGGCATTTACCATTGGTCACAAGTTGACTTACGCACTGCCACCCCTCTTGGCTTATTTTGGAGTCGTCGTCAACGTCAGGTTAATGCCAAAGCGGTTGTCTATCCCGTTGTTTTACCTTTGAGAAAATGCTCTCTCCTTGATACCCTCGGTCAAGAGGACAGCGATCAATTTCCGCAAGAAAAACGCTTTCAAAGTGCTACGGTAGGATTAACCAGAGGGTTACGTCCTTATCGCCGTGGCGACTCTCCTCGTCTCATTCACTGGCGCACCAGTGCGCGGTATGGAGATTTACGGGTGAGAGAGTTAGAAATGTCGATGGGTGGACAAGATGTCGTGATTTGTCTCAGCAGCGCGATCGCCTGGGAAGCAGAAGTCTTTGAAGATGCGGTGATTGCTGCGGCTTCTCTCTATTTTTATGCTCGTCGTAGTCAATTGAATGTTAAACTCTGGACAGAAAAATTTGGTTTAATTCAATCCCAAGAGGAAGTGTTAGAAGTATTGGCTGCGGTTCAATTTAATCAAACTCAAAAACAAACCCCTCCTTCTCTTCCTTTGCTGTGGCTTACTTGTGATCAAAGTGAAATTTATGATCTTCCTCGCGGGAGTCGTTGGGTATTATTTGTGTCAGAGGAAAAAGACTCTCCTCAAGATAGTAAATTTTCAGGCTTAACGATTGACACAGGCGAATCTTTACAGCAACAATTACAACAAATAATTTAGCATTAGATATCATTAGGAGCAATCAGTTTAATTAAAAAGGGTTTCTTGCTTAATCATCATGAAACTACCTCAATAAAAGAAGGATAAAAGCACAAACTTTCAGCGATCAAAGTTTATTTTGCAGTCGCAGAAAGCGCCATTGACAGAAGGTTATCTAATGACTGAAAATGCACTCAACTAAAGCCCTTTTTTGAAAATTGAAATTTATTGGCATTGATTTTGGATGGTATTCTCAAGCAAGCGGACTCTGTTCTTTACAGTGGGAAAAAGGGACATTGCGCTTGCAAGCATTAGAGCGTAAACTGTTCCTAGAAGACATTTTCAGTTGGTGCGATCGTCTGATTCAAGAAAGTGAACCTGCTTTAATTGCAGTGGATGCACCCACATTAATTCCCAATGAAACAGGAATGAGAGTTCCCGACAAACTCACTCATCAATATTTTGGTCGCTATCATGCAGGTTGTTATCCAGCTAATCTGAAACGTCCCTTTGCTGAGCGTACGGTTGGGTTTGGTTTAAGTTTAGAAGCGCGAGGGTTTCTCCATGCTCCGACAATGATTCCGCAAACAGTTGGACGCTACCAAATTGAAGTCTATCCTCATGCTGCGATCGTACAATTATTTCAGTTGGAACGTATTTTAAAGTATAAAAAAGGAAGAATCGCAGAACGCAAAAAAGAACTAAAAAAGCTACAACAATATATCCAAGAAATTTTACCCCAGTTGACTCCTGCTTTAAATTTAGGAGAGTTTAAGAACTCGATCGCGCAACCTCTAGAAAAGTTAAAAGGAACTGATCTTAAAGCATTAGAAGACCAGCTAGACAGCGTAATTTGTGCTTATATTGGTGCTTATTGGTGGTATTGGGGAACTTCTCGCAATCAAGTCCTCGGCGATCAAACCACTGGTTATATTATTGTTCCATCTTTAAAATAAGAGTCGTAGAAATCGAAGCAATAATTAAGGCTAACTCACCTTGGGGAAGAGGTAACAATCCTCCTTGAACAATAAATATAGCGGTACGTGCTTATATTAAGACATTTCCCGAACGGTGGGAGTGCGACCGTCTCGGTCGCTAGTCTTTTTAAGAACTTCCTAACCTGATTTTGTAGCGCTATAGATAACAAGTTCCATATAAACTACCCAAAATAATCATGCTGACAGCGATTCTTTGACGAAGAGAATGACATCGCCAAACACAAAATGTAGTTACTAGCGACCAACTACCAATCCAAAGCCATTTTAGCCACCAAGACAAACTCCAAAATAACGGACGCTGATCCAAGGTTGCGCCTTTTAAGAATGATATCCCAGGGCTGTCCTTCAATCAATTCTTGAACTAAGTAAAACTGATGTTCTTCTTCAAAGTATCCATAGAGAAGAGGAATTTGAGGATGATTGTCCCCCAATGTTTCTAAAGTCGCTGCTTCTCTAGCAAAGCCCTTTTTTGCCAGTTCGTAGGCTCGATCGGTGCTAAAGTTAGGTTTGAGTCGTTTAATGACACAACGGTGGCGAGAGGGCATATTTATGTCTTCTGCAATAAAGGTTTCTCCAAACCCCCCTGTGCTAAGTTTGATTAGGTCTGATACCGTTCGTTGAACATTATTCAACCTTTATGAGTGCTCTTTTTTCCAAGGCCACAGCTAACCATTCATAATCACTCATTTGATTATACAGTTGTGCTGAAATTCTCAGTAATCTTTGGGGAGGGTCAAACCATTCTATGACTGGGACTTCAATTTGAAATTGCTCAAATAATTGAAACTGTATCTCTTGTGCTGATAAAGAAATTAATTCATCTGTTGGTAACAATAGGGTTGTCATCAAGCCAATCATTTCCTCTGGACAAGGAGACAACCATCCTAACTTTTGGGTTAATAAATCTCTGGCTGCTAGGATTAAATCATGGTTACGCTGACGAGTCGCTTCCCATCCTCCTGAGATGAGATCAGACCAAAATGCGATCGCGCTGGGAATGCAAAGATAGGGAGTCGGGTCAGCAGTTCCCACCCAGTCAAATTCTAGCCGAAAACGCGATCGTTCCAGCGTTTCTCGGTTCGCACCATGACTAATCACTAACGGACGCATCTGCGCTTGTTTATCTTCCCGCACCGCGAGAAATGCGCTTCCTTTCGGCGCACATAGCCATTTGTGACAATTGGCGATGTAATAACTTGCTCCAATTTGATCGAGATTTAAAGGTAACATTCCCAGACTGTGCGCTCCATCCACTAACACAGGGATTCCTTTTTCTTCCAAGGTGCGAACAATCTCTGCAACGGGCAAAATTAGGGCTGTGGGGCTGGTAACATGATCAATCAGGGCGAAACAGGTACGAGGAGAAACCTTCGCTAAAATGGCAGAAATAGCACTGTCTGGAGAATCAATGGGAAAGGGAATCTCAGCAACGACAACTTTGGCTTGAGATCGTTCGGCGACAAACTTCACGGCATTGTTGCAGGCATTATAACCGTGATTAGTGATTAGAATTTCATCTTCTGGGGAAAAAGACAGCGATCGCAGTACAGTATTAACAGCAGTGGTTGCATTGGGAAGAAAACATAACTGGGAGGGGTTGGCACCGATAAACTTTGCTAATGTCTCTCGCGCTCGATCGAGTTTTGATTCTAAATTGAGGAAAAACTGAACAGGTTCAGATTCCATTTCCATCCGAAACTGTTGCTGTTGTTCTAAAATGACTTGGGGACAAGCGCCATAAGACCCATGATTGAGATAGGTAATATTCGGGTTTAATTGCCAATAATTTTTCCAATGATTCATTTTTTACAGAAGCGATGGTTATCAAATCAGCCCTGAAGATGGCTCAAGGACATTGCTGTTTTATGGAGAAGTGAAAATTGATGCAGAAAACAGATATCATGTCATCCCCCGCACTCGACCAAGTTAAGATTCAGTGGAGTTTCAGGGAAGTTTGGGTTGACCCAATGCTTTCTCCTCCTTACATACTTTATAATCGGAAAACTGATATTGATGGAAGTGTTGCGCGATCGATCTGTCTCTGGGTTTCTTCTCTTTATATTGATCTAAAATCC
>CAYXDG010000011.1:42550-60183 GCA_964463655.1 uncultured Dactylococcopsis sp.
TCTTCTCTTTATATTGATCTAAAATCCATTCCACTGCGCTACGGTTTCCTAATTTGTATTCCCAAACTTGTTCGGGGATATCTTCGAGAGTAGTCACAGTATCAATGATGATTTTGTTGTTGGTTTTGTCTGCTTTTAGTTTCGGTTTCGGTTGCGTTTGATTGTCGGGTAAAGAAATATCTTTGCGTTGGAGAGGATAAGGAGTTATGGTTTCATAGTTAAGATGTAATTCCATTAGCTTCTCTCCCCATTTCACCCACTGGAAAAAGTTGTCGTAGAAGGGAAGACGAGGAAAGTCTCGTTTCAAGTTGAGTTCATACTTTTCTCGGTAGTTCGGATCATGTAAAACTGCATAAGTGTAGTGGAAGAGATCATCTTTTGTGATGCTATTGTCGTTGTAATGATCTTGAAATTGTTTTAATCCCCAGTCGGTGATGTTATCGAGTTGGTTTCCTTCTTTGTCGTAGCGATATCGAGGAAGACATTGTGTTTTTTCAAGAGTATCTAAGCCAATGAGTAACTCTGAGGCTAGACATTGAAAAGGTTTACTTGAACTAACACCAGAGAAACCAATAATAGTATTATCTAATTTTAGATCACTGCCAAACATTTTATAATGATTTTGGGTTAGTCGATGGTTTAAATATCTGTCAACATAATGATTTAGCTTTAAGTAAGGTCTGTAAAGAGATTTAAGTATTAATTCTTCCTCGAACTTGATCACTATTTTACTTTCTAGATATTTTTTAAGCGATGAACTCCATTTGATTGAGTTATCTAAGTCTTGCTTGCCAAAATTGTTGTTATATTGCTGA
The DNA here is from genome assembly GCA_964463655.1 of uncultured Dactylococcopsis sp. Classification (GTDB taxonomy): domain Bacteria; phylum Cyanobacteriota; class Cyanobacteriia; order Cyanobacteriales; family Rubidibacteraceae; genus Halothece. Next base: position 43,366 of record CAYXDG010000011.1, read on the forward strand.
ATCAAAAACTTAACTTTATCAATTAGATTATTCCTATTTAAGTCATAAACCCATTCATCTCTAGTTGTCTCTACTCCTCTTGAAAATAACTGAAAAATTGCTTTCTCTGACTTCCCTGCTTTTACTGTTTTATCTGCGACTGGAATCAGATCATCAAAATCATTGATATCTGCTAAATGAATCCAATTGTTGCGAGAATCTTGTCTGATGTGTTCAAACTCCACTTGAGAAAATTTAGTCACATTTAGAAACTGTAACTTATCTTCTGCGGTTGCATTTTCAGGTTGTCTGTTATAGAAAATTTGACAACTTAAATCAGACTTTTCTTTTTGTCTGACTAAGAAACTAATAGCGACACCTGTTTGAATCCCAAACACATTATGAGTTGTTCCCGATAGTTTCGGATTAACTCTGATATTCCCACCTAAATCTAAAATGTAAATCTGATCAAACTCTTCTCCGAGAACTTTCCGAAACCCATCAAAAGCTACTGCGTTAATAAAAGATGAATTGGTAATAAATGCGATGATTCCCTGATCTCCTAATCTATCTGAAGCCCAACGCAGAAAGCGGACATACATATCATAAACAACAATTTGATTCTGTGCTGTTCCTTGTTTAACATAAGTTTCTCGGATACGCTGATCAATTCCTCCATAAACACGGTTGGGATTATTTTGACTGTAGTTTTCTTGTTTGGCATTGTAAGGAGGATTACCAATAATTACAGAAATCTTTCTTTGATTCTGTCGCTTAATTCGATCAGTGTTTTCTACGGTTAACGCAAACAAATCATATTGTTTCCCTTGATAAATCGTGTTGTCTAACGTATCCACAAAACAGATATTATTAAACTCCTCATACTCCTCCATTTTCTGAGCATAGGTGTATTCAATATTCAGATGAGCGATGTAATAGGGAAGAATCGCCACTTCGTTACAATGAATTTCCTCTTGATATTTTTGTTTGAGCTTGTCTTTTGGTAAATACTCAATTAACTCGGTGACAAATGTTCCTGTTCCTGTTGCGGGGTCTAAAATTTCTACATCAGAATCCGAGAGAAACTTATTAAAATGTTGGTGCGTTAAATAGTCTGTACTTTCGATCATAAAACGGACAATTTCGTTAGGAGTGTAAACAATTCCCAATCGATCGGCCGCTTTCGGATTATATGCCTTATAGAAGTTTTCATACACAGCTTTGAGAAACTTCTGCTTTTCCTGATGATTGTAAATACTGGCTGCAGTACGACGAATTACGCCATAATAACTTTCGATACGACTGAGAGTATCTTTGCGAACTTTCCCCTTAAAAAAAGTGTTGACAACGGTTTGTAATTCACTAGCAATATTGTTTTCCCGATGAAACTGCGACTCTTGAAAGATGTTGATAAAAATGTCTTCTGTGAGGATGTGTTGGATGATCATTTCTCGCACATCTTCGGATTTAATTTCGGGGTTAATGGCTTCTCGACAGATGCTTAAAAACTTGTTTCTCGCCGCTTGAAAAGATGAGTTTGTTTCTGCTTCTGTTTCGATACTCTTCCGTAGGGTTTCCAAGATCGTCGGGATGTCTTCTTGGAAATGGGCGATCGCACTCCGAAAGTCTTCAACTTCAGGACGAACATAATTGATCAAGGCGTTTAAAACCCGATCTAGCGCGTCAACATCTTTCATAGAAACGCGCAACGTTTCCTCTCCTCCCTGAAATAAAACCGCCGTTTGAGAGTCTTCAAAAAGAATGTTATCTGTAGGATAGCCAGCCGCAAATTTCTTTTCGATTTCTTTGTCTAAATCATCATCTTGATCTTTGCTTTCCCAATATCCCCAAGCTAACCGCAACGCATCTTTAATTGTCCCATCAGGATAGACAATTTTTCCTGATGCTGTGGGATAATCCAACTCTGGAATTAAGAGGAAATCATGGGTTTTACAGTATTCATTTAAGAGGGTTTGAAACGCAGTGCGGATGGAAGTTTCCTTGCGCGATCCGCCATACTGAATAATTTTTTCGAGTTCTGAATAATACTGAGAAATGAGCCACTTTGACATGGTTATACTAGATTGAAACGCGATCGTAGTTTTATTATCTTAACCCGCGAGAAAGCTCCCATCACCCCACTTTGGAGTAATTTTAGGAGAATGAAAGGGGGACAATGAACCCTGAACAAAACTCATTATTCATGATTAATTGTTAAGACGCTTGCTTATGATCTAAATTGAGAAAGATTTTCTCTAAATCTTGTTTTTGAGTATGAAATTCAGTAATTTGAAAGCCTAAATTAAGCAGCGATCGCAGCATCTTTGCTTTATCTTCTTCACTCCCATTAAACTGAATTTTAATCTTATTTTCTGAAGCAATAATCTGATAAGTTTGTACACCCGTAAAATTGGGAAGTGTCTTGGCTAAAACTGTTACATCATCATCTAAGGTTGAAATGATTAATTCTGCTTGCGGATAACGCCGATATAGTTCTAATAAAGACGTACTTTCCACTAAGTAACCTAACTCCATAATGCCAATAGATGTACAAAGTTCAGCTAAATCGCTGAGGACATGAGAAGAAATTAAAATTGTCATCCCCGCTTCTTGCAATACTTTAATAATCTCGCGAAACTGTTGACGAGAAATCGGATCAAGACCCGAAACAGGTTCATCTAAAAGGAGTAAAACGGGTTCATGAATAATCGTTCGCGCTAGACTTAATCGTTGACGCATTCCTCGCGATAAAGTACAGATCAAACTATTGCGTTTTGGCGTAAGCTGAACCAAGTCTAAAACTTCTTCTAGACGACGACGCAGTTGGGGTTGACGCAAAAAATAAAGACGAGCAAAATACTCTAAATAATCCCATACACTGAGATCATCATAAAGCGGAAAGTCATCGGGAAGATAACCTAATCTGCGCTTAAGGGGAAAATGAGATTGATTAAATCGAACTGGTTCTTCAAACCAATAAATTTCTCCAACTGTGGGTTCTTCAATTCCAGCTAACATCTGAATGAGAGTTGTTTTGCCAGCGCCATTGGGACCAATTAAACCATAAACTTCCCCTGTTTCTATTTGTAAATCAACCTTGCAAACCGCCACTTGTTGATCGTATTGTTTGGTTAATCCTCGGGTTTCAATTGCTAAATCGTTCATAGAATTGATCATTGATAACTTAGTGAAAGGAAAAAGATTTCTAAATTAGGGCTTTTATGATAAGATAACAACGACTAACGAGTAAGAAATAATGAAATAGATGCTATTTGCTGATATTCCTCCCAGCCCACCCTCAGAAATGGTGATGCTAGCCTCAAGTGTATCTCAAATGGGGTTGGTTCAGCCTTTAGAAACTGTGAATGCTGGACAACGCATTAGTCACATTCGCCTCAAAATTCGAGGAGGAAAAACCCAAGAATGGCAACTCGCACAGCAAAACCCTTCCTCTCCTCAAGAAATCCTAGAAATTACAGCCGATCGCCAAACTTATGATCCCGAAAGACAAGTGATTACAGCCCAAGGTGATGTCACAGCCCGATTTGCCCAAGGGGTTTTAGTCGCCGATGAATTAAAAATCAATATAGCGACTCGTTTAGCGGTAGGGACGGGGAATATCAGCTTTCAAAGAGGAGAACAAATTTTAAACGGCGATCGCTTTGAGTATAACTTTTTACAAGACGAAGGAGTCATCCGCAACGGAAATGGAGAGTTGTTTCAACCGACACTCGCACGGGACACCTCCTTTGGAATTAGTGAAGCAGGGGAAGAAACCTTACCGTCAACCCCACTGGAAACCCAACCCATTCGAGAGGTTACTCAAGATACCCAATATCAGCTTTCTGTAGGGGGGGGACGCGGTGTGGAAAACTTTTCTTTCCCAGAAACAGGAGGAGGGATTAATCGGTTACGCTTTGCTGCAGATACAATTGAATTTGATGGTGGGAATTGGACAGCAACCAATGTCCGTATTACCAATGACCCTTTTTCTCCTCCTGAATTGGAAATTCGCGCCGCACGCGCCACATTGAGACCCATTGGTCCCTTGCGAGACGAAATTGTCACCTCAGACCAACGGTTAGTCTTTGATGATGGCTTTTCTGTTCCGATTCCTCGCAATCGAATTGTTTTAGACCAACGGGAACGATCGCCAAGAATTGTTGATTTTGGCTTTGACTCGGACGATCGCGGTGGGTTATTCATCGAACGAGATTTTCAAGTCATTGAAAGCCCCATCTGGAATTTTAGCGTCACTCCTCAGTATTTTGTTCAACAGGCTTTGTTAGAAGATTCAATCAGCGATGCTGGGGTATTTGGGGTCAAAACTGAACTCACAGGAGCATTGAGTCCTCGTACTCGTTTGACAGCAGAAGGAAGCATTACAGGATTGGAAGAAAATGTTTTAGAAGATAACTTGCGCGGGAGTGTCCGTCTCACTCAAGCGCTCGGACAACAAGAAGGTCAACATGAGTTAAGTTTAGAAGCGAGTTTTCGCGATCGCCTCTTTAATGGTTCATTGGGTTTCCAAACCGTACAAAGCAGCATTGGTGCTGTCATTTCTTCTCCCGAATTTCTTCTTGGAGACAGGGGGGTTAATTTAAGATATCAAGGAGGGATTCAGCGCATCAACGCCGAAACAGATGTGGAAGAATTATTAGAACCTGATCGGGACAACGATCGCATCACCCTCACTCGCTATCAAGCAGCAACCCGATTAAATTGGGGAACTTCTCTCTGGGAAGGAGAAGCGTTACCCCCCACTAAAACCGAAGGTCTGCGCTACACTCCTGTCCCTGTGCGTCCCAACCTCCGTCTCTTAACAGGCGTGACAGGAGTAACGACTTTTTATAGCAGTGGAGACGATCAAAACTCAATTAGTCTTAGTTTAGGCTTAAGCGGACAGGTAGGGAACTTTTCCGAAAAAACCTTTGATTACACCTCATTTAATGCGACTTATACCCAAGTTATTGGCGAAGGAGAATCCCCTTTTGAGTTCGATCGATTAGTTGATCGCAAACGACTCTCATTAGGAGTTATGCAGCAAATTTTTGGCCCCTTCCTCGCTGGCGTTCAAACCTCCCTTAATTTAGATGATGGTGAAGTGATTAGTAGTAATATTATCCTTGAATATTCTCGTCGCAGCTATAACTTACGCATCCGTTTCAATCCCACTCAAGAAATTGGTTCGGTTTCTGTACAAATTAATGGCTTTAATTGGAATGGATCAGCCGATACCTTTGATGAAGTTCAGAACGTTGAAGATGGAATCATTGGCAATTAAATTTGCTGAGTCAACCGTCTTAAGTAATCTTTTCCAACCAAGGCAACAGCAAAGTCACAAAATAATAAACCAAAGGCGCGGTAAAAACATAACTATCGGTACGGTCTAAAATTCCCCCATGACCGGGAATTAATTGTCCCGAATCTTTGACCCCCGCATCCCGTTTAATCATGGATTCAGTGAGATCGCCGAGCAAGCTGCTTACGCCAATCATACCCCCGAGAAAAACCCCTGTTCCGATCCAAAATTGCCAGTGAAGATACCAAGCGCCGAATAGCGCGATCGCGATACTTCCTAAAAAGCCGAAAATCGCTCCTTCAACGGTTTTTTTCGGGCTAATCTCGGATAAGCGGGTTTTTCCGAGCATTTTCCCCATCACATAAGCGCCAATATCAGCGGCCCAAATACAGCCAAACGCCAAAAATGTTACCGTGAGTCCTTGAGGACAGCTAGCTAAATCTAACCATGAGTCTGGCCAATAGCCATTGAAGGGTAAAACTCCTTCCACATCTTGATCCAGACCCACTCGCAAGCGCACCCAATAGCTGGGGAGATAACCGCCATAAAACAATCCGAGTAATGAAGTAGCAATGTCAGCGATCGTGGACATTTTGGGTAAAAAGAGGAGGTAAAAGCAGATTAAAGTTCCTGTCACCGGAAACATGGCATCAGTATAATTAGGAGCAATGGTCGCCGTAATCAGCAGCAACTGGGACACCAGAAGGGTGGTCTTGGCTGCCGGTTCAATACCCTTGGCTCGTACCAGTTGGAAATACTCTAATTGTCCTAAAAAGACAATCACACAGAATCCGAACGTAAAATACCATCCCCCCAAGATAATCATAGCGAGGGCAAGAATAATGGCGATAACTGCGCTAATGGCGCGACTCCAAGACATAAATTGAGTTTAGGGCTTCTGTTTTTGCTAAAGGGATATTTCTCCATTATCTAGAATTTTGGCGAGATTGGGCGCGATCGAGACAAAATTAAAAGAGAATTGGACTGATCGCATTGCATCGAAGCCGTGATTTTGCGATAAATTAATTTCAGATCAAGTTTGTTTTACAGAAGGTAATTGTGATATGAAAGTCTGCGAGTACAAACCAGGTTTAGAAGGAATTCGGGCCGCTCGTTCCGAAATTAGCTATGTGAATGGGACTGAGGGGATTTTAGAATATCGAGGAATCCCCATCAAAGAACTCGCAACCCAAAGCCATTTCCTAGAAGTCGCTTATTTATTAATTTGGGGACAATTACCCTCAAAAGCAGAATTAGAAAGTTTTGAAAATGAAGTGCGCTACCATCGTCGCATCAAGTATCGCATTCGAGACATGATGAAATGTTTTCCCGAAACGGGTCACCCGATGGATGCACTACAAACCTGTGCTGCTGCTTTAGGACTATTTTACTCCCGTCGCGCTCTTGATAACCCCGAATACATCCGAGAAGCAGTGGTTCGTCTCCTGGCGAAAATTCCGACAATGGTGGCCGCATTTCAACTAATGCGGGAAGGAAATGACCCCGTACAACCTCGGGATGATTTAGATTATGCCAGCAACTTTTTGTATATGCTCACAGAAGAAGAGCCTGATCCCTTTGCAGCACGGGTGTTTGATGTTTGTTTAACTCTCCACGCGGAACACACGATTAATGCTTCGACGTTCTCGGCAATGGTCACTGCTTCTACTCTCACCGATCCCTATGCGGTAATGGCTTCGGCGGTAGGAACGTTAGCCGGTCCTTTGCATGGTGGGGCAAATGAAGAAGTGATCGCAGTTTTGGAAGAAATTGGTTTAGTGGAAAATGTGCGTCCTTACGTGGAAAACGCGATCGCGAATAAACAAAAAATTATGGGGTTTGGTCATCGGGTTTATAAGGTAAAAGACCCCAGAGCAACAATTCTACAACAATTAGCTGAAGAATTATTCAACAAGGTCGGCTACGATCACTACTATCTGATCGCCTTGGAATTAGAAAGAGTGGTAGAAGAAAAACTGGGTCATAAAGGAATCTACGCCAACGTTGATTTTTATTCAGGTCTGGTCTATCGTCATTTAGGGATTCCCACCGACTTATTTACCCCCATTTTCGCGATCGCGCGAGTAGCTGGCTGGTTAGCCCATTGGAAAGAACAACTCGCCGTCAATCGCATTTTTCGCCCAACTCAAGACTATGTGGGAAATCATAACGTCTCCTACATACCAATTGAGAAAAGATGATAGCCTCAATAATTACTCATCATCCCTCATTCTGTAATGGATGTCCTCACCAACGATATACTGATCCATAGGAAACAAATCTTAATTTAATGTGACGATCACTTCGGGACAGCCAACGCCCCTTAGCCATTTGTACATTATGTAAATTCAAACCCAAAAACCCATGAATTCAGGAATTGATCTCCGAGGAAGTTTTATAGAATCTCTTAAAGCCTTTGGCGTGCCTCCAGGCGCTGCCAAAGCTCTCTGGATGCCCCTCCCCATGTTTTTAATGATTATCACAGCAACGGTTGGGGTATTAGTGGCCGTATGGTTAGAACGGAAAATCTCCGCAGCCGTCCAACAAAGAATTGGCCCTGAATACGCAGGCCCGTTGGGTGTTCTCCAACCCGTTGCGGATGGGATTAAACTTGTCTTCAAGGAAGACATTACCCCCAGCAAATCCGATCCCATTTTGTTTACATTGGGCCCTGTGTTAGTGGTGATTCCTGTGTTTCTCTCCTATCTCATTGTTCCCTTTGGACAAAATCTCATCATTACTGATGTTGGGATGGGAATCTTTCTCTGGATTGCCCTTTCTAGCATTGCCCCCATTGGCTTATTGATGGCAGGTTATGCCTCTAATAACAAATATTCCCTCATTGGCGGACTCAGAGCCGCTGCCCAATCCATTAGCTATGAAATCCCCCTTGCTCTGTCTGTGCTTGCCATTGTTATGATGTCCAATAGCCTCAGCACTATTGAGATTGTTGAACAGCAAGCAGAGTATGGCATTTTAGGTTGGAATGTTTGGCGACAACCGGTTGGGTTTCTGATTTTCTGGATTGCAGCGCTCGCAGAATGTGAACGCTTACCCTTTGACCTCCCTGAAGCAGAAGAGGAAATCGTCGCAGGGTATCAAACGGAATACTCAGGGATGAAATTTGCCCTCTTTTACCTTGGGTCTTATGTCAACCTTGTTCTCTCCGCGCTTTTATTCGCCATTCTCTATCTCGGTGGTTGGGAATTTCCCATTCCCCTCAGTCAAATGGCAAACTGGCTAGGAGTTAGTGAAAATACCCCTTGGTTACAAGTCTTAACTGCTTCTGTTGGTATTACGATGACTCTCCTTAAGGCTTATTTCCTTGTCTTTATTGCCATTTTATTGCGTTGGACAGTGCCTCGGGTTCGCATTGACCAATTGCTTGACCTCGGTTGGAAATTCCTGCTTCCAGTCTCTCTAGCAAACTTATTAATCACAGCAGGTCTCAAACTTGCTTTTCCTTTTGCCTTTGGTGGCTAAACCTTTTGAAGACACAATAATTAGACTTATGTTTAACATCCTCAAACAAGTTGGCGACTACGCAAAAACTTCTTGGCAATCTGCCAAATATATTGGTCAAGGACTCTCTGTAACTTTTGACCACCTCAGACGTCGTCCTGTTACCGTTCAATATCCTTATGAAAAAGTGATCCCTTCTGAACGGTATCGCGGTAGAATTCACTTTGAATTTGATAAGTGTATTTCCTGTGAAGTCTGTGTGCGGGTTTGTCCCATTAACCTCCCTGTGGTTGACTGGGAGTTTGAAAAAGTTGGCAAGAAAAAACAGAAAAAACTCAAACACTACAGCATCGATTTCGGCGTTTGTATCTTCTGCGGAAACTGTGTGGAATACTGTCCCACTAACTGTATTTCCATGACAGAAGATTATGAACTTGCCACCTTCGATCGCCATGAACTCAACTATGATAACGTTGCTATGGGTCGCATTCCTTATAAAGTGACCCAAGACCCAATGGTGACTCCCTTGAGAGAGTTTGCTTATCTTCCTAAAGGCGTGACTGACCCCCATGATTTACCAGAAGGGTCTCTCCGTGCGGGTCGTTATCCTCAAGATGTTTTGGAGGAAATCGAGAAGGAAAAAGAACAAAACCAAGAAGAAGCTAGTCAGAGTTAATTTGCCCCAAAACCCCCAATTCTGGGGGCTTCCATTATTGAAATTGTAGAGAATTAAGGAAAAGAATTGTGGATTTAGCACAAGGCGTTCAATTTGTATCATTTGGCATCTTAGCTGCGATGATGTTTGCTGCAGCATTAGGCGTTATTTTACTGCAAAATATCGTCTATTCCGCCTTTTTATTAGGAGGCGTTTTTGTTAGTATTGCAGGCTTATATCTATTACTCAATGCAGAATTTGTCGCTGCATCTCAAGTTCTTGTTTATGTGGGTGCGGTTAACGTTTTAATTTTGTTTGCTATTATGCTGGTGAATAAAAAAGAAGAGTTTCCCGCGCTGACTCGCAGTTGGATTAGAACCACTGCAACCGCTTTAGTTTGTATCGGTTTATTTGCGCTGTTGGGAACAATGGCGATTTCCACTCCTTGGGCGATCGCCGATCGCGCTGGACTTGTTATAGAAAGCTCAGTGATTAAAATTGGCAAGCACTTTTTCAGTGATTATCTCTTACCTTTTGAATTAGCTTCTGTCCTGTTATTAATAACAATGGTTGGCGCAATTATCCTCGCTCGTCGCGATTTAATCCCAGAAGAACAACAGACCGATCTCGCACAAACAGAAGCCTATCGCTTGCAGGAACGCCCCCGCGAACTGATTTCTGTTGGGGAAGAGTCCTCTGAAAAGTAATCAAAAAAGGAAGGAATTATGGAATTACAGTTAGAATACTTTTTAATTCTTGCTGCTGGTTTGTTTTGTATTGGTATTTATGGACTGGTCACCAGTCGCAATGTGGTTCGCGTTTTAATGTCGATCGAGCTTCTCTTAAATGCCGTTAATTTAAACTTAATTGGCTTCTCAAGCTTCATCGATCCCGTTGATATTAAAGGACAAGTTTTCTCCGTTTTTGTGATTATTGTCGCTGCTGCAGAATCGGCGGTGGGTTTAGCAATTATTCTGGCGATTTATCGCAATCGCAACACGGTTGATATGGAACAGTTTAATTTACTGAAGTGGTAGAAAAGACACAGTATTAAGTAACATTAAAAGCGAGGGGCGAACATCCCTCGTTTTTTTACAGGAATCGCCAAATCACTATGAATGAAAAACAAATTGCTAGAAACGAAGCAGCCTTTTATCAACATCCTGATTGGGGTATCATTCAATTAACAGGAGACGATCGCGCACAATTTATTCATAATCAAACCACCAATGAGATTAAAAGTCTCAAAGCGGGACAAGGTTGTCGCACAGTTTTTGTGAACTCAACTGGTCGCACCCTCGATTTAGCAACTGTTTATGTCACTGAAGAGACTTTTTTATTAACGGTTTCTTCTAAGCGCACAGAGTTTTTAATGCAGTGGCTCGATCGCTATTTATTTCCAATGGATCGCGTTACATTAAAGAATGTTTCTCAAGATTATACCATTTTTACACTGCTGGGAGAAAAAATTTTAGAAGTGCTGCGATCGCTCAATATTAATGTTAATTTAGAGCCATCTTTTGCGAGTCATGAGACAATAGAAATTGATAATATTCCCGTGCGTTTAGGGATAGGAACAGATATCGGACTGACTGGTTATACATTGATTGTTCCTTCAGAAAATGCAGCTGCGATCGCTGATATCATGACAAAAGCAGGAGCGATTAACCTCTCCGAAACAGTCTGGAATGAACTAACTTTAGAACAAGGAAGACCTCTGGCTGACTATGAACTAACAGAAGATTATAACCCCTTGGAAGCGGGTCTTTGGGAAGCTATTTCCTTTGATAAAGGCTGTTATATTGGACAAGAGACGATCGCCCGATTAAATACTTATCAAGGAGTTAAACAACGGTTGTGGGGACTACGCTTATCCCAACCTGTTAACCGAGAAACCCCCATTACTTTGGATGAGAAAAAGATTGGAACACTCACTCGTTGTCTAGAAACAGAGGAAGGGGTCAAAGGATTAGGTTATATCCGCACCAAAGCAGGGGGAGAAGGGTTAAAGGTGAGAGTGGGAGAAGCAGAAGCAGAAGTAATTGCTGTTCCTTTTTTGAGTCATCCACAATAATTAATGATCGGTTTATCCCCCCGCTTTCCTCCATTGGGGGGATGTCCCAAAGGACAAATAACTAATAACTAACAACTAATTAGAAACTTCTGCCATTTCAATCACTCGTTCATCTAAATCTTTCACTAAAAAGTTCAAGGGTTTTGTGCGACGGACTTTAAACTTCAATCGTCTGGCTTGAACTTGCAGTAAAATTTGTTCTAAACAGTCATGGTCAAAACAAACATGGCGCTGACGGTCTTTATAACCATAACTTGCTCCTGCAATGATATGTAACTGAGTATTTTTTTTCAACTGATACCAGAGTCCATCTGACCCATTAAAACTGGGTTTAGTGGCGATTCCTGGATTGGCTGACATATACAGAGCATCCATGCCAGTTGCACCCAGAGATTGTTCATAATTGTAATAGTAATGTAAAGGAACTTCTGCGATCGCGAGATTTAAAACTCCTTCATAAAATTGGCGAGCGATTTCCAAATCAGATACCATGACTGTATAGACTTTGGGGGCGCTAGTGAGAAACATCCACATCGCACCCGCATAAGCAATCAAAAGCATCACCATGATTCCTTGTGTGGAAAAAACGGTGTCCAGTCCAGGGAGAAACGCAGCCAAAGTAGTTAGATTCAAGAACATTCCAGAAAGCATAAGCGGATGATTAAAAATAACGATAAAAATATACCGACAATCCAGAAGGAATGCGGTAAAGTGCAATTGGTATCGTTGACAGTTTCGAGTTAATCTACTGTCCTAGTTTACCTGATTCCATTTTATCTTTAGTTGATTTTTCTTGCTTGAAAGCCGTGCAGATTCCTCGTTTTCCAGAAACCCACCACCCAATCATTCAGCCACTCTTCCATCATAGCGATTTAGAGTTACTGACGCTGTTCCAACAACACCCCGAACAAGGGAAATATTTTACAGCGCTCTTTTGTCGCTATAGTCCTTTACTTTACACCATTATCCGACATGGAGCGCGATCGCAGATTCAAGCCGACTATCTCTTTGCAATGATTTGGCGACATTTATATTATGAAATGCAAGGTTTAAACCCCAATTCTCTCGAAGCATTAGGTGATTATTCTCTGCAAACTTGGTTGATTAAGGTAACAGGTTTAGCGTTAAATCAAGTGAAAATTCCGCCTGTGAAAACCATTAACTATGATTTAAAATCAGCGCCACCTCCGCTATGGTGTCATCTAGAAATTGCTCTCAATAAACTTCCTCCCCTTGCGCGGTTAATGGTGTTGATGGCGCAAACGTTTCATTGGAGCGCAGCACGAATCGCAGGCTATTTACAAGAAATTAATGAACCTTTAACTATTGAAGAGGTAGAAAGCGCCCTTAAACAAGGGTATCAACTGCTAGAAACAGCACTTCCTGATGATATTCGGATGATTTATTTATACAGTGATCAAGTGTAAAATTAAGCTAACAGCGATCGCGCCAGCATTTCTAACCCTCAATCTTGGGGAATTAAGGGGGTCAAAAAAATTGCCTCAAAGATGGTAAAGTGGGGATTGCTGACCTTACTTTTTTTGTGTAGCTATGGGAACAAGGGAAAATTTATTATTCTCTGAATATGGTTTAGCTCTACAGACAACGAGTCCTCAACTCGGATTAGCGTTGAGTAATTTTCAAGGAGAAGAAAAGACTCAGACTTGGAACTTAGGGCGTGGTTTATCTACTCATCTACACATTTTTTTAAGGGAGTTTCTTCACCCCCATTCTTGGTCTGAGTTGGCGTTTATTGCTGTAGCTAAAGGACCTGGAAGTTTTACAGGAACTCGCATTGGTGTGGCGACGGCGCGAACATTAGCCCAACAGTTAAATCTTCCCTTATTTGCTATTTCTACTTTAAGCGCGGTAGCGCACCATCATCAACAAGACTCTAATTCTAAGTTGCTTGCTGTGCAAATTCCAGTCCGTCGTCAGCAGTATTTTGTGGGAATTTATCAAGTCACTGCTACAGAATTAATTGCGAATCTTCCTGATACAATTATGACAGAAAATGAATGGCAAGAAACTTTACATCAACTTTCTGATTCTTATGAGTTAGTAACAGCACCTGAAGAAAAGCTGGGAGAAACTGTTTCTAATGTTTTAGCATTAGCCTATCAAGAATGGCAACAAGGGAAACGTCCTCTGTTGGAAGAAGCAATTCCCTTTTATGGACAAAGCCCTGTTTAATTAGGGTCTGCTGAAAAAGTTCAGGGGTTGGTGAAGACTGTTATTTGTTATTTGGGACTTGTTCCGAGCATTTGTTTGATGGAAACTGATCGATCGCGCCTTATCAACTACCTTTAAACTTCCGCAAGCGCAACGCATTTGTTAACACTGAAACCGAACTAAACGCCATCGCAGCACCCGCAATAATTGGGTTGAGTAACCAACCGAAAATGGGGTATAAAATCCCTGCCGCGATCGGGATTCCAGCGACATTATAAATAAAGGCAAAAAAGAGATTCTGTTTGATATTATTCATGGTTGCGCGACTCAGTTCGATCGCCGTAATAATTCCTTTTAAATCCCCAGAAATTAGGGTAATATCAGAAGTGGTAATGGCGATATCAGTTCCTGTGCCGATCGCGATTCCGATGTCTGCTTGAGCTAGTGCGGGTGCATCATTGATCCCATCTCCGACCATTGCCACTCGTTTTCCTTCCTGTTGTAAGCTGACAATGTGTTGGCTTTTTTGATCGGGACGCACTTGGGACATCACGCGAGGAATCCCCACTTGTTGCGCGATCGCGTTGGCAGTTTTTTCATTATCCCCTGTCATCATCACCACTTCTAATCCTAAATTTCGTAAGGCTTTTACAGCATCTACAGAAGAAGGTTTGAGGGTATCCGCGAGCGCCATCACCGCTTCTAACTCCTCATCCACTGCGATCCAGATGACGGTTTTTCCTTCTGCTTCCCACTGACTGGCTTTTTCTGTGAGGGGTTGGGTATTGATTCCCAAATCATTAAACCATCTTGCTGTTCCTACACGCACGCAGCGATCAGACACCGTTGCTTCGACACCGCTTCCTGTAACCGCGTTGAAATCTTCCACAGTCCCCTTTAAATGTACCCCTTGAGACTTTGCATAATCTACCACTGCTTCGGCGAGGGGATGTTCAGATTGTTGTTCAACTAACGCAACCAAACGCAATAACTTTAACTCGTTTTGGTTGGCTGTTCCAATCCCCCTATTAGGGGAGAAAAAGGGGAGTTCGGTTACTTTCGGTTTTCCTTCCGTTAACGTTCCCGTTTTATCTAAGACAATCGTGTTGAGTTTCTGTGCAATTTCGAGACTTTCTGCGCTTTTAATTAAAATCCCATTTTCTGCGCCTTTTCCCGTCCCCACCATAACAGACGTTGGTGTTGCTAAGCCTAGCGCACAGGGACAAGCAATAATCAACACAGCGACCGTATTAATCATGGCGAGGGTAAGATTTCCTGTAATGGTAAACCAGAGGATAAAGGTGAGAAGGGCAATCGCGATAACCACAGGAACGAACCAACTGGTTACTTTATCAGCTAAATTCTGAATCGGTGCTTTTGATCCCTGTGCTTGTTGGACTAATTGCACAATTTGAGAGAGTACAGTATCTTTTCCAATGCGGGTGGCGCGAAACTGGAAACTTCCTGTTTTATTAATCGTTGCGCCAACGACTTCATCTCCCACAGACTTTTCCACAGGAATGCTTTCTCCTGTGACCATGCTTTCATCTAGTGTTGAATGTCCTTGAGTGACTACTCCATCCACAGGAATCTTTTCGCCGGGGCGCACTTGGATAATATCACCAATTTGTACTGCTTCAATGGGGATATCTTGGAAATCTTCATCACGCATCACTCTGGCCGATCGCGCTTGTAATCCAATTAACTTGCGGAGCGCGGCTGAAGTCTCTCCCCGTGCGCGGTTTTCGAGGAAGCGCCCCACTAAAATGAAGGTAATAATCACCGCAGCGCTTTCGTAGTAAACTTGGGGCATGAATCCTTGTTGGATCAGAAAATCAGCAAATAACGTCGCAAATAGGGAATAAAAATAAGCAGCGCTCGTTCCCAATACAATTAAAGTGTCCATTGTCGCCGTGCGGTTTTTAAGCGCCTTCCAAGCATTGCGATAAAACTGCGACCCACACCAAAACTGAACAGGTGTGGTGAGAACAAGCTGAAGCCAAAAGTTATGCAACCAAGCAGGAATGATGGGAATCTTTAACCCTGTCATCATCGGAAGAGACCCCACAACGAGAATTATCGAGATAATTCCCCCGACAGTCATTTTGCGGATTAAGTCTTTAGATTTTGCTTCTCTGGCGATAATTTCCGCATCCCCTCTCCTCCTCATCATCTCATCTTGGGAGTAAACCGCAGCACCATATCCCGCATCTTCCACAGCGCTTTGAATAGTTTCGAGATTAGTTTGTTTCGGATTAAATTTAACCGTTGCTTGTTCGGATGCAAAATTAACCTCGCATTCTTCTACTCCAGAAACATTACTGATGGCTTTTTGAATCGTATTGGCACAACTTGCACAACTCATTCCTTGTAGTTTTAGGGTGCTGGTGTCGATGGGGGATTTTGTTTGACTCATGTTTGACTCCTTGTCGTAGCGATCATTATTTTAATCTTAAACTCTCCAGTGGGCAGGAGAGTCTAGTCTGATCAGAAAGATTAATCAGTTGTCAAAAAAAGACAGGTTTGGATTATATTGCCATCTCCGTTGCTAAAACCTTAGTCTTAAAAAAAGATTAACTTAAAGTTTCTAAATCCTTAATATTGCTGTGGGACGATAACAGCATCGTTTCGTGATGGTCAGAAATAATAACGTAGCAATCCTATATTGTTCTGTAACAGGTTGACTCACTTGTAGCTATCCCAAATTGGGGAAACATTGAAGACTCTTATGGGATTGCTATAAATAATTAACATTATTTTATTTCTCCATCCGTGGCAATTGTTTTGCAATTCAACGTTGGTTGAGTGAAAGGAGATTCAATATATGGTAGATATTTTAGTTGAAAGTTTTGAGACGGATGGGAATGGTACACGCTATTTCACCTCTGTGTCAGAATTTAGTGATGGGAGCAATGACTTTTTTACTCGTACTGATGGCAGTAATATTAGTGGTAGCTACCAAGTGAGTGGACAAGATGGGAACTTTTTCTTTGCTGCTCAAGATATTGACGGTGAAGGAGCAAGCTCACAGCAAACGCTTTTATTTTCTAGCATTAATATTTCTGGGTTTACGAATCTTAACTTTAGTGCGTTGTTTGCTGAAGATGACGATGGTAGTAATGAAGATTGGGATTTACCAGACTTTGTGAAGGTTGAATTTGCCATTGATGGGGG
>CAYXDG010000012.1:0-5125 GCA_964463655.1 uncultured Dactylococcopsis sp.
ATATACAAACTACGGCGAAAGATCATAGAACTTTTCTCGGCATCAGTTGCTCCATAATGTATCTTACCCAAAGCCTGCCATGCTCTTTCAGTTTCTACTACTAATTGTTGCATTTCTTGCGGTTCCATCGAAAAATCGGCATCGACTCCCCCATCGGCACGAGAAAGCGTAAAATGTTTTTCAATCAGGGTTGCGCCCATCGCCACACTAGCCACTGCAACGCCAACTCCCATCGTATGATCAGATAATCCCACCTGAAGATTAAATAAATCTCTCATGTGGGGAATGGTAATGATATTGGTATTGTCAGGAGTGGCGGGATAGGTGCTGGTACATTTGAGGAGAATCAAGTCTTCACAGCCTGCTTCTCGCACCGTGCGGACGGTTTCATCTAATTCCGCTAGAGTTGCCATTCCTGTGGAAATAATCATCGGTTTCCCTGTTTTTGCCACCTTCCGAATCAACGGGATATCCGAGTTTTCAAAGGAAGCAATTTTATAACAAGGAACATTGAGAGATTCGAGGAAGTCAACGGCGGTTTCATCAAACGGACTGCTAAAGCAAATTAAGCCTAATTCCAGACAGCGTTTAAATATGGGTTCATGCCATTCCCAAGGAGTGTAGGCTTTTTGGTAAAGTTCATGCAAGGAGTTCCCATGCCAAAGGTTATTGGGATCATCAATGTAAAATTCTCCCTCTTTGACATCTAAGGTAATGGTATCGGCTGTATAGGTTTGCAGTTTTAGGGCGTGCGCTCCTGTTTTCGCTGCGGCTTCGACAATTTCTAGGGCGCGATCGAGCGATTGGTTGTGATTCCCTGACATTTCAGCAACAATGAAAGGGGGATGATTTTTGCCAATTTTTCGATTCTGTATAGTGATTTCGTTTTTCATATTCACCTTAAATAGTAATTAATCTGAGAAAGATATTTTCAGGCTTCAGGATCAATGCCTAATGCTCTCAATTGCTGGGCTAAACGTTCAGCGCGTTGAGATTCCTGTTGTACTTGCTGTTCAGCTTGTTCGGCTCGTTGAGCTTCCTTTTCAGCAGGAGTGGGAATCCAGTTATTATTTTGGTCATACCAACGCAGCCACAGTCGATCAATTCCCTGATATTCCCCTTCCCATAATCCTAATCCGAGTTCTGCCTGTTCTAACCAGACTCCTTGTTCTTGAATGGACACAGGTTGATAACGACTTCCTTTTAGCTCAAAAGCTCGGAATTCATTGTTATAGCGATTAAATACGAAATAATAGGGAATCCTCAAAATCTGCTCATAAACTGTCCATTTATTGGGAGGCTGACCCCCCTCGTTCCTCCCCATTAGGGGAGTTTGCCCTAAGTCTTCTTTCTCAGTGCCAGGGGAAAGCAATTCCACTACCACAAAGGGATTCGCTCCTTCTTGCCAAGTGACGTAACTTAAACGCAGGTCTTGTTCTTCGTAGAGTCGGGAAACGCCTAAAACCGCAAACCAGTCGGGGCGTTTATACCATTGGGTATGCTGCACATCATAGTATAGATTTAAGTCACTGGCGGTAAAAACTCGATCGCGCGGGTAAGTGGGAGGGCGAAAGGTAAGCCGTAATAATTCGGGCTGGAGAAGATGAAATTCGTCGGAGCCTCCCGGTTCCTCCGGGTCTTCACTGGGTAAATCGTACATAGTGGGGAGGGTTTCTTTTGCGGGGAGAGGCGGATTACTTTGATACATGATTCTTTCCCTATATGATGGTTCTAATCTATTCTA
This sequence comes from uncultured Dactylococcopsis sp., assembly GCA_964463655.1. Lineage (GTDB taxonomy): Bacteria > Cyanobacteriota > Cyanobacteriia > Cyanobacteriales > Rubidibacteraceae > Halothece. The sequence continues at coordinate 1,745 of CAYXDG010000012.1, forward strand.
AATTAAGGGTCACTTGAAAAGCGCGATCGATAATCCTTGACTAAGGTTGTCTAACTCTCGTCATTTTCATAAAGTGTTCATCGCAATTGAGCTTTTTTTAAATCTTACCCAAGTAGCAGCGATCGCAGCCAGCCGCCCTATGTTTCTAAATCTTGAATCGCTAATAAAAAAGCCTCAGTACAGTAGAACATTGGGTGATGCCATAATTAACTCCAGAACCTTCTCCACTTCATCGAATTTATTAACGATTATGAGCGCTACCACTCTCAACCTTAACCCCATCATTCAACTAACCAAAGAACAGTTTTACACCCTCTGTGAAATCAACCCAGACACAAAATTAGAACTGAACGCGAACGGAGAATTAATCGTTATGTCCCCCACAGGTGGCGAAACCAGCGCTTGGAACGCTCAACTCATTGCTGCTTTAGTGAATTGGAACGATCGAACGGGGTTGGGAAAAGTATTTGATTCTTCTGGAGGATTTTCTTTACCCAATGGCGCACAGCGATCGCCTGATGTTGCTTGGATTCCTTTAGAAAAGTGGAAGACACTAACATCAGAGGAAAAAAGAGGCTTTCTACCACTGTGTTCTGATTTTATCATTGAACTACTCTCTCCCTCCGATTCTTGGCTTCAAGGAAGGGAAAAAATGGCAGAATATATGGACAATGGATGTCGTTTAGGTTGGTTGATTGAGCCAAAAAATAAGCGGGTTGCGATTTATCGCGCCAAACAAACTGTAGAAATCTTAGAGTCTCCCAGTTTCCTTGCTGGGGAAGATGTGTTAGCAGGATTTAAACTCAATCTTGCGACAATCTGGCGGTAAGGTACTAAAGAATGGGATGTTCCCTAGTTCAGCAAAGCCCCAACGACATCCCAAACCTTGTTTTTATTGTAAATGACAAAAGCAGCGATCGCGATTTTTAAGGGCTTGATGTTTATAGTAAAAACTCTCCATAGTTACTGTTGAGCCTTGGCGCTTGAGTTACTGAAGACTTCAATTAACTCACAGGAATGCTTAGGCAATGAAGCAAGAATTTTGTTCATTTACTTGTATGATAAACGGGGTAGTTCGTCTTCAGCTTATTCTCAGAAAACCAGCATATTTTCATTTGCGATCGCGCTAAATCTATTGTTGAAACTGTCAAGAACTTGATGTTTCTGCTGTGCATCTGTAGAGTTGATCTAGGTGCGGAGAAAATAAACTGCATAATGATCAATTTAGGAGAAAAGACTATTGAAACGATTAGCTCTGATTAGCGTCTCAGACAAAACAGATATTGTCGAATTTGCACAGCAGTTAGTTTCGGAATTTGAATTTGAGATCGTCAGCAGTGGCGGGACTGCGAAGCAACTCATTGATGCAGGGATTACAGTAACCAAGGTTTCTGACTATACAGGGTCGCCTGAAGTGTTTGGTGGACGGGTGAAAACATTGCATCCTCGCATTCATGGGGGTATCTTAGCACGGCGCGATCGCGCTGACGACCAACAAGAGATGGCAGCCAACAATATCCGTCCCTTTGATTTAATTGTGGTCAACCTTTACCCCTTTGTCGCCACCATCAGCAAACCTGATGTTACGGTTGAAGAAGCCATTGAAAACATCGACATCGGTGGTCCTGCCATGTTACGGGCAGCAGCAAAAAACTATCAACATCTGACGGTGATTTCCAATCCCAAGCGCTACTCCGCTTATTTGGAAGAATTACGCAACACAGGAGGACAACCGTCTCTCAGTTTCCGTCAAACCTGCGCCTTAGAAACCTTCACCCTCACCGCAGACTATGACCAAGCCATCAGCAGCTATTTAACCCGTGTTAATGGAGAAACAGCGACCCCTTTACCCTTACAATTCAGTTTAATCGGAACGCAGCGCCAAGCCCTACGCTACGGCGAGAACCCCCATCAAACGGCGACTTGGTATCAAACGGGAAACACCCCCACAGGTTGGGCGGGGGCAAACCAGTTACAAGGAAAAGAACTCAGCTATAATAACCTAGTGGATTTAGAAGCAGCGCGTTGCCTCATCAGTGAGTTTCAAGACCAGCCCACGGCTGCTATTTTGAAGCATACGAACCCTTGTGGAATCGCTTCTGCAGACACTTTAGTTACTGCTTATGAAAAGGCTCTCGCAGGGGATTCTGTGTCCGCATTTGGGGGGATTGTCGCCTTAAATCAGCCCATTGATGCTGCGACTGCGACCGCCATGACACAGACGTTTTTAGAATGTGTGGTTGCACCCGATTGTCGCGAAGACGCAAAAGCGATCTTAGGGAAAAAGTCTAACTTGCGGGTGTTAATCTTACCAGATTTGCAAGCAGGACCGAGAGAAACGGTCAAAATGATCGCTGGAGGCTTTTTAGTCCAAACTGCCGATGATGAACCTGATGATGTGAACCAGTGGCAAGTGGTGACAGAAAAACAGCCCACCGAGGAACAACTTGCAGAGATGACCTTTGCTTGGAAAGCAGCGAAGCACGTGAAATCAAACGCGATCGTGGTGACACGCGATCGCGCTACTATTGGCGTAGGAGCGGGACAAATGAACCGTGTGGGCGCTGTGGAAATCGCCCTCAAACAAGCAGGAGAGAAAACCCAAGGCGCAACCTTAGCCAGTGACGGGTTTTTCCCCTTCGATGATTCTGTTCGCACCGCAGCAGCAGCAGGAATTACAGCTATTATCCAACCTGGGGGATCGCGCCGTGATGAAGATTCGATTAAAGCTGCCAATGAATTGGGTGTGGTGATGATTTTAACGGGGACTCGTCACTTCTTGCATTAGAGTTTTATGGGGCTAAATGAATGCTGTGAGATAAACAATCGCGCCATCAAATCAGAAAGAGCGCGATCGATCTCCATCAGCACTTGTTAGCCAATTAATGGTAAAAGTAAGGAAAAGCGCGATCGCGACAAGAAGACAGAGGGAGAGAGATTAAAAAACTCAGCTAATTTTTCAACATCTTCTACTCTTAACTTACGTTATTCATTGAGAATAACAGAAACAATTGACTCAGGTTTCAAGGATTTTCTCATGTTTTTCTCAGCTTTTTTTTAAACGCTTCTCAGTAAAACTGCTTGACTAAAATTGAAAAATTGTAGTAGATTTAAGTTGAGCAATTAAATCATTTTTTGCTCAATCAATTGCATTCATTTTACTGTCTTTGAAACTACAGAATTTGCTATGAAAGTTAAATATTTTGCTGCTTTAGCGATCGCGTCTTTAGTTAGTGTGGGAACAGCACACTTAACATTTAATCCCCAAATTGTTTCGGCAAATCCTTGCGCTTCCACAAACCCCTGTGCTGGAAAAAATCCTTGTGCTGCCAACCCCTGTGCTGCTAATCCCTGTGCTGCTAATCCCTGTGCTGCTAATCC
>CAYXDG010000012.1:5225-19542 GCA_964463655.1 uncultured Dactylococcopsis sp.
CCCTGTGCTGCTAATCCCTGTGCTGCTAATCCCTGTGCTGCTAATCCTTGTGCTGGGAAAAACCCCTGTGCATCAGCAAAAGTCCTAGAAAGTCCCGCGCCTGCAATTTATACTGACATTGCAACAGAAGGCAACTTAGCGATTCGTGGCTATGATCCCGTTGCTTATTTTACTGAAAATGCTCCTGTTGAAGGCTCTGCACGGTATGAGTATCAGTGGAAAGGGGCGACTTGGCGTTTTTCTAGTGCCAAAAATCTAGAACGGTTCAAGCAAAATCCTGAAGCATTCGCACCTCAATATGGCGGTTACTGCGCGAAAGCTCTCAGCGATGGCGTTTTAGCGTCAACTGTCCCTGATGCTTGGAAAATCGTTGATGGGAAACTGTATCTGAACTACAGCCAACAAGCCCAAGCGGAATGGTTAGCTGATGGCGATCCCCCTGTGGAAAAAATTGAGAAAGCTGATAGCTTTTGGCCAGAGCTTCTTAACACTGCAACCTTTATCGCTTATGACACAGCAGGTCAAGTCCCTTTACGCTAACGATTAACAGTAGGGTGGGCAATGCCCACCTTAAATAATTAATAAAGCTAAAAAAAGATACTTTTCCCATAAAATATAAGTCTTGCTTATAAAAAAATGATCTCTGAGGCGTTAGCAATGGCTTCCGACCGCTAAAGTATAAGCCCTGCTTATCTAAAATCGTTTCAGTCAGCATTACCGAAAAAATCACGATCGCAGCTAAGGTAATTTAGTCTTATGGAATGTCAAAACTGGATAGTAACAGACAGTGGTAATTGTGAAGCGTATTATCCTGAAGCATACATCCCTCCTGTAGAATCCTATCGCCTTTATCGTTTCTTAACGGAGATGGAGGATATTGTAGAGACCATTCCTGATGATTACAAACGGTTACAAGCGATTATTCCTCGCGTTCGCAAGCTGCTTGAGGACTCCTACTGGTTACAATTGGAATATTCTCAACCTTCTCCTGATGTAGGTTGGTCGGTTAAATTTTTATATCAAGAACCTGGGTTTCCGTTTACCGCGCAGATGGTAACCTGGTTGCCCGGTCAGGTGTCACCGATTCATAATCATGCTTGCTGGGGAATTGTAGCACTGATTAATGGTGAAGAGAAAAACAGATTCTGGCAGCGATCGCCGACTCGTGATCATAAACATCGCATAGAATATACAGGGGAAACCATTCTCACCCCTGGAGAGATCATTGCGTTTACCCCAGAAGCGATCCACAGCGTTGAACCGATGGGGGATGAACCCACCATTTCTTTTAATCTCTACGGAATCACAGATTTTTCTAAACGCTTTGAATTTGACCCCACCAACCACACAGCAAAGAACTTTTAAAACCCAAGGTTTCCCCCTTATTGAAGAGGGGTTAGGGGGGATCAGTTCCCCCCTTGTTATGGTATAAGATTTAGATTGGAGTCACTTTTATAGCGCTACGTGCTTATATTAGGACATTTCCCGAACGGTGGGAGTGCGACCGAGACGGTCGCTAGTCTTTTTAAGAACGTCCTAACCTGATTTTGTAGCGCTATAACAGATCTAAACTTGAGGGGTTTATGAATTTAACTGTATTATTAGAACCGATCGCTGCTTTTTTTCGTTCCTTAAATCTTCCTGAACCGATTACCCATTGGGGACATCCTGCCATGATGGGAATTGTTATTTTTGCAATGGGAACGTTTGTGGGAATTACAGGTTGGAAAGGACGCTTAGCAACAGATCAAGGGGTTATAGCTGAAAATCGCAGTAATCATCGTAAGTTAGCCCCTTGGATGTTTACCTTTATGGCGTTGGGTTATACAGGAGGGTTATTATCTTTAGTAATGCAGGAACAGCCTATTTTAGAAAGTCCTCATTTCGTAACAGGAACAGTAGTTTTAGGATTACTAGCTGTTAATGGAGTTATTTCTTTGAGCGGCTTTGTGGGCGACAAGAAAGCATTAAAAACCACCCACGCAATTTTAGGGAGTATTGCATTAGCAATCATGGTGATTCATGCGTTATTGGGTTTGAAATTGGGATTATCCATTTAAAGACTTAATCATAATGACAAGCATTTCAAAAACTTTAAGACGATGTATGCCAGAGAAGTTTCCCTATTTGGTTTAGCTTATATCTTAGGTCTTTTAATTGCATCAGGCTTTGAGGAATATTGGCTAACGATAATTATCACCCTTTCGATCGCAGCGATCGTTTTTATCAAAGTCGCGCCTAATTATAATTGGTGGGGTTTACGTCAGAAAACAGGATTAGGCATTTTTATAGTTTTTTTAATTGCTTTTTTCTCTTTCTATCTCCGTTTTCCAACCCCTGCAAATAACGATGTGAGTAAGATAATTCCTCCCGCAGAAAATGGCATAAGCACAACAGTTGTCGGTGAAGTTTTAAACTCTCCCACGCTGAATCGATCGGGCAAGCTAAGATTCTGGCTGTCAGCAGAAATAGTAGGAGAAGAAACCCATCAAACCCAAGTCACGGGTAAACTTTATACAACCATCCCGACTGATTTTGAAAAAGGCGTTTATCCCCATTCAAAAATACAAGTGACTGGCTATCTTTATCAACCTCAAATGCCTAGAAATCCGGGACAATTTGATTTTAATCAATACTTAAATCAGAATGGTGCTTTTGTAGGAATTAGCGGGCGAGAAGTGAGGGTTTTAGAGGAGGGAGGATGGGGATTCTGGAAATTGCGCGATCGCGTAATAAATGTTCATCAGAAAGCATTAGGAAGTCCCAAGGGAGAGTTAGTCAGTTCGATGGTTTTAGGGCGAAAAGCGGTTAATTTACCCGACGACCTTCAAGACCAATTCTTAAAGGCTGGCTTAGCTCATATTCTAGCAGCTTCTGGCTTTCATGTGTCCCTTTTGTTAGGTTTTGTTTTAGCAATGACTCAACGGTTAAATGTGTCGGTGCGGTTCGGAATTGGGGTGGGAATCCTATTACTTTATGTGGGATTAACAGGGTTACAACCTTCTATTCTCAGAGCCAGTTTAATGGGGGTAGCAGGGTTATTAGGATTATTAACTGAACGCAAAGTGGACTCAACGCGATCGCTGCTTGTTATTGCTACTATTCTCCTCCTAATTAATCCTTTGTGGATAATTGATTTAGGCTTTCAATTCAGCTTTTTAGCTACTTTTGGTTTAATTGTAACTGTCCCTGCTTTATTAACTCGTTTAGACTTTATTCCGCCAACGATTGCATCTTTAATTGCTGTCCCGATCGCAGTTTATCCTTGGGTTTTTCCCTTACAATTGTTTCATTTTGGCACAGTTGTCACTTATAGTATTTTACTAAATGTTCTGGTAACACCTTTCGCAATTTTTCTAATTTTAGGGGGAATGATTAGCGGGTTTATTGGGTTATTAATCCCTGATTTAGGCAGCGCGATCGCAGTCTTACTCGCGTATCCCACTCAGTTTTTAATTAACATAATTTCAGGGTTTAATCAATTGCCAGGAAGTTATTGGCTATTTGGTAAAATTGCTTTATGGCAGCTGATTATCGTTTCTGTAATTGTCATTTATCTTTGGCAATCTTCCCCAGAAAAACGATATACTAAATTAGGGATAATTGGTGCGATCGCGCTGATTATTATGCCAATTACTTATAAACAGCTAACCTTAAGACAGGTCACAATCTTTGCAGACAAAGAACCAATTGTTTTTGTTCAGAATTATGGGAAAACAACACTGATTAATTGCGGGGATGAAGATACAATCCGCTATACTATTTTACCCTTTTTACAACAAGAAGGGATTCAGAAAGTTGATAGCGCGATTGCATTAGCTAGAGGAAACAACTGGTTAAACTTAGTAGAAAAAATCAGCATCGATCGCTTTTTCTATAATCCGATTTTAGAGGAAGAGTTAAGCAACAGCGAAACCTTACCTGTGATCTCAAAACAAAAAATATCCCTGAATGATCCTCTGATTCAAGATCGTGGCTTCTCTCTCAATCAAATAAATCCCTCTTTCTTGGCAATAACTCTTGGCAAAAAACAGTTTGGACTGTTAAAGTATGCAACACAAATCGCGCCTAATCTTGTGAGTGATTTAAGGGGAATTGATTTTTTATTATGGGAAGGGGATACAGTCGCGAGGGAGTGGTTAGACCAATTAAACCCAAAAAACGCGATCGCAGTAACGAATAAAAATTATCAGAAATTAACCGAACAATTGCAAGCCTATAACACCGAATTTTATCACACAGGAGAACATGGCGCGATTCAATGGACTCCCAGAAAAGGCTTAACAACGATGCTGAATTAACTTTAACGCCTCTTCTACAACCTCCGCACCTGCATCAGGATGACATCCTTGTTCTGTTAAATATCTCCGCCATGCTTTAGCGCCTGGTTGTCCATTAAATAAATGAATGAGATGGCGAGTCATGCTGTTGAGTTTTAAGCCTCGATTTACCCAATAGTCAAGATAAGGAATCATGTTTTTTACAACATCTTTTAAGGTAGGAGGGGTGGTATTTTCGCCATAAATTTCTGGGTCAACAGTTGCGAAGAGATAGGGATTGTCATACGCTGCGCGACCAATCATCACCGCATCAACTTGAGATAAATGTTCTTTGACTTCAGGAAGGGTTTTTATCCCCCCATTGATTTCAATAAAAAGATGAGGAAAGTCTTGTTTTAAGCGATAAATATCCTCATAACGCAATGGGGGAACATTGCGGTTTTCTTTGGGACTTAATCCCTGTAGCCAGGCTTTCCGCGCATGAACGGTAAACCTCTGACAACCCACATCGGAAACCACGCGCACAAAATGAGTCATATCTTCATAGCGATCGCGCTCATCAATACCAATCCGATGCTTTACCGTCACAGGGAGATCAACCGCCTTTTGCATTGCTTCGACCACATTCGCCACAATCTCTGGTTGCGCCATTAAACACGCCCCAAAATTGCCACTTTTCACGCGATCGCTGGGACAGCCCACATTGAGATTGATTTCATCATAGCCGTAATCTGCTGCAATCCGAGCGCATTCTACTGCTTTTTTGGGGTCATCTCCGCCAATTTGTAAAGCCAAGGGATGTTCTTCAGGGGAGAAACCGAGTAATTGATCGCGATCGCCATTGAGAATCGCTGGAATTGTCACCATTTCCGTATAAAGGAGGGTTTTACGGGTAATTTGGCGCATTAAATAGCGAAAATGGCGATCGCTGCGATCCATCATCGGCGCAACACTGAGAGGATTTCCCACAGGAGACTGATTTGATGAGTGAACCTTAAAAGTTGTTTTAACTAAGCTCGATTGCATGATGATCAGGCTAAAGGGTATGCCTTTTCTAATTTAACCTAGTATAGTAGTACGCAATCAGGTTAAAACCTTTGATGTGGTTGGGAGTGTAATCGTCTCGATCGCTATTGTTCTTAATCATATCCTGACCAAAACCCGTAGCGCTGTACCATATCAATGAAAAACTAAAACTGCAAAAATGATCATTGAGCAAGCAGAAGCAGCACTACTGGTATTAGAAGACGGGACAGCTTTTAAGGGAAAAGCCTTTGGCGCAAAAGGAACAACGATCGGGGAAGTCGTTTTTAACACAGGAATGACAGGTTATCAGGAAGTTTTAACTGATCCTAGCTATTGCGGACAAATTATTACCTTTACCTATCCAGAGTTAGGGAATACAGGCGTTAACCCTGATGATGAAGAGTCAGATCAGCCTCATGTGCGAGGGGTAATTGCGCGGAATGTGTGCTATTTCCCCAGTAATTGGCGATCGCGTGGTTCGCTTCCAGATTACCTCAACCAACATCATATCATTGGCATCTATGGGCTTGATACTCGCGCTCTCACCCGTATTTTACGCTCTTCTGGGGCGATGAACGGCGCAATCTCTACAGACATCCTAGATGAGAAAACCCTCCTAGAACAAGTCAAAACCGCCCCGAAAATGCTTGGTTTAAATCTTGTGAATGAAGTCACCACAAAAGAAATCTATGAATGGTCAGACCCCACCGCAGAGACTTGGGAGTTTCGTCCCATGCTAGGAGAAGATGACCCCACTCCTTTAACCGTTGTCGCGATCGATTTTGGCATTAAACGGAACATTTTGCGCCGTCTAGCCAGTTATGGCTGTCGCGTGATTGTTGTTCCCGCCAATACTCCCCCAGAACAAATTTATCAATATAATCCTGATGGAATTTTTCTCTCCAATGGACCCGGCGACCCCGCAGTAGTGACAGAAGGAATTGAAACCACAAAAGCACTGCTCAAGCAAAGAAAACCCATGTTTGGAATTTGTATGGGACATCAAATTTTGGGGCTTTCTCTCGGTGCGGAAACCTTTAAGCTAAAATTTGGACATCGGGGACTCAATCAACCGGCTGGTTTAGCGCAAAAGGTAGAAATTACCAGCCAGAATCATGGTTTTGCTGTGACAGAAGACTCATTAAATGCTGATATAGAAATTACTCATCTTAACCTGAACGATCGCACGGTTGCAGGGTTACGCCATAAAACCTTACCCATCTTTTCCGTACAATATCATCCAGAAGCCAGTCCAGGACCCCATGATGCGGACTATCTATTCGCTCAATTTGTAAAATCAATGAGGGACTATCAATCAATATAGCACTACCTGTTCCCTAAAGCAGAGCGCTATAGAATATGCTAATATACACTATCTGTCTAGAAAGTCGTGATTTGCAAATCAAAAGGAGGGCGTTATTCCTGAACCACTCAACCTAACCGTTAGTTTGCGCGGAACACGGGAAATTAAAGAGAATTGCCAGATTTTTCGTTTAACAGGCTTACTCGATGCGTTTTCTGAACCGACATTTGCGAAAGTAATCGGAAAGTGCATTGAACAAGGGCCGAAAAATGTGATTTTGGTTCTCTCTCAAATCGATTTTGTCGATAGTTCCGGCTTAGGGGCTTTAGTCCAACTGGTTAAAAAAGCCCAAAATGAAGGAGGGACTTTACAAATTGTTACCAATGCTCGGGTAACACAAACGGTCAAATTAGTCCGTTTAGAAAAGTTTCTTTCTTTACAAGATAGTCTAGAAGATGCTTTGAAGGCTTTAAATTAAACAACTTGCTAGCAAAAAATTGACCCCGCAAACGCATCAAACTGATCATTTTAATTCGGAAGTGGATTTCTTTTTAAGAGTGGGGGGATTAGATAACTTACCCCCTCTTGAACAGATTTCACCGACAGGATTGGCTTATATTGGGGATGCGGTGTATGAGCTTTATGTGCGTCTCTACCATTTACTCCCGCCAAAGCATATTGCCGAGTATCATCAACAGGTGGTCTCGAAGGTAAGAGCCGAAAATCAAGCCCAGCAACTACAATTTCTCAAGCCTTTTTTAACCGAATCAGAATTGGAAATTGTGAAGCGGGGACGCAACGCAGCAACTAAACCTCCCCGTCGCCTCTGTGCTCAAGTGTATCAACAAGCAACCAGTTTAGAAACACTGGTGGGGTATTTGTTTTTAAGCGATCGCGATCGTTTACAATTTCTGCTGAAGTCGTTAGAAGAGAAGCAAATGTCCAATAATGATGAAGCAGCAACAACATAAATCAATACTGTATCCAACTGCATAATGAGCGAAAAACCCCGTCAGGGAAAGCCAAAACCGAAGCAGAGGAAGTCGTTTCCTTCTTCTCGTCGCCCAAAAATAGAAAAGCCAGAAACGCAAGCGCAAGCAGCAGAATCCAATGCTGGGGATGATGATCTGATTTATGGTCGTCATACAGTTCTAGCAGCACTGGAAAATAAACGCCAACTGAATCGGATTTGGATTACCTCAAGACTGCGTTACAACGCCTCTTTTAACCCCTTCTTGGAATCAGCGAAAAAACAGGGGAGTATCGTTGATGAAGTGGAAATGGAGCGCTTAAATCAAATTACTCGCGGAGCAAATCACCAAGGGGTAGCTGCTCAAGTTGCTCCCTATACCTACTTAGACTTGACAGAATTAATTGAAAAAGCGCGATCGCAGACCGAAAAACCGATCATTGTCGCTGCGGAAGGAATCACCGATCCCCAAAATTTGGGCGCGATCATTCGCAGTGCGGAAGCATTGGGAGCGCAAGGTTTAGTGATCCCGCAACGGCGAGCCGTGGGAATCACTTCAACGGTTATGAAAGTAGCAACAGGCGCGTTAGAATATTTACCAACAGCCCGAGTGGTCAATTTTTCACGGGCGTTAGAAACCTTAAAGGAATCAGGCTTTTGGGTTTATGGTACAGTTGCCGATCAAGGTAATCCTCTCCCAGAAGTCAACTTCGATCAATCCGTTGTTTTGGTCCTCGGTGGTGAAGGAGAAGGATTAAATCTGATGAGTCAACGTCATTGTGATGAGTTGGTATCCATTCCTTTGTTAGGAAAGACGGAAAGTCTCAATGCTCATGTAGCTTGCGCGATCGCGCTTTATGAAGTCTCTCGCCGTCGTCAAGGAAAATCCTTAAATCTATCTTCAGGAATTGGGAAAAATTAAGTTCAACTTACATCATGAAGTACAGTAAAACTATCTAAGACTGCTTAAACCGCGTCATTGAAAATGGAAGAATTCATCCTCTCAATCCTAGAATTTTTGGGCAAAGCCTGGTGGGTTAAGATTCAAACGGAATCTCCCAAATGCACTTATTATTTTGGTCCCTTCGTCAGAAAACGGTCTGCTGAGCAATCAAAACAAGGGTATGTGGAAGATTTGCAAGGGGAAGGAGCAGAGATTGTCTCCTCAGAAATTAAACGCTGTAAGCCGACAATTTTGACGGATGACGGGGAAGAGGAAACAGAAATAAGCAACGGGAAATTTCCGAGTTTAAGCAGTCAAAGGTCTAAGTCTTTTCACGAGTAATCATGATCGTGATGTCTCCACTGAAGTTAGGAATCGGGGGGGCGGTTTTGGTAAGCTCAATGCACACTTGTTGTACTAAGTCAAGTTCTAAAATTGACTGCGCGATCGCGTGGGCAAGTTTTTCGATCAGGGCGAATTTTTGCGTCTCAACTAAGTGTTTGACTTTAGCGATCGCGTTTCGGTAATCTAAAGTATCAGCGATCGCGTCACTTTCGCCAGCTTTGGCTAAATCAACAGCGATCGTCAGATTCACCTCAAACCATTGTCCCAAGACCTGTTCTTCTGGCAAAAAACCTGTGTAACCATAGCAGCGAATTTTATTAACTTTAATTGTGTCCATAAATCTCTTATCATCTTCATCCTATAATATTTTAATTCAAGATTCCTAACAGTTTGGTTACCCTATACAAATAACAAATAACAAATTGCCATGAGTATTGCCCGCACTATTTGTCTTGGTTTTATCGCTGTTATTTCAATCGGGACTGTTTTCTTAATTTTACCTTTGACCACAACAGATGGCAGTTGGAATGACCCAATTACTGCACTTTTTACAGCGACTTCTGCAGTATGTGTAACTGGTTTATCGGTGGTTGATACGGGAACGCATTTTTCATTTTTCGGGCAGTTGGTGATTTTATTATTGATTCAAGTGGGGGGGTTAGGATATATGACTACCAACACTTTCCTCTTATTTTTAATCCGCAAAAAATTTGACTTTCGGCAAAAAGTAGCCATTCAAGAATCCTTCGATCGCCCTTTCCTTCAAGGAAGCAAAAGTTTACTGATCTCGATCGTCGCCACAACTATATTCTTTGAACTCACAGGATTATTTTTATTATTGCCCCTATTTTCCGATTTGCCTAATCCCATTTGGGTTGCTTTGTTTCATAGCGTTAGTGCTTGGAATAATGCAGGTTTTAGTTTATTTAGCAATAGCTTATCAGACTATCAATCTTCTCTTCTCGCTAATATTGTTATTCCCATTCTAATTATTTTTGGCGGTCTTGGTTATCAAGCCATCTTTGAATTTTTTATTGCTATCCGAACACGAATCAATGAATTACTGAGTTCTAAAAATGTTGACGCTTTTAGCTTTTCACTAAATTCTAAAATTGTCACTGATACCACCTTAATTCTTTTAATTTTGGGAACAGTTGCTTTCTTCTTTACGGATTTTAGCAATAAAAATGTCTTTGGCACATTGCCTTTACAAGAACGAATTTTAGGGGCTTGGTTTCAGTCAGTAACCACTCGTACTGCGGGATTTAATACTATTGATATCAGTGCCATGACTGATGCGGGATTATTTATTACGATTGCTTTTATGGTCATTGGCGCTAGTCCTAGTGGAACAGGTGGCGGATTAAAAACAACAACCCTGCGAATTTTAATTAATTCTACAATTTCCACATTGCAAGGAAAAACGAATGTTATTATCTATAGAAGACGAGTGCCTGTCAACTTGATTTTAAAGGCAGTGGGAGTCTTATGTGCTTCAGTGAGTTTACTAACCATTGTCACTGCTTTAATTGCAATTACAGACCCCCAACTGAGCTTTATTCAGATTTTATTTGAAGTGTGTTCGGCCTTCGCAACAGTGGGGCTGTCCACAGGAATTACCAGTAGTTTATCAGCACTGGGTAAACTCATTATTGTTGTTACCATGTATATTGGAAGAGTCGGAGTTCTCATTGTTATCAATACGATCATCCAAGAATCTCGCCCCAGCGCCATTCAGTACCCTGAAGAAAACCTATTAGTGGGATAATATCAGTGGATATTGATCAAAAAACAATCCCTCTTTATGAAGGAGGTAATAACGAATAATGAACCAAACACTAATTATTAATTATTAATTATTAATTGTTAAAGTGGATATTAGAGCATCTTTAAAGATATTTAATCACCTTCGCCATCAACCAAAAGAGTTTGCGGTGATTGGCTTGGGGCGTTTCGGTCAAGCAGTTTGCCGAGAATTACGGCAATCGGGTTGTGAAGTTTTAGGCAGCGATCGCGATGAAAAAATAGTCAATCAAGCCTTAACGGATAAGATTGTTAGTCACGCGATCGAGTTGGATTCGACAGAGCCTGCTGCGCTAAAAGAAGCGGGAATTTTTGAATTTGATGTAGTTATTATTGCCATTGGAGATTATGTTCAAGAAAGCATTATTACCACTCTTAATGTGAAAGAAAATGGCGTAAAATATGTGGTTGCCAAAGCATCCTCCCACATTCATGGAAAACTTCTCAAACGAGTCGGCGCCGATCGCGTGGTCTTCCCGGAAAGAGATGCAGGCTATCAGTTAGCCCATGCTCTTGCTCAACCCGCCATTTTAGAAAAATTTGAACTCGATCCTGAACACAGCATCGTTGATATTCAAATTCCCGCAGCCTTTGATGGGCAAACAATCGCAGAATTACAACTGAGAAATCGCTATGGATTAAATGTGATTGCGGTTAAATACGGAGAAAAATTTGAAATCAATCCTACTCCCAATTATCGACTGGTGAAAGGGTCACAAATGATTGTCGTTGGCTCTAATAGCGATATTAAACGGCTACCCACTGATTCCAACCAGCAGCACATTCAATCCGATGAAGCGGGAGAATTGGAACAAGGTATCTAATCAGTTACTGAATGGTCTGTAGAAGCATTGCTGTGGGGGCGACAATGGTTCAAGAGAGAATGAAGATTAACCACTTTACCGATCACCGCAACCGCAGGGGCTGCAAAATCAGCGTCAGTTTTCTGCTGAATAATCGTATCAAGAGAACCGATTAATTCTTCTTGTTCGGGACAAGTTCCCCATCTCACTAGCGCGATCGCTGTCTCACCGCTTAAGCCCCCTGTTTTCAGTTGCTTAATAATATAATCTAGGTTATGAACACCCATGTAGATCACAATCGTCTCCGACCCCTGCGCGATCGCGCTCCAATTTACTTTTGGGCGATATTTTCCAGCTGATTCATGTCCTGTAACAAAAGTAACTGAAGAGCTAAACTGGCGATGCGTTAGAGGAATCCCTGCATAAGCTGGCGCAGCAACTCCAGCCGTGATCCCTGGAACAACTTCTACTGGAATCCCTGCTTCTACCAAGTCTCCCATTTCTTCCCCACCCCGTCCAAACACAAAAGGATCGCCCCCTTTTAAGCGCACGACGATCGCATTCCTGAGCGCTTTTTCAATGAGTAACTGCGTCGTTTCCGACTGTAGTTTAGAATGTCGTCCGCGCCGTTTCCCCGCATTAATTTTTTCCGCTTGCGGGTTAATCATCCCGAGGATGGCACGACTCACCAAAGCATCATAAACCACAACATCAGCGTGTTCAAGTAAGGTTTTGCCTTTGAGGGTAAATAATCCTGGATCACCAGGACCTGCGCCAACTAAATAAACTTTTCCCAAGGAAGATTGATGGGTCATACTTTCAACAATTAACAATTAACAATTAACAATTATCCCCAGTGCGGGGATAAGCAGGGTTCTTAAAAGGGAGCAGCTATTGATTACTTATTGGTTTAGTAATTTCGTGAACAATGATCTCAATAAGGGAGAGACCATGATTTAAAGGAGAACCCAAAGAAAATTGAACTTTCGGATACTGGACAGCGAGAGATTGGACTTCCTCAGCGATCGCGTCAGTGATTCCACCAGGAAAGAGAAAATAAGGTTTAATTTCAATGGTCTTCATTCCCCCTTTCACCAGAGATATTGCTTGTTCGCTTAAGCTCGGAGAAACCGACCAGTAAGCAGCGCTGACTCCCAATTGTTGCGCTAAGTTTTCAATGGGTTGATTGCCCCCGACTCGACGACTGCCATGTGAAACTATTATTTTAGCGGAGTTTTCTGAGTCTGAGAACAAAGTTTTTAATTTTTCCGCCATCAGGGGAGACTGTCCAATGTAAGAACACAATGAGATTTTTACCTTGTTTTCCGTTTCTGCTTGTGCTTTTGCGATCGCCTCGGGAATATCTTCTCGCACATGAACTCCAGGTAAGAGAAACAATGGCATAACTCGTAACTCTGTAATTTCCTGTTGGTATAAAAAAGGAATTAATTGCGCGATCGCCCCTTCTAAAGGCAATGGCGCTAACTCTAAAGCTGCGGTATAAACCAGTGCTTGAGACTGATCAGTGATTTGGCTTCCCCAACGCGATCGCTGATTCTCGCGATCGTCGTCTTTTAAAACTTCCACTCTTTGCCGTTTTGAGGAGACTAACTGTTCCCCTAACTTTTGTCGCACCGATTCCGCAATGCGAAGCATTTCATCTTGGGGACGAGAATCTCGACTCCCATGATAGACCAGTAAATAAGCCGTTTTTTCTAACAAGAGCGATAACTTGTAACTTAACTGAGCATCTGACTCAATCTTAACCAATATTGCCATCAACAGTGACCAAATCTTTATAACTTATTAGCAATTCTAATTCTTATGTAAAAAGTTGATTAACCGTTCCCCCCTTACAAACCGGAGCGAAGTGAGGAGGGCTAAGGGGAATTAATTTACAATTCATTTGGGACTGCTACATAGATTTCAAAGCTGTCAAAAAATTCTCCTAGTAAATCACTAAGTATAGACTCTTAAAAAAGCTACATAAAAATCAACATGAATACTTAAAAATGAACGACTTTTTAAAAGTATTTCAAATTGTTAACTTTTCTTGACTAAATGAAAACTAAGAAAGTATAGTCACTTTGATTGCTTCGCTAGTGTCATTATACCTAGGGAAGACTTTTAAGCTCTTTTGGGTGAATGACAAATTATCAATATAACAAGGAGAGAAGAAGAATATGGCACTTGTATTCGGTGATAACCAGTCCAATTTTTTAATTGGAACTGACGACCCTGACCAAATTATTGGCTTAGGCGGGAATGATTTGTTATTAGGTCTGGGAGGTAGTGACTTCTTAACTGGCGGTGATGGTAGCGATATTATTGATGGTGGCGATGGCAGCGACATTATTAATGGTGGTAATGGTAACGATATTATACTTGGCAGTTCAGGCAGCGATATTATCGATGGCGGTAGTGGCTTCGATACTCTTGACTACAATGGCTCTAACGTTGGCCCAATTACTCTGAGAAATCTCGGCTTAATTGAGAAGGAAAATACTGGTTCTAGCGATCAAATTGATGGCGGAAACACTGGCTTAGTGCCAAGCATTGAAAGAATTGTTGGTGATTCCACTGAAACCAATGCCATTGATGGTTCACCCGTTGGCGGATTTGGTAACAATGGAGCGTTCAACGTTGACTTAGCTGCGGAAAGTCTCCAAATTGCTAATGTTGATGGTGCAGGCACTAATCTTAACTTTGAGGTCGTCAACTTTGTCAATGTTACTGGGACTCAAAACGACGACACGATCGCGGGTAGCGACGAAGACAACACCTTCTTTGGTAGCTTAGGCTCAGACGCGATTGATGGCGGAAATGGCTCAGATACCCTCGACT
>CAYXDG010000012.1:19642-59813 GCA_964463655.1 uncultured Dactylococcopsis sp.
CACTAATCTTAACTTTGAGGTCGTCAACTTTGTCAATGTTACTGGGACTCAAAACGACGACACAATTACAGGTAGTGCCACTAATAATGATCTAAATGGTGGCGATGGCGATGACACCATTGTGGGTAGCTTAGGCTCAGACGCGATTGATGGCGGAAATGGCTCAGATACCCTCGACTACACAGGAGCAGGTGTTGGCGGAGTTACCCTACTCAACTTAGGAGTGATTGAGAAAGGCGTTGGTGGTGCTGATACCATTGATGGCGGAAACACTGGCTTAGTGCCAAGCATTCAAACAATTATCGGCGATTCCACTGAAACCAATGCCATTGATGGTTCACCCGTTGGCGGATTTGGTAACAATGGAGCGTTCAACGTTGACTTAGCTGCGGAAAGTCTCCAAATTGCTAATGTTGATGGTGCAGGCACTAATCTTAACTTTGAGGTCGTCAACTTTGTCAATGTTACTGGGACTCAAAACAGCGATCGCCTTCGGGGCGATAATGAAGATAATATCCTGACTGGCGGAGCAGGAACGGATGCCACTGGTGTAATTGTTGACGGAATTGATATCAATAGTGATGTAGTTAATGGACGTGGTGGAAATGACACCTTAATTGGTGTTGATCCGACATCAGCTACCCCAGGTTTTGGAGAGATTGACTTCTTATTTGGTGGCTCTGGAAGTGATACCTTTGTCTTGGCTGATGATACAACTCCTTTCTACTTCGGAGATGGTGATACTGGCTTCGCCTTCATTCGTGATTTTAATTTCTCTCAAGATACCATTGACCTCGGTAGCCTCAGTTCAGGATTGATTGAAACTGTTACCAATGCTGCTGATCAAGTTTTTAGTGGCACATTCGCCCAAGAAATCTTCTTCGATGGTGATTTAATTGCGGGAATTCAAGTATAATTAAGTTTCGCTGAGACAAAAGCTCACTAACCCTTCTTCAGTTGACATTTCTGAAATGAAGGGGTGAGCTTTCTTGAAAAGATTCTTGATGCTTTTGTTCATTCGTATCTAGCTCTTCAGTAGCTTTTGAATAACATTAGTATTAAATCAATTAAAAGAGTAAAAATCTGAAACTAACAGGGTTGGAAGGTTCAGAGAATGTGATTCCTAGTATCTTTTGTAATTGAGGAGTGAATTTATGGTCGCTATTCTTAAGCAAGTTCCAGAGCTAGTTGCCGATCGCTGTGATCTCGAAATTAATGATTGGGTTGATTGGTCAGGTTTAAGTCAAGGGAAAAATCCCAAACAACCTTTCAGTCTTCTCTCGCACTCTTTTAGTGCTAAGTCAGAGTTGGGCTTGAAATTAACAATCGAGATTCCTTATTATTTACGCCCTAGCGTGACTCCTCCATTTATTTTTGAAACTCAGCCACGACCTGGGATTCCCACAAATTTCGCGAGCGGAGATCATGTTTTGTTCACAGGCTTTGTTCCAGGCCCACCCCCAACAATCGGTAATCCAGGCCCCTTGCGGATTAAATTTGCTCAACCAGTTATGGCTCTGGGAACACAAGTTGGGGCTGATGATACTTACGATTTTTTAGCTTTTCTCTGGGCTTATGATGAACTTGGTCAGTTACTGGGAAAATTTGCCTTCCCAAGCCGTTCTTCAGAAGACTTGGACAACTCGGCTCAATTTATTGGAATTCGTAGTCAAGTGGCTAATATCGCTTCAGTGACTTTATCAACCTCTGAGCCAGAAAGAGCTTTTGGCATCAATGCCTTAAGTTTGACGGTACTCTAAAATTTGTCAAATAATTCCCCTTAACTTCAGAAGACAGTGATTGATTTCATCGGTCTTCTGAAGTCCTGTTACTTTCACATTGAGAGCAACTCCTCTTTTTGAATCTCAGGTAAAATAAGAACAGTCGGTCAACTTCAGAAGTTATTTCATGGGTGAAGATAGATTACAAATTTCTAGGTGGATGATTGCTCTCCCGATCTCAGGCTTGATCGCGATTGGGTTTAGTGCATTTACTTACTTCAATGAACAAAAACAGTCTCAAGCCCAAACCGATCCCGCCGCCGAGACTGTCGCAAGAGTAACAAAAGTCATTGCTTTGGGACGGCTAGAGCCACAAGGAGAAGTAATAGAGGTTTCGACATCACAACGGGCTGCTCGGATTAATCGGGTCTTAGTGGCAGAAGCAGATCGGGTGAAAGCGGGGGAAGTGATTGCCATTTTAGAAAATTTTGCCTCTCTTCAAGCTGTCGTCAAAACGGCTGAGGAGGAAGTAGCGGTGGCGCGATCGCGCTTAGCAAAAGTGACAGTAGGAGGACAACTGGGAGAAATTAACGCCCAAAAAGCCACGATCGAACGCCTCAAAGCGGAATTAGCTGGAGAAAGCGCCACCCAATCTGCAACCCTGCAACGCTTAAAAGCCCAACTCCGCAACGCCGAAGCCGAGTTTCAACGCTATCAATTCTTAGAAGCAGAGGGAGCTATTTCTCAATCTGATTTGGATCAGCGACAACTGGATTTAGATACCGCTAGGGAAGCCTATTTAGAAGCAATGACAAGGCGGGATAAAACGATCAATACTCTACAAGAAGAGATTCGAGAAGCGCAAGCAACCTTAGAAAAAATTCAAGAAGTGCGACCTGTTGATGTGCAAGAAGCGAACGCAGAATTGCAAAGCGCGATCGCACGGTTAGAACAAGCCAAAGCAGAATTGGAATTATCAAAAGTCACTGCTCCCATTTCTGGACAAGTCATCGCCATCAACACTCATGCTGGGGAAATTGTCAATGAAGAGGAAGGGATTATTGAATTAGGAAATACTGAAACAATGGTCGCGATCGCAGAAGTTTATGAAAGTGATATTAAACGAGTAAAACTCGGTCAAGCGGCAACCATTACCTCAGAAAATGATAGTTTTAATCAAGAAATAACAGGTCAAGTCAGTCGCATTGGTTTAAAAATTGGGAGAAAAGAAGTGTTTACCACTGATCCTGCAGCTAATGTTGACGCTCGGGTGATTGAAGTAGAAATTGCCCTCACTCCTGAATCTAGTAAAATTGTAAAAGGTTTAACTAATGCACAAGTTTTAGTTAAAATTGATTCTGAGAATAATTGATCATTCATGATTGGTTCATTTAACTTCCTCTTTCCCCCCTAATGAGAAGCTGGGGAGATTGAGAGAGCAGGAGATGGAGTGAACAAATAACAAATAACAAACAACAATGTCTATTCCAATTTCTTGGTTACAACTGTCTCATAATAAAATTCGCTTGCTAGTAGCCTTAGCAGGAATTGGCTTTGCTGATATTTTAATGTTTGTGCAATTAGGCTTTGAAAATGCTTTATTTCAAAGTGCAATTAACTTACATCAAAATCTTGATGGAGATATCTTTTTAATGAATTCTCGATCAAATGCTTTGATTGAATTAGAGCATTTTTCCCAACGGCGACTCTATCAAGCACTTTCTGTAGAAGGAGTCGCATCAGCAAGTCCTGTTTATATTGATTTTTTAACATGGAAAAACCCCGTTGAAGAAAACACTAGGGGAATTATGGTGATTGGAATCAACCCTTCTGATCAAGTTTTAGATTTACCCGGAGTTACAGAAAATCAAGACATTCTTAAATTAGAAGATTATGTTTTATTTGATGCTAAATCTCGGGAAGAATTTGGGCCGATCGCTGAACTCTATCAGGAAAATGGTATTGTCAAAACAGAAGTGAGTGAGAAAGAAATAACCGTTGGCGGATTATTTGAATTAGGAGCTTCCTTTGGCGCAGATGGTAATTTAATTACTAGCCAAAGAAATTCTCTCCGCATCACAGGTGGAGAAGAAGGATTGATTGAAGTCGGTGTTTTAAACGTAGAAGAAAATGTAGAAATTGAAGCCGTTTTAGAAAAATTGCGCCAAATTCTTCCCAATGATGTGAGAGTCTTTTCCAGAGAAGAGTTTATTAATCATGAGAAGTCGTATTGGCAAAATAGTACCGCGATCGGGTTTGTTTTTACCCTAGGAACAGCGATCGGGCTAGTGGTAGGATCAGTCATTGTTTATCAAATTCTTTATACTGATGTGTCTGATCATTTGCCAGAATATGCGACCTTAAAAGCAATGGGCTATCAAGACAGTTATTTTCTCAAATTAGTTTTTCAAGAAGCCTTAATTTTAGCGGTTTTAGGCTTTATTCCCAGCGCAGGAGTCGCCACAATTCTCTACAGTATGACTCAGCAAGCGACAGGGATTCCTCTGGTCATGACCGCCACTCGCTTAGGGAATATTTTTCTATTAACCATTATCATGTGTATGGTATCAGGCGCGATCGCAGTTCGACGTTTAGAAAAAGCTGACCCAGCAGATATTTTTTAATTTTGTTCTTTGCACAAACCAAGAAGTTTAGTTTTCTCAATGATCAATTATTCATTATTTAAGATAACCATGAATAATCAACCCCTGGTAACTTTAGAAAATGTTTCTCATTTCTACGGAGAAGGAAAGTTAAAAAAACAAACGCTCTTTGAGGTTAATTTAACTCTTAACGCGGGTGAAATTGTCATCATGACAGGTCCTTCTGGTTCGGGAAAAACTACTCTTTTAACTCTAATTGGTGGGTTACGTTCAGTTCAAACAGGTAGCTTAAAAGTGTTTGGCAAAGAATTAAAAGGTACGCCCAAAAAAGAATTAATTAAAGTTCGTCGTTCCATTGGCTATATTTTTCAAGGTCATAATCTTTTAGAAAGTCTCACTGCCGAGCAAAATGTTCAAATGGCAATGGAATTACATCCCGTTAGCGTCAAGGAAGCCAAAGCACGCTCTCTAGAAATGCTAACATCGGTGGGGCTGCGCGATCGCGTCACCTATTATCCTCATAATCTTTCTGGGGGAGAAAAACAACGGGTGGCGATCGCCAGAGCGCTTGTCAGTCATCCCAAAATGATTTTAGCCGATGAACCCACCGCAGCACTAGATGGGAAATCAGGACGAGCCGTGGTAGAAGTGATGCAAATGCTGGCAAGAGAGCAAGGTTGTGCGATTCTGCTTGTGACTCATGATCGTCGTATTCTTGATATCGCCGATCGAACGATTCACCTTGAAGATGGATGTTTAAATCTGCAACCTCTCATAACAACAACCTAAGTATTGGGTACTGCTCTAAAATCCCCATCTGATCTCGTTTCTGGATTTATTCAGCAAGCCCTAATTATTAATTGTTAATGCTGCTGTATCATTGGATTATAGCTAGTTGGAGACTTAGACAATGATTACCCTGAACGTTCCCAGCATTAAGTGCGATGGCTGCGCTGAAGTGATTACCAATGAAATCAAAGCTAATGACCCCCAAGCCAAGATAGAAGTCGATGTGGAAACCAAAACCGTTAAAGTAGAAACCACGGCTCAAGAAGATTCTGTGAAAGAAATGATCATATCTGCTGGTCATACTGTTGCTTAAATAAAGTAATGTTAGATTAATTAAAGTAAGTTTAAGCCTTGATTAACTTATGGAACAATCTTCACCCTCTTCTGAAACCTTCTACTATTTTGCCTATGGGTCTTGTATGTGTCCCGTTGACCTGCAACGCACCCTCCAAGAAAGTGCTTACCCCTACGTGATCGCTCCTGCTACCTTACCTCATTATCGTCTTGGATTTTATCATCGCTCTTCCAGTCGCAATAGTGGGGTCTTAGATGTTGTCCCCGATCGCAATTCATTAGTTATGGGAGTTCTTTATCAACTGCCTTGGCGCTTTAGCGAACCCCTTGATCTTCGCGAAGAAGTGCCAAACAATGGTTATCGGCGAGAAGAAGTTAGCGTTCATGTCGCTGGCAAATGGTACGATGGTGTTCGCACTTATACAGTTGTCAACAAACTGCCCAGAGAAATTCCTCCGAATGAATGGTATTTTCATGTGGTGTTACGCGGTGCTACCACTTGTGGACTGCCTGAAGATTATCGCTGGCAACTGTTTTATCAGATGCACAACTTACAACAAGCTGCTGCAATCGATAAAATAGTTTAGAGAAGATGTGTAAATGATTGGTATGTCAGCTATGGATAACTCTTCTCAACTGCCACCAAAGGACGAAATTGAACCCGATCAATCGCTTCATGCCACATCAGAACAGTGGTTTGAATACCCCATTCGCGTTTATCCCCATCAGACAGATTATGCGGGAATTGTTTGGCATGGCAGTTATCTTCAGTGGCTAGAAGAAGCTAGAATTGAGTATCTGCGATCGCTGGGGCTAGATTATGGCGAATTAGTCGCGTTAGGCTGCGATTTCCCCGTTGTGGAACTTTCTCTGCGCTATCATCATTCCTTGCGGTTGGGAGATGCAGCTATTATCCGCACCCAAATGCAAGAGATGTCAGGGGTGCGAATGCACTGGAATTATGACATTCAATCTCTCGATCGAGAAACCAAATATCTGAGTGCAAAAGTCACTCTGGTGGCGGTCGATCGCGAACAAGGAAAAGTGATGCGAAGCCTACCTCCCTCAGTGAAAAACATTTTAGTGAAATTGCAACACTAAAACAAATTACACTGGAGATAGACTGATTTTCCTGAACAACTTGATAAAATACCCCTTATGGATTTAGGAGATAAATATAATGATACATCTATTTTTGCAAGCTGAAGCAGCAACTGAAGCAGCTGGTGGCGGTTTCCCTGTTTATTTTACGGCGGTTTACGTCATTGGATTTATTGCAGCAGTGACGGTTGGCTCGATCGCATGGTACAATTCTAAACGTCCTCCAGGTTGGGAAGGACAGGATCGACCCGACTGGGTTCCTCAAGTCGAGACGAAGACAGAAGAGGAATCTGAAAATAATGAATAATTAATATAGCGTTTCTTGGACTCATGAGGTACAGCTTCTTCTCCTAGGTTGGGGAGAGGGACGGGGTGAGGGTCTTAACTGTGAGAATTGCTATCGTTTCTCCTTGAGCAACCCTAGCCAAAAATTCGCCTCCTAACCCATCAAGGAGAAGCAGGGAATTGTGGAGAAGAGAGAACATTAAGCTCTTCTCTCTTTCCTAACGCTTATCAGTTAAACATCGGCAATTATTAGTTATTAATTCCTTAAAAAATGGATCAAAATATTAGCCAGTTACTACAAAAATTAAGAGACGAAGACGCAACGGTGCGCCAATATGCAACCGCACAACTCTGGCGAATTTGGTTTCAACAAAAAGGGATGTGGGGCTTGGAACAATTGCGACGCGCTCAAAAACTAATGGATCAGGGCTATTTTCAACAGGCAGAATTCTTGTTAACAGAAGTGATAAATGACAATCCTACTTTTGCTGAAGCTCGCAATCGACGAGCCGTAATATACTATATTTTGGGTGATTATGAAAAATCACGGGATGACTGTTGGCAAGTGGTACAGTTGAATCAGTTCCATTTTGGGGCTTGGCATGGTTTAGGACTGTGTTATGCAGCACTAGGAGACTACCGCGACGCGATCGCGGCTTTTCGCAAAGCCCTTAAAATTCAACCCTACGCCTTGGTTAACCAGAAGCTGATTTTAGAATGTACTGCGAAACTTACAGATTAGTTGATTCTTGCCTGCCAGAGATGAAATAGAATTAACTCAAGTTCCTCTATTTTTTGACATCCAATGAGAGCCGAGGAGATTCGAGAATTTACTCTTAAACAGCCTTTTGAACCGTTTTGGTTTCTCGATCGCGCCTGATTGTTGGTGGAATCATCGGGAGTGATGGCATTCCAGAAACCCTTGACCACATTGCTTTAATTCACATTAGTCAAGATTGAAGAATTAAACTTCGATCGCAATCAGGCAAGCTAGAGCAAAAGTTAAGCAATTACAGATGTCTCAGGTTTCGCAAAGATCATCCGTCCCGCAGATGTTTGCAAAGCAGAAGTAACCACAACCGGTAACTCTCCCCCAACATATTCCTGACCTTCTTCAACAACAACCATCGTCCCATCTTCAAGATAACCCACCCCTTGTTCTGGCTCTTTTCCTTGCTTGAGAATTTTCAACTCTAGGGTATCTCCAGGAAGATAAATGGGACGCATTGCTTGGGCTAAATCGTTCACATTAAGCACAGAAATCTTTTGCAGATCAGCCACTTTATTCAAGTTGTAGTCATTGGTCAGCAAAACTCCGTTAATCTCTTGAGTAAAGCGTACTAACTTCGCATCGACGGTATGAACATCATCATAGTCAGAGCGATTAATCACAAGGCGCTCTGGATACTCTTGCTGAATTCTTTTCAGGATATCTAATCCTCTCCTTCCCCGCACTCGTTTTTGATCGTTAGCGGTATCCGCAAGATTTTGTAACTCTTGCAAGACGAATTGAGGAATAATCAGTTGTCCTTCAATAAAACCCGTCCTAAGCAGTTCTTCAATGCGACCATCAATGATACAACTGGTATCAAGCACTTTTGTTGTTGCTGACTTGAGCGTTCCTTCCGCAATTAACAGCGATTCCATTGTATTGGGATTAATCAGCCGTAAAAACGTCCGACCATGAGTATCAGCGAGACTAACCCCTAAAAAGCCAAAAATTACGCTGCCTAAAATAGCAGTCAAAGGTTTGATAAACCCCAACTGTTGAGGAATCGGGAAGAGGAAAATCGGGGCTAACATTAAATTAGCAATCAATAGCCCGATCGCAAGTCCCACAGAACGAGTTAGAATCACCTCGATCGGGGTTTCTCGGATTCTCTTTTCCAAACGGCGATAAAAGGTCTGCGCTGTTAAACCAATGGCTAAGCCAATGATGGCAGCAAAGCTCCCTAAAATCCAACGCAGCGCTTCAACATTGGTCACTGACTCTAGGGCTGATTCTGGGAGTAAATCCACGCTACCAAAACCAAGGCTAGCAACCGTGAAGACAGATAAAATAACGATAATGACATCAATCATGGGCTTTGAGAAAATTTAAGAGATGATTACACTAAGAATTAGTCTCTAATTATATCTTTGCAGTTCTTGTTTCCTATTGTGAATGTTTTCAGAGCAATTATGTCTTCCCTATGATGGGAATTATTGGCTGATTTAAAATTTCCTAATGATTAATTAATGATTCATCCTATCACTGCTGCTTATATTCACATCCCCTTCTGTCGTCGGCGCTGTTATTATTGTGATTTCCCCATCTCTGTCCTTGGAGATGGTGGCGGAAAAATTGATCGCACTCGACCAATGCAAGACTATGTACAACAAGTCTGTGAGGAAATTCGGTCAACGGCTCGTTGGTTTCCGACCTCTCGGTTAGATACCGTATTTTTTGGCGGGGGAACACCTTCTCTCCTACCTGTTACAGAATTGGAGAAGATTTTAGTCACCTTAGATCAGCAATTTTCCATTGCTCAAGCTGCTGAAATTTCCCTAGAAATTGACCCAGGAACGTTCGATTTTCCTCAGCTTCAATCTTATCAACAATTGGGGGTTAATCGCTATAGTCTTGGGGCACAGTCGTTTTCTGATCAATTATTAGAGCAAATCGGACGCACTCATCGTCGTGAGGATATCGAGCGTGCGATCGCCCAACTCCAACAAGCTGGCATTGATCATTATAGCTTGGATTTAATCTCGGGTTTACCCCATCAAACTCTCTCTCAATGGGAAGCAACTCTCGCAGAAGCCATTCGTTTTTCTCCAGCCCACCTTTCCTGTTATGATCTTATTGTGGAACCAAAAACTGTGTTTGATCGTCAAGCCCAACATAGTAAGTTATCTCTACCCTCTGATGACATTTCCGCCGAGATGTATCGTCTGACCCAACAACAGCTAACGGCTGCTGGTTATGATCATTATGAAATTAGTAACTATGCTCGATCAGAGTATCAATGTCGTCATCATCGAGTTTATTGGCAAAACCAATCATACTACGGCTTTGGTATGGGAGCAGCTAGTTATTTAGGCGGAAAACGTTTCACGAGACCTCGCACTCGTCGCGAGTATTTTTCATGGTTAGAAACCTTAACTAACCCAGACAATGACCTCACCCTCATCCCAGAGATGACTCCTCAAGAAGAATTATTAGAAACCCTTATGCTTGGCTTAAGATTACAAGAAGGAGTTAACTTAAACGCGATCGCGCAAAAGTTTGGCTCACATCATGTTAAAAAAATTACTAGCATTTTAGCACCATACTTAGGCAAAAAATGGGTAAATATGGGTACAATAGATCACAGTAAGAGTGAAAACTTAAGCCTAACCGATCCAGAAGGATTTTTATTCTCTAACACGATTCTGGCTGAGTTGTTTGGTGGTTTTACCGATGAACTGAGTTAAAAAATTAGTTTAGAATGAATGTATTAGATTTTTTGTGCTTGGTTAAAACTCCTTAAAATCTATCGATTGTTAACCTGTTGTTAATTATTATTGTACGGAATTGCAAATGAGTGGTGTTACCCAAAAATTAGAATTTACTCCCGAAGAAGCCTTTGTTGCCTTGGCGATTATTGCAGTTGCAGTTGATGGCGAACAAGCCGAAGCAGAAGAAATGGCAGTTACACAAGCAATCCTAGAGGCTGAGTTATTTACAACTTACCCAGCCGATCAACTGATTACAATGATTAACAACGCCTTTAATCAGATTTATCAACAGGGGATTGAGACTCTCTTCCAATACGCAGTTATTAGCTTACCAGAGAACCTGCGCTCTGAGGCTTTAATGACAGTGGCAAAAATTGTGATGGCTGATGGTAAAGTCTCTACAGAAGAAAAGAACTTATTAACTAATCTCAGTCAGGGATTTGGCGTTTCTGAAGTAGAAATTACACAAATCCTGCAAAGCGTTTAATTATTCCTCATCTGCCTCAAGTCCAAAATTAATGTTATTAAGTGGACGACGTTTTAGCTCCTTTGACTCTGATCGCGGTAAGAGATTAAAGACTTCTCGAAAGCGATCATCAATCTTTTCAAAGCTCACTTGTCCCACTTCATCAAAAACGACCTCTCCCTCCTGATCAATGATAACGATTTGGGGAACTAATCCTCGATAATAATGCCCTGCTTCCGAGGGAGAAAAAGCGTCTTGATCAGCTAGCATATCAACGTTGATGGGAATAAAACTCGCTGCTCGTCCGTAATACTTTTGCAACTTGGAAACGGTTATGGAAAAAGCCTTACAATCTTTGCTGTCTTCTAAGTAAAAAATTAACAAGCTAGGTTTTCCCCCTTTGAGGGATTCAGCAAGGGTCACTTTTGGCGGAACGAGAGAGCCATTCCCTGCATAAAGGGCGAAGATATTCCCATCATAGCGGTCATCATCGACTCCCGCGATCGCGTTTGGAGAGAAAAACAACCAAATAGCAACAATCAGGCTAAAAATCAAGGTGGGGATGGATTTTTGTCGGTTCAAATTCACTTTTTTGCTCAAAGTCAAGGGTTAATTCTCCATTATCTAAGATTAACGCTCCCAAGGCAAGTCTGGAAATTCTGAATCAATTCGTAAAACTTAACCATCAATATTGCATCTTGTTCTGATTTATTGTAAAATGTAAGGCTATTATAAGAAAACAATTTTTCTAGATTGGTAAGACTCTCAAGACGGGAAAATCCCTGAATTGTTTCCCTAGTGGTGATCCCCAAGGAGTTTGAGGATCACTCAATGGGTAGAGTGAGCCAACCCCCGATTTAACTTAAACTCTGTAATTAATCCTGAAATAAATTTTCCTCAGCAGTGCTTCTCATCCTAAAGAAGCTAGGAGGAGAGATTCTTAAAGAAGTTAAGAAAGGATTAAGATAAAATTAACCCTCAGAGTAGAAAAGCGTTCAGGAAATTAACGCTGCTCAGGTCTTTTGAGACCCAAAACCCTGAGTCATTCTCTCCAGACAACTCTAAGTTTTTAGCAAGGAGTAAACTCTGACTCAGAATGAATTCAGATTCTCGATTTAATCTACTCCTATAACTAATCAGGAGGTCAAACCAATGATGCCAACAACCTATGCCAAATTTTTACGCTTTTTAAGAGAAGAACTTGCCATTTCCAATGACTCGATCGCGATCGCCCAACGCTATTCTAAAACTAACACCGATCCACTGCCCATGTTACTGTGGCAATATGGGCTAGTCACTCTAGAACAGTTGGAACGGATTTATGATTGGTTGGAAACGGTCTAGTCACCGGTGATTCGTCATTGGTTATGAGTGAGAACATAACCAAGGACAGGTCTTTAAGGAAATGGCTCATAAGAAGGGTCATCAATCACACTGAGGCGATCGAGGGGCCAAAAGCGCACAGCAGCGCGACCGATAATATTTTTGCGGGGAAGAAAGCCCCAATAGTGAGAATCATAGCTATTATTCCGATTATCTCCTAGGACTAAGTAATGATTATCGGGGACAGTGACCGGGCTAAAATCATAATCAGCTTCATCGGTAACATATTTTTCCGCAAGAGGATCACCATTGACAAAAACGACTCCTCCTCGGACAGCAACCGTTTCTCCTGGTAGCGCAATGATACGCTTAATAAAAGCCTCGTTATATCCTTGCTGTTTTAAGTTGTCCGTTGGTGAAAAGACGACGATATCTCCTCTTTCAGGGGAATTAAAACGATAGCCAACTTTTTCAATGAGTAGGCGATCATTGATTTCTAGGGTGGGTAACATTGATTCAGAAGGAATGTAGCGAGCTTCAGCAACAAATGTCCGCACTCCAAATGCTAAAACAGCACTTAAAGCGAGGGTTTTGACTCCTTCAACCCAAGGATTTTCTGTGTTATGTTCAGGCATTGAGCAACTAATCAGTCCTTGATAAGCGTGTAAATTGTTATAGTCTCTAAATATTATAAAACTTCTGGAAAGATGTCTGAGTCAATGGAATTAATTATTCGTCGTGCTGAAATTTTACACCCCGATGGTCAGATTCAACAAGGAGATGTGGCGATCGCCCAAGGGAAAATTCAGGAAGTCGCTTCGGAAATCACGGAAAGCGCCCCTCAAGAAATCAAGGGGGAAGGATTCATCTTACTACCTGGTGTTATCGACCCCCAAGTTCATTTTCGTGAGCCAGGATTAGAACATAAAGAAGATTTATTTACCGCCAGTTGTGCTTGCGCGAGAGGGGGGGTAACATCGTTTTTGGAAATGCCCAATACGCGACCCCTGACGATCGATCAAGCAGCAATGGATGATAAACTACAACGGGCCGCGCAGAAATGTTTGGTTAATTATGGCTTCTTTGTCGGAGCGACAGGTGATAATCTAGAAGCCTTACAAACTGTTAATCCTGCTTGTGGAATTAAAATCTTTATGGGGTCAGCGCATGGGGCGCTGTTAGTTTCAGAAGAGGAAACATTAGAACCTATTTTCGCACAGGGAAGCCGTTTGATTGCGGTTCATGCCGAAGATCAAGCCAGGATTGTACAGAGAAAAAAACAGTTTCAGGGTGCAACTGATCCTGCTGTCCATTCTCAAATCCAAGATAACCAAGCAGCACTCAACGCCACAAAATTAGCCCTAAAACTGTCGAAACGTTATCAGAGACGATTACACATCCTCCATCTTTCCACCGCCGAGGAAGCGCAATTATTGCGGGAAGACAAGCCAAGTTGGGTCACAGCGGAGGTCACCCCTCAACATTTATTGCTCAATACAGAAGCCTATCAGAAAATTGGAACACTGGCGCAGATGAATCCTCCTCTGCGATCGCGCTACGATAATGAAGTCCTCTGGCAAGCACTCTTAGATGGGGTCTTAGATTTGGTTGCAACTGATCATGCACCACACACCCTTGAAGAGAAAGCAAAAGGCTATCCCCACTCTCCTTCAGGAATGCCAGGAGTAGAAACCTCCCTAGCTTTGATGTTAACCCAAGCCAAGATGGGACGCTGTACAATCGCGCAAGTGAGTCATTGGCTTTCTACTAGCCCTGCAAAGGCCTATAATATCCCCAATAAGGGCGCGATCGCCCCTGGCTATGATGCTGACCTTGTTTTAGTTGACTTCAATCATTACGCTCCTGTTTTACGAGAGAAGATTGTGAGTAAGTGTGGCTGGAGTCCCTTTGAAGGATGGAATCTCACAGGTTGGGCCCAAACCACGATCGTTGGGGGACAAATCGCTTATCATCAGGGAAAGCTCTTCACTGAAGTCCGAGGAAAAGCCTTACGGTTTGATGGATAGTTAGCTCAATTAAGAAATTAGGGGAATCAGTAACCAGTGACCAAATAACAAATAACGTAATTTGCTAAAATGCCAAAACCTGATTTGTTTTAATGATCCCTATGGTTAAAATTAACGAAAATTACCTCAAATTAAAAGCTGGTTATCTTTTCCCTGAAATCGCCCGTCGGGTGAATACCTTCGCTGAAGCGAATCCTGATGCACAAATTATTAAACTGGGCATTGGCGATGTGACTGAACCTTTGCCCCAAGCGTGCTGTGATGCAATGGCAAAAGCAGTGGCCCAAATGCGCGATCGCGCTACATTTAGAGGTTATGGCCCCGAACAAGGATTTGCATGGTTACGAGAAAAAATTGCTCAATATGACTATCAAAGTCGCGGTTGTGATATCTCGGCTGATGAAATCTTTGTCTCAGATGGCTCAAAATGCGACACAGGGAATATTTTAGACATCTTAGGGAATGATAACGCGATCGCGGTGACTGACCCTGTTTATCCCGTTTATGTGGATACCAATGTGATGGCTGGTCACACAGGAGAAGCCAATGATGAGGGAAAATATGAGGGGTTAGTTTATATCCCGATCACGGCTGAAAATAACTTTACAGCCAAAATTCCCACAGATCAAAACATTGATTTAATCTATCTCTGTTTCCCCAATAATCCCACAGGAGCCGTCGCCACAAAAGAACATTTGCAAGCCTGGGTAGATTATGCAAACGGTGTGGATGCCCTGATTTTGTTTGATTCAGCCTATGAAGCGTATATTACTGATCCGAATCTTCCTCATTCGATTTATGAAGTAGAAGGGGCGAAAAACTGCGCGATTGAGTTTCGGTCTTTCTCGAAAAATGCAGGTTTTACAGGGACTCGTTGCGCCTATACAGTCATTCCCAAAAACCTGAGAGCAAAGACTTCCGATGGCTCAGAGGTTGAGATTTGGCAACTGTGGAATCGTCGCCACTCTACTAAGTTTAATGGCGTTTCCTATATTGTGCAACGAGGAGCAGAAGCCGTGTATTCTGAACAAGGTCAAGCAGAAGTCAAACGCTTAATCAACTTCTATCTGGAAAACGCCCAAATCATCCGCGAGAAACTTACCGCAGCAGGATTAACCGTTTATGGGGGAATCCACGCACCTTATATTTGGGTGAAAGCACCTGAAGGACTTTCCAGTTGGGATTTATTTGATAAATTGTTGTATTCGGCTAATATTGTGGGAACGCCAGGGTCTGGGTTTGGTGCGGCAGGAGAAGGCTATTTTCGGATTTCAGCTTTTAACAGTCGGGAAAATGTCAATGAAGCCATGAGACGCATTACTGAGAATCTCAAGGTGTAGATGGGGGTCAATCTGGTGATTGCACGATCGCGCTCTCGATCATTCAGGGAGCGCGATCGTGCAATCCTTTGGTCAAACCTTCTAAATCACACCCTCAATGAAATCAACAATATCAGCACCAGTGATGCGGGTAGCTCCTGCTGCATCCAAATCGAGAGCACCTTGGACAATCCCTTCCACCATAGGTTCTGGGTCAAGGAAGGGACTGTCAGCGACGGACTTAAACTATAGCAATTTCCGGCTGTTAAAACTTTCGAGAAATTGCCCGATCGCGTTCTGGTTAACTCACTGCCACTAAGGACAGTTGAAAGATATCTTCGTTAAAGGTTAAAATAGCAGCGTTTGGAGAGGTGGCAGAGTGGTTGATTGCGGCGGTCTCGAAAACCGCTAGGGGTGCAAGCTCCTCGGGGGTTCGAATCCCCCCCTCTCCGTAGCCATGAATCAAAAAAGAGGCGCTGCGATCAAGTTTCCAACGAAGACGATAAAGCCAAAAAGATCGGTAAAGGTCAGTTTTAGCCCTAGCAACGTCTGAAAATATACCCCCCAGTGGCGGTTAAATTTTGAATCCAACCGACAATCGTGCCTAGTAATCCACTGTTATGAGGAACTTATACAAACCTAGACAAGTTTTCCAGAAACCTGACTCTGCTTGAAGTCCACTTCCTGCTTCCTTCCACAAGGGTTCTTTCTAGTAACGTCGGCGTTTTAAGCCAAAATTCAGCCAACTGAATTGGATTAAGTTTAAATATCCTTAAGATGATAGCATCAAAAAACTTGCATAGAGGACTCATAAGCCCTTGGTCGCGTGTTCAAATCACGCCTGAGCCATAAGCCTTTAATATATTACTAATACAGTTATCCCATTTTTATCCAGTATAGTGTTATCTAATAAAAGATTCCTATCAGACTTATCGCAATTGATAACAAAAACTGATAGCTAACGGTTGAATGATTATAGCGTTAGGGTTTGCTGAATTAGTCTAGAAACAAAACGAGATCGTGACATTTTCGAGAAGAAACGTTGCACTTATTTACCTCACATTAAAAACCCCCTATTTAAACAAAAATAAACCTTGTCTTGCTTGTGTTTTTTTTAGCACATTGGAGCTTTAATCCAATGGAATCAATTAACTAAACCTTCTTTTATTGTTAAAGATTTCTAGCCCACAAGATAACATTCTGTTAATCTGATTAACTTACACTGAGATCGTCTTGAAAAAAAAATGAGAAAAATTTAATCATGGCAGGCAATAACGTTATTTTCATTCACCCCGATGGTGCGGGTCCCGCACACTGGGCGCTGGCTCGTTTAGCAACCGAAGGCCCCGATGGTCGTATCAACTGGGACGAAATGACTGAGGCGAGTGTTTATCTTGGTCATCTTGACGATCAAATTGGCGCGACTTCCAATGCTGGTGCTGTAGCCCACGCTTATGGAATTAAACCTGTAGCTCCTAGTTTTGGCTTCGATGAAAATGGTGATCCTTATCAATCCCTTTCTGAGTTACAAGGGCAACTACAAAATGGAGCCGAGTCTGGTTCTACCATTATGCAAGAAGCCATTGCCGCTGGCAGACCGACTGCGGTGATTCAATCTGGCTTTATCGCTGAACCCGGAACTGGTGTTTTCCTCGCGGACGCAGAGAGTAGAGGCGACAGAGAAGGCATTACCGCTCAAATCGTTGAGTCTGGTGCTGATGTCATTCTCGGTGCGGGAGAGATTGACTATCTCCCAGAAGGAACGACTGGTTTCTTTGGGGAAGAAGGAACTCGTACTGATGGACGTAACCTAATTGAAGAAGCAGAAGCATTAGGCTATGAAGTGGTCTTCACGCGGGAACAGTTAGAAGCGCTTCCTGCTGATACCGAAAGAGTTTTAGGGATTTTTGCTGCTGATGATACCTATAACGACTTAACCGAACAAGAGCTAAAAGATCAAGGCTTCTTTGACCCCAGCTTACCCCTTAGCGAGCAACTGATCACCTACGGTCAAGACCCTGATGGAGATGGCGTTTTTACTGATCCTCCTACGGTTGGAGAGATGATGGAGTTCACTCTGGGCTTAGATAAATTTACTCAAGCCGAAGATGGATTCTTCATTGTTGCTGAAGAAGAAGGAACTGACAACCTTGGCAACGACAACAATGCCGCAGGGACTTTAGATGCAACCCTAAGAGCAGATGCCATGATTGGTGCTGCTATCGACTTTGTGGATAATGTTGACCCCAATACTTTAATCATCACCGCTGCTGACAGTGCTGCTGGTGGTTTACAGCTTGATGACAAATCTGGCGATACCGTTGGCACCAACTTCCGTCAGCCTTCCTTTGATGACTTAGAAGGAAATGTTGCGGTTCCGGGGTTTGAGCGCAGTGGTCAACAGGTTTTTGCCTACGAAGTGCCTTTAGACGGTCAAACGGGTAACGATACCGAACCTTTTGTCACGGGCGCTCCTGATGCCAATGGTGATATTTTTGAATTTGGTGCAGCTTGGGCAACCTTCAGTGACGTTTTTGGCAGCATTGTCACTAAAACCTATGGTCTCAATGCTGACAAAATCAACTCCACCATTGACAACACTGGGGTATATCGCTTGATGTACGAAACCCTGTTCGATGTGGAACTGGACTCCCCCGAAGGCGTTCCCGATGACTTTGAGATTGAGCAACCCCCAGAGCCAACTCAAGAAACAGGTAACGTCATCTTTATTCACCCTGATGGCACTAGCCCTTCTCACTACGCTGCTGCTCGTTTTGCCACTGTGGGAACCGATGGTCGTCTGAACTGGGATAACATGACCGAAGCCAGTGTCTATCTCGGTCACATGGACAATACTATTGCTGGTACATCTAATGGCGGGGCTGTGGCTCATGCGTTTGGAATTAAACCTTTTTCTGGCAGTTTCGGATTAGACCCAGAAGGCAATCCTTACACTTCTTTATCTGGAAAAGAAGGCACAACGATTTTAGAAGAAGCGCAAGCAGCAGGAAAAGCCATTGGTGTTGTCCAGTCTGGCTTTATCGCAGAACCGGGTACTGGCGTTTTCCTCGCTGATGTGGAAAGTCGGGGTGATACCGAAGCGATTACGGCTGAGGTTTTAGAATCGGGTGCAGAGGTCATTCTCGGTGGTGGTGAAACCGATTATCTCCCTGTTGGAACAGTTGGAGTCTTTGGTCAGGAAGGAACTCGCGAAGATGGTCGCAACCTGATTGAAGAAGCAGAAAACATGGGTTATACCGTTGTCTTCACTCGCGAAGAACTGCAAGCTGTTGATCCTGCCGAAACTGACAAACTTCTGGGCATCTTTGCGGCTCGTGATACCTACAATGACACTTTTGAAGACGATCTCCGCGCTCAAGGATTAGTTGAAGACAATGGAGATTTGATCTACTACGGTCAACCTCCCGAAAATCCCAATCCTCCCACGATTGCAGAAATGACTGAGGTCGCTTTATCGATTCTGTCTCAAGACGAAGATGGCTTCATGTTAGTTGCTGAGGAAGAGGGAACCGATAACTTCCCCAACAATGGCAACGCTAGCGGTGGCCTTGAGGCAACCATTCGCGCTGATGCAGCCATTGGTGTTGCTCAAGAGTTTATCAAAAACCAAGACCCCAACACCTTACTGATTACAGCGGCTGACAGTGATGCCAATGGGCTTGAGGTGGAAGATGTTGATGCTGATGCTGAAACCGTAGGCTTTGATGATGTCCAAACCAGAGGTGAGATTATCTTTCCTTTCGATGGTCAAACTGGTTCTGATACTGCACCCTTCCAAACCGGTGCGCCTGATGCTGATGGGGACGATTTCCAATTTGCACTTGTCTCTGCTGGTTTAGCTGATTTTGCTGGTTCAATTGTTTCCAAAGCCTTCGGCATGAATGCAGAAACTTTACCAACCACTGCGGACAATACCGATATCTATCGCACCATGTATCGCACGCTCTTCGGGGTAGAAGCGGAAGAGGTTGCTAATTCTCAACTCGGATTTGGCAGCACTGGCGATGATGAGATTGATTTGGAACTTGATCCTGTTTTAGACGGTGCAGCAGACTTAGCCTTCACAGGTGCTGGAAGCGACTTAATTGATCTCAGTAGCTCTGTGTTTGGTCAAAACCGCGCTTATGCTGGTTCTGACAGTGATGAGTTATTTGCAAGCAAGAACGATCGCCTCTTTGGTGGCGCTGGTAACGATATCTTAGATTTAACCCTCAGCGAAGGTGGTAACCGCGCTTATGGTGGCGATGGTGATGATGACTTCTTCAATGGTAATGACGATCGCTTAGTTGGCGGAGAAGGCAGCGATCGCTTCTTCCTCGCTGAAGAAAGTGGCGCTAGTGTTGTTACGGGTGGTGCTGATGCTGACCAATTCTGGATTGCTAATGCAGGTATCCCAATGGAAGCGAACACCATCACTGACTTTACTTCTGGGGAAGATGTTCTTGGGGTTGCTGGAATCGGTGCGTCCTTTGATGCTCTTGCGCTTTCTCAAGACGGAGACAATGCTTTAATCGGTTTCGGTGGCGATGATTTAGCTGTTTTACTCAATTTTGATAGCT
The DNA here is from genome assembly GCA_964463655.1 of uncultured Dactylococcopsis sp. Taxonomy (GTDB): domain Bacteria; phylum Cyanobacteriota; class Cyanobacteriia; order Cyanobacteriales; family Rubidibacteraceae; genus Halothece. Next base: position 39,631 of record CAYXDG010000012.1, read on the forward strand.
CTGCTCTGAGTGCAGACGACTTCGTATTTGTCTAATCCTTTTCTTTAACGACAATAATTGAGGAAACCTCACTCCCTATCCTTGGGGTGGGGTTTTTTCCTAGATTCAGCCACGGAGAGGGTTTAAAAATAAATTTTGATTCTGCTTCCATCATAACATACAGTTTTCATAAATAAGTTAAGTTTTGTTAAATCTTGTTTGGCGATCGATCCCCCTATGAACTCACTTGTTCTAACACGCGATTGAGTTTTCCGCTTTGATACCCTTCTAAATCGAGGGTGACAAACAAGAATCCTAATTCTTGAAACTTCTTCGTGATCGCAGATAAATCTGTTTGCAACACAAACTCTTTAATTTTATCAGGAGGAAGCTCAATGCGTGCGGTATCCCCTGCTGAGCGCACTCGCAGATAATTCCATCCCTGCTGACGTAAATACACTTCTGCTCTCCCCACTCGTTGCAGTTTAGCGACAGTAATTTTTTCACCATAGGGAAAACGAGAGCTTAAGCAGGGTTGTGAGGGTTTATCCCACCAAGGAAGTCCTAATTTTTTAGTTATTTCTCTCACTTCTTTTTTTGTGATTCCAACTTCTGCTAAAGGCGATCGCGCACCGCTTTCTTTTGCTGCTTGAATGCCAGGTCGATAATCTTTTAAATCATCTGCATTCACCCCATCGATAACATAGGGGTAACCTCTCTCCAGCGCGAGGGGTTTTAAGGTGTTGTGGAGTTCACTTTTACAGAAGTAGCAGCGATTGACAGGGTTAGAGGTATAATTGGGATCGTCCATCTCATGGGTTTCGACTAACTCATGGCGTATCCCAATGATCTCTGTTTGGGTTTGTGCGTCATCTAATTCTTCGGGAAGCAGAGACGGAGAAACCGCCGTGACAGCGAGGGCATTTTCCCCAAGGACATCATAGGCTACTTTGGCGACTAAAGTGCTGTCAATTCCCCCAGAATAAGCGATTAAGGCGCTTCCTATCTCTTCAAATAAGGTTTTGAGTTGCGTTAGTTTATCCATTTTTTGGCACTAGAATTGACGACGGGAGAAGATCAGCGTTGCGATCGCTAGGAGTAGAATGGTATAAGTGATTCCATAGAGAGCGTTACTCAATAACTCGCTGGTGCTGGGAAGTAAGCCATACACAGCTTCATTACGAAGGTTGAGACGAGATAAGTCTGGTAGGATGACATAGAGGGCATTGGTGAGAGCTTTAACACTTGCATTCTCGCTGAGGTTTCCTAGTTCTAGTAAGTCACGACTGAAGTTTCCTGCCAGGTACACACCAAAGGAAAGCAGGGTCGCTAGGATAGAACTGGTAAACACGCCAAATAATAGTGCTACTGCAACCAGTAGGGATAGTTCGATCATGAGATAAACTAGGGAAATAGCGATCGCGCCTACTGGGTAATCGATACCATCAAAACTCAGTAAGCCAAACCCAATCACTGTCATGACCGCTACTAATACGACTAAGACAGCGGTTAAACCAAGATGCTTCCCAATCATTAATTCAGCACGGGTAATGGGTTTCGGAATCAAAACTAAAACGGTGCGCTTTTCAATCTCTTTGTTAATCAAACCTGTCCCCACAAAAATTGCAACCACAGCACTGATTAAACCAATTCCTCCGATGCTAAGGTCAAGGAGAATCTTTTCATCAGGACCTGCGGAAACTTGAGGCAGTAAACGCAGTGCGATGACCATTAGTAAGACGAAGAAGCCAATAAAATACAAAATTCGATCGCGGATCACTTCTCGAAAGCCATTAGCAGCGATCGCACCCACTCGACTTTGAATCATCATTCCCTTAACATTTGACTGATTTCTGTTTTAGTCTTCAGTTTAGCAAAATTGTTTTTTGGAAAACGGGAATCGTTGATATAGCAGTACACAATTAGGTTAGGACGTTTAATGTGGCTGGGAGTGCGACCGTCTCGGTCGCTACTATTCTCCAGAATGTCCCAAACAAAACCTGTAGCGCTATAGAGGTAGAAACGTTCCACGGAGCGTCTCTACATTATTTTCGTTATAGTAGTTACCTCTGTTGTACGATTAATTTTCCTCATGACTCCCTGGACTCCTTTTCAACCTCTCCCCAATGCCGAATACCTTGCCAAAGCCCTTTCTCAAATCCCTTCCCATTGGAGTCTGACTCCCCTGTGGGAAAAGCGCCCTTATCGCGAAGGATGGCAGAAAGAATCATTTATTCCTCATGCTGACATTGCACAGATTTTACAGCATGGAGAAGAACGCATGAGCAAACGTACAGAAAAGCCCTATCATGCCTTTTGTTCTGGCTATGGCTTACGCTTAGGCGATGTTTCTGATGGCTTACTCGCCGTTGATATTGATGGTAGCAGTGCCGAAGATTTATTAACTGCTTTAGCCAAAACTCCCCTTCCTGAAACCGTCACTTGGACATCAGGAAAGTCTGGTCGTCGTCAACTCCTCTTTCAGATTCCAGAAGACGATCGAGAGTCGTTACAATCCTTTCGTCGTCAAACCTTGACGCAGTGGGAAGACTTAACCACTGATGCGGGAGAATTACTAGAGTTTCGCTATAACCAACATCAATCAGTGCTTCCTCCCTCTTTTCATCAGGAAACAGGACAATATTATTGGCTAGCTTCACCCGATCAAATAAAAGTCGCGATCGCACCCAAATGGCTCTGTGATTTTATCCTCAGACAAAATCAACCACAAGCCAAACCCCCTAGAAAATCGTTCTCGCGTATACGTGCAATTTCCAGTGGAGATAAGGAGAATGATCCGTTAAGTTCTCGTTTAGAAGCAGCGCTTGATCGCCTGAGTGTTGAACAAATTTATCACTGGTCTGGGCATCAGTTTCAGGAAAGAGGAGAAACTTGGCGGGGTTATTGTCCTCGTCATCAGTCTCAAAGTGGGACAGCATTTACTTTAAATCCTCAGACAAAGGAATGGTATTGTTTTGGCTGTGAAGTGGGAGGTGCTGCAGTTCAATATCGCCATTTCTTACAAGGGGGAAATGGAATGCCTAGAGGAAAAGTGTTTAGTTCTTTAGTGGAAGCCTTAGCAACAGAAGCAGGGTTAGAAGAAGAAAGAAATGTTTCTGTTTCTCCTCATCCCCAAACCTATCAACCCACTGACATCATCAATCAAGAATACTTCCATTGGGAAACACCGCCAGAAAAAACAGTGCTGGCGGTGAAGTCTAGTTTAGGGAGTGGGAAAACCACATGGTTAGGAAAGGTTATCTCTGAGTTACAGACAGAAGGTTGGTTAGCTTTGGGACATCGTAACTCTTTGCTTTTACAATCTTGTGAACGCTGGGGCTTTATTCATTTACAAAGCGAACAAGCCTTTGATTTAATTAATCTTCCCAACGCTCAGTTAGCGCTGTGTGTGGATAGCTTACATCATTTCTCACCAGAAGCCTTTGCTGGTAAAAATATTATCATCGATGAGGCGATCGCAGTCGTGACTCATTTACTGATAGGAGAAACCTTACAACAGAAACGAGAGGAAATTTTGCAACGGTTTTCGGAAGCACTCCAACAAGCTAAACGAGTGTTTTGTTTAGATGCGATGCTGACAGATTGGTGTGTAGAGTATCTTCATACCTTAGCAGGGAACGATCGCCCTTTGATCAAAATCGAAAATCGTCATCAGGGAGAGTCTTTCCAGATTAAGTTTCTCAAAAGCAGTCGGGATGAGAAAGGAAGAGAAAGAAACAGCGATCGATCTCCCTTATTAGAACAACTTTGGATATCTGATAAACCTGTTGTCTGTACGGATAGCCAACTCGAAGCAGAAGCGCTCGATCAACTCTTAGCAGAAACAGGGAAAGTAGGAATCAGGATTGATTCTAAAACCCTTTCTTCTCCTGAAATAAAAACCTTTCTCAAACATCCCAATGAATACATTCAAAGTCATCAACCAGACTATCTCATTTATACTCCTGCAGCAGAAGCGGGAATTGATATCAGTATCAGAGACTATTTCACGGATCAATTCTGTCTCTTTTTTGGAGTCTTACAAACCAATGCTCAACAACAGATGATCGCAAGAGTCCGCGATCCAAAACTAACCCGTTGGTTATGGTGTTCTCGCTATGGACAAGTGAGGAATAACAGGACCATGTTTCAATTCCCGATCGCGCTTCTTGAGGTGATGCGATCGTTTATTTTACAGACTGGAAACTCTCTTCTTGCTGGAGAAGATAGCACCGCACTCCGAGAAAAGTTTATCCAACAAGTCACCACTGTCTCCACACAAACCCATTATCAAACCTTCTGTATCTTAAAAGCCATTCAAACTTATGAACAGTCTCATCTTTGGGAATGTTTATATCAGTCTTTAGTCAATAATGGTCAACAGGTAGAGTTAATCACCCTAACCACTTCTCCCTCAGCAACCCAACAAGAAAAGATAGCCAAACAAGCAGTCAAACTCAGCAATGCAGAAGCCATTTATCTGGGAGATTATAAACAGGGAAAACCTGTCTTAGACCAACACAAGCAACTGAAGAAACAACTGCCGGGTATTGAACAAACTTCTGTGTGGAGTCCGCAGTTTGTGAAACGAGTTTGCTATGACGATCGCGCTTTCATTGGGAAACAAGAACGATTTTGGCTCATCCATCATCCTGAGATTGTTCAGAAATTCATGCAGCCTGTTTTATCATCTCAACTAGAAATCTATCAAGACTGGTCAATGATTCAAAGTTTAATCGCCCTCAATCTTACCCAATACTTAAGCCTAGAAAAAACATGGACAAACCACGCTCCCGACTTAAAACAACTCCAGCAAAAAAACGATCGCTTATCTCCACAAACCGCCCTCAATCTCAGTTTTTCTTCTCAACAACCCATTCCTTTCTTCCGTCAACTCTTGTCTTTCATTGGCGTTAAATTAGTCAGTAAAGAAGGAAACTATCAAATTAATGCTGCTGCATGGTACGATCGCGATCGTCTCGCCATTCTCACCTGTTTAGACCGACGCTTTCGTTACCATAGCGGACTTCCCTTGTCAAGTTTGTATTAGGAAAACTAATAATGAATCAGTGTCTGATGAGAAGATTCTATAGAAAAGCTGTCTTTACAATCCTTAACCAAGAAGAAAACCGAAAAAATCTTGACGAAATTAAAGGCTTTCAGGTATGATGGTGAAAACAAAAATCCAAAGGGAATTTCTATCTCAAAGTTAATAAAAGAGGAAGAAACTTTCAAGACTGCGTTGTCAGCCTCAGAAATTTGTTAGGTTTTTGGGATCAAAGTCGTATGTATTTTGATTGCAGTTTAATAACTTTTGTGAAGAGGGGTTGACAAGAAAGCGATGATGAAGGATTTCTCATCAAAATGATTGCATAGTAAAGAGAGAATAGCAAGGCAAGCTCTTGAATCCATTGGTCAACCTTGAAAAAACAAGATAGGTGTTATCCGTGACATGAATGTATCTACGACCCAAGAAACATCCCTAGAAGAAGTATTTCGTCAAATTGGTGCTGGTGGCATCCCACCAGTGGTAGAAACCTTTGATCGAGGGAAAACCATCTTTTTTCCTGGCGATCCGGCCGAGCGAGTGTATTTTCTGCTGAGTGGGGCAGTGAAGCTCTCTCGGGTCTATGAGACAGGAGAAGAGATTACAGTGGCTCTGCTGCGAGAAAATAGTGTCTTTGGGGTGTTATCCTTAATTACGGGTCAACATTCTGATCGGTTTTACCATGCAGTGGCTTTTACACCTGTAGAGATTTTATCGGCTCCGATCGAGCAAGCAGAAATTGCCTTTCGGGAGAACGCTCAACTAACGCGACTGATGCTCAAAGGATTGTCCTCGCGGATTTTACAAACGGAGATGATGATTGAAACTCTTGCCCATCGGGATATGGGGTCGCGCTTGGTGAGCTTTTTATTGATTCTCTGTCGAGATTTTGGACAACCGGCCGAGCAAGGGATTCAAATTGACTTAAAATTATCCCATCAGGCGATCGCAGAAGCCATTGGATCAACTCGCGTGACAGTCACCCGTTTATTAGGAGAATTGCGAGAAGAAAACATGATTTCTATTCATAAGAAAAAGATTACCGTTCATAATCCAGTGGTACTCAGTCAACAATTTTCATAGGGTTTTCCCACCATGATGACCAGTGCGCTTGTTTTGATTGCAGCAATTTTACTGCTGGGGGGTTTACTAGCTGCATTGGGAGATTACTTAGGAACAAAAGTTGGAAAAGCTCGCTTACGAATTTTTAATTTACGTCCCCGTCAAACTGCAACTGTCGTAACTATTTTTACGGGAACTTTAATTGCGACGACCACGCTAGGAATTTTATTTGCAACGAGCGAATCTTTACGCAAAGGAATCTTTCGCTTAGATGAATATCTGAATCGGTTGCAAGAAGCGCGTAAAGACTTAGCGAAGGCAGTTCAAGAGCGAGAAGTGATTGAAGAAGAATTAGCATTAGCGCAACAACGCTTAGACCAAGTTAATGGGAAATTGCAGTCAACGGAACAAGAATTAAAACAGTTAGAAGAACAATTATCATCTTTGAAAGAGGAGCGCCAACAACTGTTAGTAGAACGTCAAAAATTAGAACAGCAAATTTTAGAAAAAGACCAAGAGTTAGCAAAGCAAAAACAAGAACTTCAAGCCACAGAAAAACGCATCGAAACCTTAGAACAACAGAGAAATGAATTGCAGAATGAAATCAAAAAACAGGATAAAAAAATTGTCAGACTCGATGCAACAATTAAAGAACGTGATGAAGTTTTGCAATCGCGGGAACAAAAAGTTAAATCCTTAGAAGAGAAAATTCTTGAATCCCAAAAGCAAATTCAAGCACTCGAACAATATTATGACAATTATCAAGCTCTCAGACAAGGAAATGTTGCTCTCGCAAAAGGAGAAGTCTTATCCTTTGCTGTGGTTGAGGTTAAAGATCCAAATCAAACCGAGGAGATCATTAAACAAATACTTCAACAAGCCAATTATAATGCAGTGAAAGCGACCCAACCTGGGGATACTAACTTTAATCAACAGATTATCGCCATTCAACAATCTCAAATTAAACGGCTTCGAGAAACTTTGCGAACAGGAGAAGAGTATGTGGTTCAAATTGTGACAGCCGGAAATTACTTAATTGGTGAAAAAAGGATTAATGTCTTTGCTGATGTTGTTCGCAATCAAAGAGTGTTTTTAAGAGGAGAAATGGTCGCATCTTTATCCTTAACCCCTGAAGAAGTCCAAGGAGGAGAATTATCAGAACGAGTTGATTTATTATTAGCAGCATCGCGTTTTCGAGCGCGTCGCGCTGGTGTGGTGGGAAATATCGTTGTGGGAAAGAGTCGAGTAGAAGTGATTCAATTCCTACAAGAGGTAGCTAATTTAAGTCAGCCTTATGATCATATTAGCGCGATCGCAGCGCAAACCACTTACACTTCGGGTCCGTTGGAATTACAATTAAAAATAATGCAAAAAGAAACCGTCATTTTAAGTAACTAATTATTATCAAAGATGATTATCGGATTCGACCCAGGACGGGATAAATGTGGTTTAGCGTTGGTAGAAATGACAGGAAACATTCTTCAACATGAAGTGGTTACATCAGAGCAAGTGATGACAACAATAAAATCGTGGTTGAGTGAGTATAAAGTGAAGCAAATTGTGATGGGAAATCAGACCACTTCTCAACAGTGGCGAGAGAAATTAAATGTCTATTTTTCGGAGATTCCCATTAAGATGGTGGATGAGCGGAACACAACATTAGAAGCACGTGATCGCTACTGGACATACTATCCTCCCAATTGGTTGATGCGACTGATTCCGAAAGGAATGAGAATTCCGCCACGACCCATCGATGATATTGTTGCGATTTTATTAGTGGAACGTTCGAGAGAATAAGACCCTGAAAGAACCAGATAACTAACCTTATTATCAAAAATCATGCTGACAAGTATCTTAGCAATCGTTGCGATTTCAGCAGCAGCAGGAATGCGAATCGCGCTTCCTCTACTTATTATTAGTTTGATGGACAATCAAAGTTTCTGGTCAAATATTCCTCTCCTGAGTCAGATTCATCCCCAAGTAATTTTAACGATTTTAATTAGTTGGTCTTTATTTGAGTTATTTGGCTCAAAACAGTTACTGGGACAAAGAACCTTACAAATCATTCAATTAATTTTTAGCCCAATCGTGGGTTTCCTGTTAGCCGTCGCAGTGGGCAAATTTTCTGATTATGAAAACGCACAACTTTGGTTAGTTGGAATCAGTGGGGGACTACTAGCTCTACTTTTACAATTGGTACAGATTGGCTGGTTTTTTCGCCTAAGAGGAACGCCAACTTGGATCGCATTTAGTAAAGATATTCTATCAATTTTGCTGGTTTTATATGCCTTTAATGCACCGCAAGAAGGAGGATTAATCGCTTTAATGTTACTCTGGCTGGCAATTCGCAGTTCTAGTGAATGGAAGAAATGGAAGGACAACTCACTGAAAAATTCTCAAGAAACTTAAGCCCCCCTGTGAGGGGGACAAAATCAATCTTTTAAGATAATTCTAGACATACTTATACAGTGAACCACAGGCGACACGCTTCCGTTGTGACGCATTTCGCCACACTTCAAACACAATGTCCTCTAGGTTTTCCCCATCAGCGAGTAACATTCGGGAGATCATGCTAATTTCGCCGAACGACCAAAACAGACCCGCTTCCAATAAATAAGGCTCTCCAGTGGCTTCATGGATGCGGAAATCAAACAGAGAGTAATCCCGACAGCCTAACGCGATATGGGCTTTTTTCGCCGCCTCTGCGATTTTTTCAGATAAGTCTGGGGTCAAGTCGGCGGGACATTGAGGCTTTGCCACAGGTTTTTCGGGCTGTTTTCCTGGTGTTCCATCCGCTTGTAAATCATATTTATCATGGACGGTGCGAATGGTGTGGTCTTTCGGGAAGATGTATTCAATCATTGATTTCGGAACAAATAACTCGCCCGATCGCTCAATGACTCCCACGCGAATTTCTCGTCCGGGGATGTAATCTTCGACGAGCAAAGTTTCATCAAATTCAAACCCTTTGTTGAGTGCTTCTGAGAGTTGGTCTTCACTTTTGACTAAAGTTAAACCTAAAGAATTATCTTCAGAATTAGGCTTCACAATAAAGGGAAATTTCATGGTTACAGTATCGCCCGATCGAATTTGTTGCGCTTTTGCTACTGTTACCCCCATTTCTCGAACAATGTTTCTGGTGTGTGCTTTATTCGTCGCTAATGCGGTACAGTGAGCAGGAGAACCAACAACAGGTAAACCTAATAAATCCTCAAAAAAAGCGCGAAAACTGGTCATTCCTGGAAAGCAAAATAAATGGGGAACAACCACATCAACTTCTGGTAATTCCGCGATCATTTGCTGTAGGGATAACTGAGGGGATAACTCATTTAAAGATAGACCCAGTTGCCAAAATCCTTTCGGATGGGCGATCGCGTAATAGTTTTTAACACCAGACGGTTGTAAAACTTTCCGCGCATAAATCATAGATAAATTATAATAAAACTCAGAAACATTTGAGCCTGCTAATTGTAGAACTCTGAGTGATGACATGACTTAATCTCCTCCTAATTTAACAATTTTGCCAATATTAAAGTCAATGCGAATCCAACTTTGTAGGGTTTTTAAGTTGCTTAAAAGTAATAGTGGAATTTGCCAATGATGGACAAATAAAAAGGGTAAAGGGTCATCTTTGCGAAAAATCCCATCAGTTCCCTGAGCAATTTTTTCCCACCATTTTTTTAAGTCTTGGAAGGAACGAATTTCTGTTAACCGCCACAGTTCATGATACAACCAATAGGTCGGTTTACTATCAGGTAATGGAGAAATGGGGGCTTGATTGTCAAGATTTCCTAAATAAGCATCCGCCAAATCAGGATGATCATGAAACATCGTAATTGCAGAATGGGTTCGCGGGTTACATTCTACGGGATAAATCGTTCCGTCTGCGGTTTGTATAAAGTCAAAAGAAATCTGACCTGTGAGGTTTAATGCTTCCACAAAATCTTTCACCCAAGCTAGAATTTCTGGATGATCTTCTTGCTCATAATTCACTTGAAAGGGAGAAGATTTTGAGCAACAATGGAGTTGAATCTTCCCATTTCTAACCGTGCTATGAGTACAATATTCTTGTCCGCGAATAAACTCTTGCATTACCCAAGGATTTTCTTCGGTGATGGGCAGTTTTTTGAGATAGCTTTCCATCCCCTCAAAGGGTAATTTTGTCAAGTCTAAGCGACGTACTGAATCGTAATTAATACTTTTAATAATATAGCGACTACCATCTCCTTGAAAGTCAAAATCTAAGACTTGTTGGGGAGAGCTAAAACGAAAAACTTTGGGTGCAGACAGTCCGATTTCCCTTGCTGTTTTGCAGAATTCATATTTATTATCCAGCATTGCTGTAATCTCAGGATCGAAATGAATCACCTCGCAACCTGCTTCAGTGAGTAGCGGTTTTGCAGTAGAATCATAATAACTGGAAACAGGACTACAAACAGGAATAAAAACATCAATTTGTTCTTTTTTAACAATCTCTAAGAGTCCTTGACGATAGCCTTCTGGGTCTTTTTCGGGTGCAGGAACTGTGTAAAATTTATTCACTGCTTGGGAGGTGCGATGACCTGAAAGCCAGTATTTATGGGTTTCAATAAGGAACAGGGTATGACCTGCTTGGTAAAACGATCGCGCTAATTGTAGCGATTTTGTCATTTTTCCACCTGTCAGTAGAATACGCTTAGGATTATCTGTCACTTCTTGCTTTAGTTTTCCTTGAATGAGAAAAGAAAAGAGAACTGTAATTAAGTTGAAAGGGAAGGCAATTAACAGCAAGTTTAAAGTTCCCACTGTTTTGAGGAGAGATTTGAATCGTGCTTGGATAAATAAGAGAATCATTTTTAATTACTCAATAGTTGCTCGATAAGTCGATTCGGGGTGAATGGCTGTTCACCCCGAACAAAGATATAGTCAAAACATCCACGGATCGATTACAGTTTTCTGATCATGGTTAAGCCATCGCGCAGGGGAAGTAATACTTGCTCAACGCGAGGATCATCTGCAACCATTTGATTAAATTGGGCGATCGCCTCTCCATTTGCAGTGCGTTTTTCTGGAGGTAAATAGGCTTGTCCTTGTAACAAAGTATTATCCACAAAAATATAGCCACCAGCTTCTAATAATCCCTGATCCATCAAGAGACGATAATAATCTTTATATCCTGTTTTATCCGCATCAATAAAGGCTAATTCAAAGGTTTGTCCTTCACTGGCTAATTTTTCCAGACTCTCGATCGCAGGCGCTACCATAATGCTAATCTTGTTTCCATGAGGAGACACATCAAAGCAGTTACGACCAAACTCGGCGGTATATGGATCAACTTCACAAGCGACAATCTTACCATCTTCGGGGAGTGCTTCGGCCATCGCCAACGCAGAATAACCTGTAAACATTCCTACTTCTAAAATGCGTTTCGCACCTGTCATCTGAACAAACATTTTCAAGGTTTGTCCTTCAATATGACCTGACAGCATTTCTTGTTCGAGTTTACAAACTGTTTCCCCATCGGAAAAGCATTGACTCCAGTCTTCTTCACGGGTTTTGCGATCAAGATTGGCGAGAGCTTCTGATTCTTGAGTAGTGACTAAATCCAGATAAGGGTCTAATCCTGCTCCTAATTGAAACGCATCCTCGATCGCGCTTTGTAATTGATTAGATACACTTTCCTGTTTGGCGCTGTTAACAATCCCTTCTAACTTCTCTACTAAAATCCCTAACGGGGTAACGGGTCTTGCGGTCTTCTGACTGAGCTTTTCATTGGTAATGGTCATTTTCTCTTACTCTCGAATAATTCTAATTTTGCATAGCTGCGATCACGCTTAAATAAAGTCAGATCAGTAATCGCCGTTCTTATCTTAGAATACTGTTAAAAAAAATGTCACGGTCGCATCCATTTTCTCAGATTAATCTTCCTTTTGACACAATCTCTTTAGTGACTATTTCCCTTGTCTTCACCTCAATCTCTTGAATTGAAAGGATTTTTAAGCAACTCTTGCTCAGGATAGATGACGAGTGTGTCTTCATCGGGCCATCTCCTTAAGCTCAGGAAACTTAATAGAACGCTACAGAGTACGCGATCGTTTAATAACTTTTTAATTTTAGATGAAAGTAAACAATCAAGGGGCGAAAGCTGTAGAGTGGGTATAGCCCATCTGAAACTGATGCTTTTTCAGATGGTATGACAGTGAAATGTGTTATAATCTGCCTAATAATAAAAAGTCGTATTGATGACGAGAAAGCAAATTTTTTTTGAGAAATTATTTTCCATTGTTAGGTTAATAAAATGATGTTCCGAACAACTTTAGAGAGCTTTGACTTTGTAATCCCACTTTATAAAATACGTTGGAATACCCGTGCTGTTTTAGAAGGAATTACGAAGCATTATCAGCCTCGCTCAATCCATGTTATTACACAAAAAGCGGAAGCAAACTTACTAAAGGTCAATTGCCAAAATTGGGAAGTTACTTCGGTTTATGTTCATGAAGAAGAATCATTTTTTAAGGAGAAAACGGGTTTAAGTAAAGACTTAATTTGTGCTGAACTAGACTTAAAAAAATCTCTGTATGCTCCCGGTTGGTTCTATCAACAATTATTAAAGCTCGGCGCTTGTGATGGGATTGAAAAGCTAAGCGAATGGTATGTGGTTTGGGATAGCGACTTGTTACCTGTTAATGCTTGGCCATTGCTGAAAAAAGAGAAAGAAACCATCAAGCATACCTTTGCATTATTACAACATAATCAATGGGGAAATCCGCAAATTGTTTCTGCTTGGGAAAAATGGATTCAATCGATCCTTGGAATTAAACCTATCACGGATACAGAAGGGACATTTATTCCTCATCATATGTGGTTTAAACAAGAATTATTGCGCTCATTTAAAGAGCAACTGAATCAGTATTTTACATCCGATGACTCTTGGTTATTATTGATGATGCGATCGGTCAAAAAATTTGATACTTTTAGTGAGTATTGGTCTTATGCGTCTTGGGTTGCAGAAAAGTCGCCCAGCGATTTAGCATTTCATCCTTATGAAGAATACGGAGCAACCACAGAGCGATTTTTTGATGATGGAACTGGACTTTTTTCCACAGCACTCAAACATCATTATCACTGGTTGGAGTCGGAAACAGATATCTTTTCTCCCTCCTACCAAGATGTCGAATCATTTATTTATGTGGAGTATGGAGAAGATCAGTTACCCTCTTCTTTTTCCTTTGAAAGTAACTCAAGACATTTGAAGAAAGATACAGAAAATATGCACATTGAAGAAAAACGCTCTCGCTGGAATCTTCGCAGAATTCCCCCTTATCAAGTGACGAATTAAATCCTGAATCTGCTAATTGTTAAGCCGAAAAATAAGCCAATGCCATTCCTATCCATTCAGAGATTAATCCAGTTAAAGCGTTTAGAGAGAAAGTATAAAAAAATCATCAAAGAGCGCTATCATCAATTGCCTATTTTGCAAGAAATTGATCGCATTCGCCAACAAGAAAAATATCAAAACCCAAAAAGTTTAATGGGGTTTGGCGATAAAATTTATTCTCAAAGTGATGAAGATGGAATGATCCGAGAAATCTTTAATCGAGTTGGTCTAACTAATCAAATTTTTATAGAATTTGGCATTGGGAATGGCTTAGAAAATAATACTTTAGCATTACTATTTGAAGATTGGCAAGGATTATGGATTGATGCAGATTCAAAGTCAGTTCAGAAAATCAGAAAAAACTTTGCAAGTGTGATTAAAAATGGTCAATTAAAAATAGTTGAATCTCTGATTACAAAAGAGAATATTAATCAAATCATTAGCGACAATATCCAACAGCCAGAAATCGATCTGTTATCCGTTGATATTGATGGTAACGATTATCATGTCTTGAAGGCCATTACTTGTGTACAACCGAGAGTGATTGTGATTGAATATAATGCTAAGTTTACCCCACCGCTTCTGTTTTGCATGGATTATAACCCTGATCACATTTGGGAAAAAGATGATTGCTTTGGAGTTTCTCTGAAGTTTCTAGAAGTTAACCTTGCGGAAAAAGGTTATTGTTTAGTGGGTTGTAATGTGTCTGGGGTGAATGCTTTTTTTGTTCGACAAGACTTGGTGCATAATAGATTCTTAGAACCCTTTACAGCAGAAAATCATTATGAACCCCCCAGATATTATCTCTCTGGCTATTTTGCAGGACATCCAGCTTCTTATAAAACTCTAGCGCAATCTCTAACCATGCGATCGCATCACCAGAAAACGCCGCAAATATATCACCAATGACCTTATCTCAAACCCAAACCAATCAACTGTCAATCGCCACACGCATCGGTTACGGAATCGGAGATTTTGGCCCATCGATGTCTTTAAATGTTTTAATTATTTTCTTCTTTTTCTTCTTAACCACAGTTGCAGGAGTTCCCCCAAATATCGCAGGAACAATCTTATTAATCAGTAAAGGTTGTAACGCAATCGCGACTTTAATTGTGGGTCCACTCAGCGATCAAACGCGATCGCGATTTGGTAGGCGACACACTTGGATGTTAGGAAGCGCCCCCATTCTCGCCATTAGCTTCTCCCTCCACTGGTGGGTTCCCCCCTTGACTTCTTGGGCATTATACGGTTACTATCTCATCGTTGCGATTTTCTTTCAAGTCAGTTTTGCTTGCTTCCTAATTCCCTATAGCGCCCTCCTCACAGATGTTAGCGAAGATCATCAAGAACATATTCGCCTCAACGGGTGGCGCTTTAGCTTTGCGATGACAGCGAGTACCCTCTCTCTATTATTGCTGCAGGTGTTAACTGTTTTTGATGACCCACCTCAAAAGCAACTGCCAATTTTAGGCACAGTTTGCGCGATCGCGACCTTAATTTCAATTGGCTGGTGTTGTTGGCAAACGGAAGAACAAGACATCAAAGCAGACACCAGTGGAGTAAATGTCCAAGACTTAAAAAAATTAAGCAGTAATCGACCCTTCTGGTTACTGTTAGGAATCTATGGGTTTTCTTGGATGGCGTTATTAGTTGCCCCAACCATTCTTCCTTATTTTATCGTCAATAACTTACAGCAACCAGAATCAGCTATTATTTCGATTGCTTTAATCATGAAAGTCGCAACCTTGGTTGCGATTTTTATTTGGAAACCAGTCAGCGAACAACTAGGAAAAAAAGCAGCCTTTTGGTTAGGAATTAGTCTTTGGATTATTGGCAACTGTGGACTGTTTTATATTCAACCAGAAGCACCAGAATGGATTTATCTAAGTGTGGCTTTACAAGGAATTGGCATGGCAGCAGCTTATTTAATTCCACCTTCAATGGTACCTGAAGCGATCGATTGGGATGAGTTAAAAACAGGACAAAGACGAGAGGGAGTGTTTAATAGTATTCTGCTGTTTGCCAATAAAATGGCGCAAGCATTAGGATTGTTTCTATTCGGACAAATTCTCGCGATCGCAGGGTTTCAAGAATCTCTTCCACCCATAGAACAACCAGAATCAGCATTAACTGCCATTTTAATGGCAGTGATCCTTTTGCCAACTATTCCTTTACTAACTAGCTTAGTTTTAGTCTTTTTATACCCGATAGACAGAGAAACGCATCAAAAAACCCTCTTTCAATTACGGAAAAAACGAGCCATGAATAATTCCTAATTTCTCAAATTTTAGAAACTGATGCTACAGTAGGAATGATGAAGATGTAAAAAATTGAGTAATCCTTTAAAATATTCCTAAAGTCTTTCAAAAACTTAAGTTGCTATGAGTGATCCCGTTAAACCAATCACCCTTCCTGCGATCGAAAACCCCGAACAAGAACGAGAATGGCTTCAAGAAGGTCTGCAAAAATGGTTAGATGAAGAATTTATCCCAGAAGGGGTCAATGCTGAGATCGCCAAGCAAGCTGCTCAAATTTTTATTCGTCAACGTCTCGAAGGAGAAAATGATTTAGGAGCGTTGGTGGTAGCGATCGTGACTGAGATGCAAGCCTTTGATTTTAGTCATAGTTTTTATGGAGAGTTTGCCATTGCCAATGCAGTCAGTGATTTGATTTTAGATAGTTTGGGTTACGATCGCTGCTGTGGTCAATAAAGAGACAACTATGACATCAGAACGTAAATATTGGTTGGCATGGTCACAGATATCAGGAGTGGGGTCGGTGACCCTGCAACGCATCAAAAAGCACTTTGGTAGTTTAGAAGCTGCTTGGCAAGCCAGTCAATGGGAATTACAGCAAGTGTCGGGGGTGGGAAATAAAAATATTCAGCAGATTCTTGAGCAGCGAACACGCCTTGACCCAGAAAAAACTTTAACCGAACATCTACAAGACAATCCCCAATTTTGGACACCTGCCGACCATGATTATCCTCGCTTACTGTTAGAGATTCCCAGTTTTCCCCCAGCCCTATATTATCGAGGAAACATTGACCCCCAAGAAATGCAGGGAAACAAACCTTTAATTGGAATTGTGGGGACGCGTGCACCGACGGAGTATGGGAAACGCTGGACGCAAAAATTAACCAAGGCGTTAGTGACACATGGCTATTGTATTGTTTCTGGATTAGCTGCGGGAATCGACGCGATCGCCCATCGCAGTTGTTTAGATGCTGGAGGACGAACTTTGGCGGTTTTAGGGACAGGATTAGATATTACCTACCCCCATAGCAATCGTCAACTCTATGCGAGTCTTGTACAACAAGGCGCTCTCCTCACAGAATATCCCGTGGGAAGACAGCCCGATCGGGGAAACTTTCCCGCCAGAAATCGGATTATTGCTGGGCTTTCCCGTGCGGTGATTGTCACAGAAGCGCCGCAAAAATCAGGCGCTTTAATTACAGCCCGTTACGCCAATGAATTTGGACGCGATGTTTATGTTTTACCAGGATCATTAGAAAATCCAAGGGCGATCGGGTGTTTGGGATTATTAAATCATGGGGCAAATGTTATCTTGAGCGAAGAGCATTTATTGGAAATGTTGGGAACAATCCCCCAACTCGATCGCCTCACCGAAACCACAGCGCCTTTAAGTGATCTTGAAGCAAACTTAAAAGAAATCTTAAGGGCGATCGCCCCTGAACCCACCCCTTATGATTTAATTGTTCAAAATGTCTCTCAAGAAGCTAACGCCGTTTCCGCAGGACTACTACAACTTGAACTGCTTGGCTTAATTTCCCAAGCCCCAGGGATGCGATATCAACGCCTTCAACCTTAAATGATTCCTGTTAGGATAGGGGAGAAAATTTAGGACTGACAGCGAGTAAGGTGATTGCCAACTTGTCAGCTTCTAACTCACAGTAAATCAGGAGAAATATCAGTGTTAAAATCCTTAACCCTCACCAGTGCTAGCCTCTTCATTTTTTTAAGCCTATCGACTCCCGCCTTAGCGAATTCTTCTTTCTCTGTCGCACAAGCCCAAGCTCAACCTTCCTCTGAAACCGATATTAGTTCTGAAGAATTAGAACAATTTGCTGCTGCGATCCAAGCTATGCGAAGCATTCAAATGGAATCCAGAAATCAAGTTAGCGAGGCGATCGAGCAAGAAGGATTAAGCACCGAAAGATTCCGAGAAATTTTACAATCACAACGTAATCCTGAAGTAGAAATAGACGCTTCTGAAGAGGAATTACAACGGTTTGAAAGTGCTAGTCAAACACTTGCACAGATTCAGCGCGATACTCAGTCGGAAATGAAAGAAGCTGTGGAATCTCAAGGGTTAGCTGTTCCTCGCTTTCAGCAAATTTTAGGAGCAGTGCGTCAACAACCTGAACTTCGTCAGCAAGTTCAACAAATTATCCAAAGTAATTGATCATTAATTAACCATGACAGTTGCAATTCTTCATTTTTGAATGCTTGAATGATCGGGTGGGCAAAGCTCACCCAAAAGCCATTATAAAAGGGGTTGAATTGGCGCACTCATGTTAATTATTCATAATTCATGGCTTTGAGTGCTTGCAGTTTTTCTGTCCATTTTGCTGCAAGAGAAACTTGGGTAAAAGGAATTTCCATGCTTTCCCCATCTTTGAAAATAAAACAAATATCAGCTTTCCCTTTTTGCGGTGGATTTTCTAGAGAAACTGGATAATTATCAACGAAAAGTTGAATTTCAGAGACAGTTTTTAGAGAAAAAGTCCGTAGAGATTTGGGTTCGCCACGAGCGGGTTTTCCCCAAGTAATCCTGTCATCCTTTTGCCCCAAAACCGCGTAAATGTCATATTTAGCGCGATCAAATGATTCAGCCCATTGGCGATAGGCTTCTACTTTTTGATATTCATTCCAACCCGCCCATGCTAAACCGATAAACAGGGCTAATAAAGGAAGCCAAATTAATCCTCGTTCCATCTGTTATTGTTTTAGTTCTGATCGCAGTTGTTCGAGTTCTTGATCCACCTGTGCTTGTTGACTAGCAGGGAGTTCTTTTTGTGAGGAACGACCTTGATATTGTTGTTTAAGTTGATTTAATTCCTCATCAACGTTTCCCCCTTGTTCGAGGGAAGCAAACTGCTGTTCAAGGTCATCCTGTCCCAGTTGTT
The DNA here is from genome assembly GCA_964463655.1 of uncultured Dactylococcopsis sp. GTDB lineage: Bacteria > Cyanobacteriota > Cyanobacteriia > Cyanobacteriales > Rubidibacteraceae > Halothece. Next base: position 58,225 of record CAYXDG010000012.1, read on the forward strand.
GGCTGGCTTCGGCTGAGGCTTCCATTTCATTCACGCGATCTTCCATTTGTTCAAAAGCACTCAGAGAACTCCCTGTATTCACCCCTGACATGAGTTCATTCACTCGTTGCGTTGCTTGGGCCGATCGCGCCCTTGCGATGTACATATCTTTTTTATTCTTGGCTTCGGAAATTTTACTTTCCAATTTCCGCATATCGGATTTCAGCTTATCAATCACCTGATTTTGTTGACTGAGTTGTTCTTTTAAGCTATCTGCAGTTTGTTGATAGCTTTGGCGACGAGTGAGTGCTTCTCTAGCGAGGTCTTCATTGCCTTTTTCTAGGGCAAGTTGCGCTCGTTTTTTCCATTGATCCGCCGTATTTTCCGCTTGGCTAGCTTGGCGTTCTGTGCGTTTTTGGGAAGCGATGGCTTGGGCAACAGCTTGTCTGAGTTTCACCAAGTCTTCCTGCATATCGGAGACTGCTTGTTCGAGAATCTTTTCTGGGTCTTCTGTTTTTTGTAATAAGCTATTGATATTTGCGCGAATAATGCGCCAGAGGCGTTGTAGAATATCCATTTTTTATTAATTTGTGATAGTTCTTCTAAAAACGATGATAGCCTAAACATTAAAACTCCCCTTAGAAATATACATCGCAGGGGAGTGATGAGAGCGGCAGCCTGTTGGTTTAGTAAGCAAGAGTTTCTAAAGTTTCTCGGAGATAAGCGCGAACTTGTTCATCTAGATAATCTTCAGATGCGGTGGCATCAAGTTCATTTTCCAGTTGCCAGCTAATAAAGCCAGAACTAGCTGCGATCGCGCTTCTTAGATTTTCCCAGATTACTTGATCTTCTGAGAATTCTTGTTGTTCAACAATTGTACTTGCCATATCCCACTCCCGTATATTAATTTCTTTTTCTCCTAGACTAGCGCAAATTTCCTCAAAGTTTCTGCCACTGAAGATACAAAATCAGTGACCAGTTACCAGTGGTCAAATAACCAATAACAAATTATTAATTGTTAACCGTTGGCAAGATTTTCTTAACGCGGAATCCAGGGACAAAGTATTTGCTGGTGATCTCTTCTGGGGGAGTTGCTCGAAGTTGGGTTAACTGGTCTTGACTGGTGAAGAAAATCCCAAGAACACTCAGAGGAACTTGTAAAAATAAATTACTAGCTAAAAAGGCGATCGCCGCAACTGCTAAGCCAATCCAGTGATTCGGAAAAGGGGTAACGGGTGCAACGAGGGGAGCATAACGAGCGATCGCCCAGAGACTAACGAGCAGGGCGATCGCGCCGAGTCCGCATAAAACCCGATGCTTGGCGGTCTTAAATGCTTGTAAAAGCTGTCGCTGTGGTTCACTGAGTTGATCGGGTTGTACACATAAGAGCAACACACTAAAGATATCAAAGGGTCGGGTCCATTGCATCAAAGTAATGGGAAGCGTTCCCAGAACCGCCACGATCGCGAGTTCAACAGGTAAGGGAAAGATCGGTTTTCCTGCAGCGAGTCCAAGCCAAACTAACTCTAACCAGAGAGGAAGCGTCGCTAGTCCCGAGAAATGAAGCCAGAGGTAAGGTTCTTTTTTGTACATTTTTATCAAAAAATTGG